>JBNLDE010000193.1:0-21999 GCA_050304175.1 Zhengella sp. | reverse complement strand
CGTCGCCGCCAGTTTCGGGCCGACGCCCGCGATCATCGTCAGGTCGTCCGGCGCGGCCGGCTTGTCGATCCGTTTCGGCGCGACGAAATCCTCCGGCAGAAGGTCGAGCGCCGTTTCGCCGGTCCCCATGTCGTCAGACGGCGCCAGCGGAGCTTCGGTAGCGTCCACGACCGCCGACGCGCCGAGCGCCTTTTCCGCGATCTCCGCGGCGATAAGGTTGCTGTTGCCGGCGATGTTCTCCATCTCGGCGGTCGCCTTCTCCGCCTCGTCGGCAAGATCCTCGGCCACATGTTCCGAGAACTCGACGACGTCGCGCGCCGTACGCTCAATGTCGGCGATCGCAGTGCGCGCCGCGCCGGCGAAGAAACCGAAGGGGGACGACAACGCAAAAGCTTGTTCGTCGCCGTCTTCACTGTTCCAGAACCAGCTGGCCGGAATCAGCGCCGTGTCGAGCGTGTGGAGATGATGCGTCGCGGCGGCCATGCCGTGAACCGCGCCCAACCACGTGCCCCAGGCCTGCGCGACAACGCCGGCGCCAAGCGCGGCCGCAGCCGCCGGCGCACCGAAAACCGGCGCGGCAATCGCACCCGTATTCATCGTATCGCTCCAGGTCTTCAACATCGTTTCCATCGCTTTCGCGTCAATTTCCAAGTCATCAGGCAGTGAGAACATCGACATCGGACTCTCCTTTCAGGTCCCGTTGATCCCCCTTGGCCGTTTGCCTCGCGCGGAACTGACGCCCGCTTTTCCCTACTCCGCCGCGACCATCACCGGTTCCACCCGGTGGCTGTTTCGCGAAAACTCTTCGATCCTCCGCTCGATCTCCGGACGGAAATGCCGGATCAGGCCCTGGATCGGCCATGCCGCGGCGTCGCCCAGCGCACAGATCGTGTGGCCTTCCACCTGCTTGGTCACGTCGAGCAGCATGTCGATCTCGCGCTTGTGCGCTTCGCCGCGCACCAGCCGTTCCATCACCCGCCACATCCAGCCGGTGCCCTCGCGGCACGGCGTGCACTGGCCGCAGCTTTAATGCTTGTAGAAATAGGACAGCCGCGCGATCGCCTTGACGATGTCGGTCGACTTGTCCATCACGATCACCGCCGCTGTACCGAGGCCGGAGCGCAGATCGCGCAGGCCGTCGAAGTCCATCGTCGCCTCGATGATCTCTTCCGCCGGCACCAGCGGCACCGACGAGCCGCCCGGAATGACCGCCAGCAGGTTGTCCCAGCCGCCGCGAATTCCGCCGCAATGGCGCTCGATCAATTCGCGGAAGTTGATCCCCATCGCTTCTTCCACGACACAGGGAGCGTCGACGTGGCCGGAAACGGCGAACAGCTTGGTGCCCTTGTTGTTATCGCGGCCGAATGACGAGAACCAGGCCGCGCCGCGCCGCAGGATGGTCGGCGCCACCGCAATCGACTCGACATTGTTGACCGTGGTCGGGCAGCCATAGAGGCCGACATTGGCGGGGAAAGGAGGCTTCAGGCGCGGCTGGCCCTTCTTGCCTTCCAGGCTTTCCAGCAACGCGGTTTCCTCGCCGCAAATATAGGCACCAGCGCCGTGATGGACGAAAACGTCCATGTCCCAGCCGTTCTTGTTGTTCTTGCCCAGCAGCCTGGCCTCATAGGCCTCGTCGATCGCCCGTTGCAGGGCCTCGCGTTCGCGGATGAACTCGCCGCGCACATAGATGTAGGCGACATGGGCGCCCATGGCGAAACTGGCGAGCAGGCAGCCTTCGACCAGCGTGTGCGGATCGTGGCGCAGGATGTCGCGATCCTTGCAGGTGCCGGGCTCCGATTCGTCGGCATTGACGACCAGGTAGTGCGGCCGGCCGTCCGACTGCTTGGGCATGAACGACCATTTAAGGCCTGTCGGGAACCCGGCTCCGCCGCGCCCGCGCAGCCCGGACGCCTTCATCTCGTTGATGATCCAGTCGCGGCCCTTGTCGATGATCGCCTTGGTGCCGTCCCAGTGGCCGCGCTTCATCGCGCCTTTCAACGACGTGTCGAACTGGCCGTAGATGTTGGTGAAGATGCGGTCGTTGTCTGTCAGCATGCCACTCACCTCGGCTCCTTGCCGAATACCTTGATGTACTCGTCACGTCCGCCCTTGGCGAGCGCCTTGGCCTGCTTGGCCCAATCTTCGCGGTCGATCCGGCCCTTGAACTTCAGATAGCCGTCGACCCACTCGCGCTCGGACTTCTTCCACGCCGCGATCTGCTTGTAGGTGTAGATGCCGAGCGAATGCAGGATGCCTTCGATCTTCGGACCGACGCCGGAGATCATCTTCAGGTCGTCCGGCTTTGCCGGCTTCTTGACCGCGGCCGGCCGGTTCTTGTCGTCGAGCACGGGCGCGGCGGCCTTGGCCTCGCCTTTCGCCTTGGCGCGGCCGCTCGCCGTCGCGGCAAGCTTCATGGTCGGATTGCCCTCGGAAACGGTAGCCTTGCTGGCGGGCTTCGGTTTCACGGCCTTGGCCGAGCGGGCTAAGTCGAGAGTGGCGTTCGACCGGCCGGCCGCCTTCGTGGCAGGTGTCGAAACCCGGGCCTTCTTCTCGACCGCCGCCTTGTCGGTCAGCGTCGTCGCACCGGTGATCGGCATCGAGACCGTGCGTCCGTTCTGCGGTCCCGGCTTGATCTTGGCGCCCGAGCCGGCCTCGAACGCGTCGATGATTTCTTCCAGCCTTTCGGGCGTCAGGTCCTCATAGGTGTCCTTGAAGATCATCACCATCGGCGCGTTGACGCATGCGCCCTGGCACTCAACCTCTTCCCACGACAGCGTGCCGGCCTCGTTGAGATGGAACGGCTGCTCGTTGATCCGGTTCTTGCAGACCCGGATCAGGTCTTCCGATCCGCGCAGCATGCACGGCGTGGTACCGCAAACCTGGATATGCGCGCGCGATCCGACCGGGTTCAACTGGAACTGGGTGTAGAAGGTCGCGACCTCCAACACACGGATCTTCGGCATCTCCAGCATGTCGGAGACATGCTCGATCGCCGCCTTGGTCACCCAGCCTTCCTGCTCCTGGGCGAGCATCAGCAACGGGATGACCGCCGACTGTTCACGGCCCTTGGGATATTTCTTCAACCACTTCTTGGCTTCGGCGGCCATGCCGCGGCTGAAGGCGAAGCTCGCGGGTTGGAGATGATCTTCTGCAAGACGACGGACGGACATCAGCGATCGACCTCCCCGAAAACGATATCGAAAGAACCGATCAGCGCGGGCATGTCACCGAGCAGGTGTCCCGAACCGATGAAGTCCATTGCCGCAAGGTGGGCATAACCCGGCGCGCGAAGCTTGACCCGGTAAGGTTTGTTGGAGCCGTCGGAAACCAGGTAGACGCCGAATTCGCCCTTGGGCGCCTCGACGGCTGCATAGACCTCGCCGGCAGGAACCTTGTAGCCCTCGGTGTAGAGTTTAAAATGGTGGATCAGCGCTTCCATCGAGCGCTTCATCTCGCCGCGCTTGGGCGGCACGATCTTGGCCGAGGTGTTCGAAACCGGGCCGGATTTCTCCGCGCCCAGCAGCAATTCGCAGCATTGGCGCATGATCTTGGCCGACTGGCGCATCTCTTCCATGCGCATCAGGTAGCGGTCGTAGCAGTCGGCGTTCTTGCCGACCGGGATTTCGAAATCCAGTTCGTCGTAACACTCGTAGGGCTGCGCCTTGCGCAGATCCCATGCGACGCCCGTGGACCGCAGCATGACGCCCGAAAAGCCGCGCTGCCAGGCCTGCTCCTGGGTGAACACGCCGATGTCGACATTGCGCTGCTTGAAGATCCTGTTTTCGGTCAGCAGATCGTCCAGGTCGTCAATCGGCTTGTGGAACCAGTCGCACCACTTGATGATATCCTCGACGAGCTTTTCGGGAATATCCTGGTGCACGCCGCCGGGACGGAAATAGGCGGCATGCATGCGCGCACCCGACGCCCGCTCGTAGAACACCATCAGCTTCTCGCGCTCTTCGAAGCCCCACAATGGCGGGGTCAGCGCGCCGACGTCCATCGCTTGGGTGGTCACGTTCATCAGGTGGTTCAGGATGCGGCCGATCTCGGAATACAGCACGCGTATGAGCTGCCCCCGCTTCGGCACGTCGATGCCCAGCAGCCGCTCCACGGCAAGCGCGAAGGCATGCTCCTGGTTCATCGGCGCGACATAGTCGAGCCGGTCCAGATAGGGCACGGCCTGTAGATAGGTCTTGTGTTCCATCAGCTTCTCGGTGCCGCGGTGCAGCAGCCCGATATGCGGATCAGCGCGCTCGACCACCTCGCCGTCAAGCTCGAGCACCAGGCGCAACACGCCGTGGGCGGCCGGATGTTGAGGACCGAAATTGATGTTGAAGTTGCGGACGGAATGCTCGGTCATGATTTCGCCTTTTCGTCGCCCGGCAGCACATAGTCCGTGCCTTCCCAGGGCGAGAGGAAATCGAAATTGCGGAATTCCTGCTTCAGGTCGACAGGCTCGTAGACGACGCGCTTGGTTTCATCGTCGTAACGCACCTCGACGAAACCGGTCAGCGGGAAGTCCTTGCGCAGCGGGTGCCCCTCGAAACCGTAGTCGGTGAGAATCCGGCGCAGGTCGGGATGGCCCGAAAACAGGATGCCATACATGTCGTAGGCCTCGCGCTCGTACCATTCCGCGCCCGGGAAAATGCTGGTGATCGACGGAACCGGCGTCTCCTCGTCGGTCTGCACCTTGACGCGGATTCGCTGGTTCTGGCGCGGCGACAGCAGGTGGTAGACGACATCGAACCGCTGCTCGCGACCCGGATAGTCGACCCCCGCCACGTCCACGAAGCAGATGAACTGGCACTGGACGTCATCGCGAAGGAAGGTGAGCACCGGCAGGATGTCGCCGGCCGGTACCAGCAAGGTCAGTTCGCCATAGGCGACCGTCGCGTCCTCGATCTGGGCGTCGAGCTTTTCGGTGATGTAGGCCGCGAGGTCCTTCAGCGCTTCTTCGTTCATCTCGTTTTCCTCAGCGCTCGATGGTGCCGGTCCGGCGGATCTTCTTTTGCAGAAGCATCACGCCATACAGCAGCGCTTCGGCGGTCGGCGGGCATCCGGGGACGTAGATGTCGACCGGGACGACACGGTCGCAGCCGCGCACCACCGAGTAGGAATAGTGATAATAACCGCCGCCATTGGCGCATGATCCCATCGAGATCACATAGCGCGGTTCGGGCATCTGGTCGTAGACCTTGCGCATGGCCGGCGCCATCTTGTTGGTCAGAGTCCCGGCCACGATCATCACGTCGGACTGGCGCGGCGAGGCGCGCGGCGCGAAACCATAGCGCTCGGCGTCGTAGCGCGGCATCGACGTGTGCATCATCTCGACCGCGCAGCAGGCGAGCCCGAAGGTCATCCACATCAGCGAGCCGGTGCGCGCCCAGGTGATCAGCGCTTCAGACGACGTGACGATGAAACCCTTGTCGGAAAGCTCGTCATTGACGGCGCCGAAAAAGCCGTCATCGGCACCGACGGGCTTGCCAGTCGCCGGATCGATGATGCCCTTCGGCTTCGGGGCGACCAGGGTGGTGTTGTCGGTCAATCCCATTCCAGCGCTCCCTTTTTCCACTCGTAGATGAAGCCGATGGTGAGCACCCCGAGGAAGACCATCATCGACCAGAACCCTAGCCAGCCGACCGTGCCGAACGACACCGCCCAGGGAAACAGGAACGCGACCTCGAGATCAAAGATGATGAAAAGGATCGAGACCAGGTAGAAGCGGACATCGAATTTCATGCGCGCGTCGTCGAAGGCGTTGAATCCGCATTCGTAGGCCGACAGCTTTTCGGGATCGGGATTCTTGTAGGCCAGGAGGAACGGCGCCGCCATCAGTGCCAGTCCGATTACAGCTGCCACGCCGATGAAAAGGACGATGGGCAAATATGAGGTCAAAAGATCGTTCATGACCGTGCTTTCTTTCGCTCGTCGCGATCGACATTGCCACCCGACTACCGCAGCGGCGCCCCATCGTATCGGTGCGCCCACAGGTGCCGCAAGGCCATGCTGCAACGCGGCGAGGGTTAGCGCAGCGCTTTGGGCTGCGCAAGCCCGACTTCCGTAAAAGCCCGTTTTTTGAACCGGGAATCGGAGAAAATT
Source organism: Zhengella sp. (assembly GCA_050304175.1). GTDB lineage: Bacteria > Pseudomonadota > Alphaproteobacteria > Rhizobiales > Rhizobiaceae > JAIOIW01. The sequence continues at coordinate 15,900 of JBNLDE010000193.1, read as the reverse complement.
GCCGACCGCGCATAACCCGGTTGCACTCACATCGCATGCCGGGTTTGGATAGGGACCGGGTCGCGCGCAAATCCCGCGGCGCCGTCTGGGTAAATGCGGAGGACGCTATGGTGCAGGAAACGCTTGCCAGTTGGATCGGCCGCACCGAGGAGGTCTGCGACTTTACATCGGCGGGGCCGGTTCGGCGGTTGGCAGCATTGCTCGACCACGAGACGCCGCCGTGGCGCGAGGAAGAAGTGCCCCCACTCGGCCACTGGCTCTATTTCCTGCCCGAGACGCGCCAGTCGGAACTCGGTCCCGACGGCCACGCCAGACGCGGTGGCTTCCTGCCGCCGGTGCCCCTGCCCCGCCGCATGTGGGCCGGCAGCCGGCTGTCGTTTCACGCGCCGCTGCCGCTCGGCGCCGAGGTCGTTCGCCGTTCCACGATCGAGAACGTCGCCGAAAAGACAGGCCGCAGCGGCCGGCTGGTTTTCGTCACGGTGAGGCACGAAATCTTCGCCTCGGGCACCCCCGTGCTGACCGACCGGCACGATCTGGTCTACCGTGAAGCGCCGGGCGCGACGGCCGCCCCCGCCCCGCCCGGCGTGCCGGCACCTGCGGACGGCATCACCATGCGCCGCACGATCGCGCCCGATCCGGTGATGCTGTTCCGCTATTCGGCCCTGACCTTCAACGGTCACCGGATCCACTACGATCAGGATTACGTGCGCGGCGTGGAGGGCTATCCCGGCCTCGTCGTGCACGGACCGCTGACGGCGACGCTGCTGATCGATCTCTACGCGCGCCACAATCCGCAAAAACGGATCGAGACGTTCGAGTTCCGCGGCGTCTCGCCTCTGTTCGACACCGATTCGTTCACCCTGCTTGGTATCGGGCGCGAAGACGGAGCCGAACTGTTTGCGGTAAACGCGGCGGGACATGTTGCCGTGAAGGCCAGGCTGGGCGCACGATGAAAAGCAACATCGCCTTACCCGCGGGAGATAAAGACCGATGACGTCCGACGACGACCACCGCGACCTGCGCGAGGCCCTGCGCGCGCTGTGCGCCGAATTTCCCGCCGAGTATCACCGCCGGCACGGCGAAGCGCAGACATATCCGGAAGAATTCGTCGACGCCCTGACCAGGGCAGGATGGCTCGCGGCCATGATCCCCGAGGATTATGGCGGGTCCGGCCTCGGGCTGAGTGAGGCGACCGTGATCATGGAGGAGATCAATCGCGCCGGCGGCAACGCCGGACATTGCCATGGTCAAATGTACAATATGGGCACGCTGCTGCGTCACGGCTCGCAGGCGCAGAAGCAGTACTATCTGCCGAAGATCGCATCCGGCGACCTGCGCCTGCAATCGATGGGCGTGACCGAGCCGACCACAGGGACCGACACGACCAGGATCAAGACGACCGCGGTGCGCCAGGGCGACCGCTATGTCGTCAATGGCCAGAAGGTCTGGATTTCGCGCATTCAGCACTCCGACCTGATGATTCTTCTGGCCCGCACGACACCGCTTGCCGAGGTGAAGCGGAAATCAGACGGCATGTCGATCTTCCTCGTCGACCTGAAACAGGCGATCGGCCGTGGCATGGAGGCCAAGCCGATCCGCAACATGGTCGGACACGAGACCAACGAACTGTTTTTCGACAATCTCGAAATCCCGGCGGAGAACCTGATCGGCGAGGAAGGCAAGGGCTTCCGCTACATCCTCGACGGATTGAATGCCGAGCGCACGCTCATCGTCGCCGAATGCATCGGCGATGCCTGGTGGTTCATCGACAAGGTCACCGCCTATGCCAGGGAGCGCACGGTCTTCGGCCGGCCGATCGGCCAGAACCAGGGCGTGCAGTTCCCGATCGCCCGCGCCTATGTCAACACCCGCGCGGCCAACCTGATGCGTTTCGAGGCTGCGCGGAAATTCGACTCCAGGGAAGAATGCGGCGCGGAGGCCAACATGGCCAAGCTGCTTGCCGCGGACGCGTCATGGGAAGCCGCCAACGCCTGCCTGCAATTCCATGGCGGATTCGGCTTCGCCACCGAATACGATGTCGAGCGCAAGTTCCGCGAGACGCGCCTCTACCAGGTCGCGCCGATCTCCACCAACCTAATCCTGTCCTATGTGGCGGAACACATTCTCGGTCTGCCGCGCTCGTTTTAACGGGCGCGGCATCCGCGCTCAGCTTGTCACCGAAAAATCCGCCGCGACGCTGTCCAGTTGAACGGTCATCGCGTTTGGCAGGTCGTTTTCCTCGACCTTGCGGGCGACCTCCGCGGCGTCGAGGCCGTAACCCTGCCAGCGCGCCGTCAGCCGCGCGCGCAAGGTCGCCCGGTCGGCCTCGACCATCACGGTGATGTCGAAATCGGCGGCCATTCCCGCCCAGGGCGCGGTATCGAGCAGCAGATAATTGCCCTCGACCAGCACGATCGGGACCGACCGCGGGATCAGGTTGGCGCCGGCGCGCGCAATTTCCAGGTCGCGGTCGAACACGGGCGCGCAGACACCGTCGCCGGCGTTCAGGCGCAGCCGCTGCAGGATGTGGCGCAGGCCGTCTGCGTCGAACGTGTCGGGCGCGCCCTTGTGCGCCAGCCGGCCCATCTGGCGCAGCAGGCCGTCATCGTAGTGAAAGCCGTCCATTTCGAGCAGCGCCGCCCGACCCGGCGCCGCCGCGTTCAACCGCGTCAGGAGCTGCCTGGCGAAGGTGGATTTGCCCGACCCCGGCGCCCCGGCGATCCCGACAAGCGTACGCGTCGACTGCGGCCGGGCCAGCAGCAACGCGAACAGTCCGTCGATGTCGGTGCGTTGCGTCACCGGAAATTCCCAGTCGGGCCGACGGTGGCGCCGGTCAGTTGAGGCTGAGGACCACCTTGCTGGCCTCGCCCGCATTGAGCGCGGCAAAGCCCTTTTCGTAATCCTCGAAGGCAAAATCATGCGTGAGGACCGGTGTGATGTCCAGACCGCTTTCCAACATGGCCAGCGCCTTGTGCCACGTGTCGAACATCTCGCGGCCATAGATGCCGCGCAGGTGCAGGCCTTTGAAGATGGCTGCGTTGAGATTGACCGTGACGTCGCCGTGATAGATGCCGAGCAACCCGATCTGGCCGCCATTGTTGAGCGCCCCGATCATGTCTCGCAGCGCAGCGCCCGAGCCCGACATTTCCAGCCCGTAATCGAAACCCTCTTTCATGCCGAGCTCTTCCATGACACCCGCCAGGCTTTCGCGTCCGGCGACCACGGCGCGCGAGGCCCCCATGCGTGCAGCAAGCTGAAGCCGGTTCTCATTGAGGTCGGTGATCACGACATGTCGTGCGCCGACGTGCCGGCACACTGCCGCCGCCATCAGGCCGATCGGCCCCGCCCCGGTGATCAGCACGTCTTCACCCGCCAGGTCGAAGCTCAGGGCGGTGTGGACCGCGTTGCCGAGCGGGTCGAGCACCGAGGCGATACGGTCGGGAATGGAATCGGGGATCGGATAGACATTGTGCTGGGGGATAACCAGGTAATCGGCGAACGCGCCGGGCCGGTTGACGCCGACCCCCTTGGTGTTGCGGCACAGATGCTCGCGCCCTGCCCGGCAGTTGCGGCAGGTGCCGCACACGATATGGCCCTCGCCCGAAACCCGCTGACCGACTTCGAACCCGCTCGCCCCCTCGCCCAGCGCCTCGATCCGGCCGACGAATTCGTGCCCGACGGTCAGCGGCACCGGCACGGTCGCCGCCGCCCATTCGTCCCAGTTGTAGATGTGCAAGTCGGTGCCGCAAATCGACACCTTGTCGATACGGATCAACACCTGCTCGAAACCCGGCCGCGGCTTGGGCACGTCCCGCAAGGCTAGACCGGGAGCCGCTTCTTCCTTGACCAGTGCACGCATTCCCGCATCCTCCTCGCGATCCGGATTGTCAGTCGATCAGGCCATGTTCGCGGCCGACCGCGGTGAATGCGGCAACCGCTGCATCGATATGGGCGGGCGTATGGGCCGCCGACATCTGGGTTCTGATGCGCGCCTTGCCATGCGGAACCACCGGGTAGGAAAACGCTATCACATAAACACCGTGCATCAGCAGATCGTCTGCCACGCGCGAAGCCAGCGCGGCATCGCCGATCATCACCGGAATGATCGGATGGTCGCCCGGAACCAAGGTAAAGCCCGCCGCCGCCATGCCCGCGCGGAACCGGCGGGCGTTTTCGGCCAGGCGCTTGCGCTCCTCGCCCGCATTCTCCGCAATGTCGATGGCCGCCAAGGCCGCCGCGCAGATCGCCGGCGCCACCGCATTGGAGAACAGGTAGGGCCGCGCCCGCTGGCGCAGCAGTTCCACGATCGGCGCCGGTCCGGCGACGTAGCCGCCCGAAGCCCCGCCCAGCGCCTTGCCGAATGTGCCAGTGAGGATCTGCACCCGGCCCTCGACATCATGGAATTCGGGGGTGCCCGCCCCGCGGCCGCCGATGAAGCCGGTCGCATGACAATCGTCGACCATCACCATGGCATCATATTTCTCGGCAAGATCGCAGATCGCCGGCAGGTTGGCGACGATCCCGTCCATCGAGAACACGCCGTCGGTGGCGATCAGCCGGTAGCGGCAGGTCTTGGCCGCCTTGAGTTGGCGCTCCAGGTCGTCCATGTCGTTGTTGGCGTAGCGAAACCGCTGGGCCTTGCAAAGCCGGATGCCGTCGATGATCGAGGCATGGTTGAGACTGTCGGAGACAACGGCATCCTCGCCCCCGAGCAGCGGTTCGAACAAGCCGCCATTGGCGTCGAAGCACGACGCGAACACGATGCAGTCCTCGGTGCGCAGAAACGCCGCCATGCGCTGCTCAAGCGCCCTGTGCAGGTCCTGCGTACCGCATATGAAGCGCACCGACGCCATGCCGAAACCATGGCTGTCAAGCGCCCGCTTGGCGACATCGATCAGGCGCGGATCGTCGGCGAGGCCGAGATAGTTGTTGGCGCACAGATTGATGACGTCCGACCCGCACGGCGCATCGCCGCTTCCGGTTTCGGCACGGATCACCGCCGATTGCGGCGAGTGGATCACCCGTTCCCGCTTGCGCGTTCCGGCGGCCTCGATTTCCGCCAACATTCGGTTCGCCGCGTCGACCAGGGATTCAGCCATCGAATTTCCCGTATGTTGCTTCGCTTCCAATATACTGGAACTCCGTGGTCCGTTTGAGAAGGCCGGCGTGAAACGCGCCGAAAAGCACACGCCCTCCGCCTGGGCGGAGGGCGCACGGTCATTTGTGGTGCAAACAACCTGCCGCAAAATTATGCAGCGCCTCGAATATATACCGGTGACGATCGTTTTCAACGCGAACGCGCACTGGCCGGAATTGCATATTTTTTAAGCACATTGATTGTACTGCATATATAATGATCATTTTGCGAGGCCCCTGCACATGGAAAGCGCAAATTCCGGGCTGCTCCCCAATGACCTGGGTATGCCACCTCCAGAATTGTAACCATCTGTTAATATTCGATAAATCTGCCGAGGCCCATCCCCGTCCAGGCAACTGGCACAGCGCTTGCTAGTGTTTTTGCGGTGCAAACAAACCTGTCGGAGGTAATCACATGACCGGTAAAACCACGAAATCCATGCTTGCCGGCCTCGCGGCCATGCTGGCCGCGTCGACCATGAGCTTCTCGGCCCATGCGGCCGACGATACGATCAAGATCGGCATCCTGCATTCGCTGTCGGGAACCATGGCGATATCGGAGACCACGCTCAAGGACGCTATGCTGATGCTCATCGATGAGCAGAACAAGAAGGGCGGCGTTCTCGGCAAGAAACTCGAGGCCGTGGTCGTCGATCCGGCTTCCGACTGGCCGCTGTTTGCCGAAAAGGCACGCGAGCTGATCGAGAAGGACAAGGTGGCCGCCGTCTTCGGTTGTTGGACCTCGGTGTCGCGCAAGTCGGTCCTGCCGGTTTTCGAGGAACTGGACTCCATCCTGTTCTACCCCGTCCAGTACGAGGGTGAGGAAAGCCAGCGCAACGTGTTCTACACAGGCGCTGCGCCCAACCAGCAGGCGATCCCGGCCGTCGACTACCTGATGAACGAAGAAGGCGTGAAGCGCTGGGTTCTCGCGGGCACCGACTATGTCTATCCACGCACGACCAACAAAATCCTCGAAGCCTACCTGAAGGCCAAGGGCGTCGCGGACGAAGACATCATGATCAACTACACGCCGTTCGGTCATTCCGATTGGCAGACGATCGTCGCCGACATCAAGAAGTTCGGTTCGGCTGGCAAGAAAACCGCTGTCGTCTCCACCATCAACGGTGACGCCAACGTGCCGTTCTACAAGGAACTGGGCAACCAGGGCGTCAAGGCCGAGGACATCCCGGTCGTCGCTTTCTCGGTCGGCGAAGAGGAACTCGCCGGTCTCGACACGGCCCCGCTGGTCGGCCATCTCGCCGCGTGGAACTACTTCCAGTCGATGGAGAGCGAAGCCAACGCCGAGTTCATCAAGACCTGGAAGGCGTTCACCGGCAACGACAAGCGCGTGACCAACGACCCGATGGAAGCCCACTACATCGGCTTCAACATGTGGGTGAAGGCCGTCGAGAAGGCCGGCACCATCGACGCCGATGCCGTGATCGATGCCCTGCCGGGCACTGAAGCGCCGAACCTCACCGGCGGCATGTCGACGATGTTGCCGAACCACCACATCACCAAGCCGGTCCTGGTCGGCGAGATCCAGGCTGACGGCCAGTTCGAGACCGTCTGGCAGACCGAAGACCTCGTCCCGGGCGATGCCTGGTCCGACTACCTGCCGGAGTCCAAGCCGCTCAAGTCTGACTGGGTCAGCCTGAAATGCGGCAACTACAACACCGAAACCAAGATCTGCCTCGGCTCGACCACCAACTGAGGCATGGCCACGAACCGGAGACGGGCGAGCAATTGCCCGTCTCCACCACACCACTTCCTGCGCCTGCGGGCGCCAACGCAGAAGAGTTCATGCGCTTCGCCCGTCTCATTCTCATCCTCGCGGCCGCCATCGCCTTGCAGGCCGTCGCGGCCCGCGCCCAAGACGATGCCGCCCTGCGCGAGACAATAGCCGGCTTCGGCGCTGCCAAGGGCTACAAGGAGATCGGCGAGGTCATCGGCCGGCTCGTGGAACTGGGCGACCCGCACGCTGCCCGCGCGCTTGACGCGCTTGGCGAAAGCAAACTCTACAAACGCGTTTCCGACGAGGCGGTCTTCATCATCGGAGACGAAGGCGACCCGGTTTCCCTGTTCGACCCGGTCACCGGCGCACCCGCCGGGAGCGCGCCCGATGCCGACCTCAAGAAGATCAAGATCAAGAACAGCCTGCGCCGCGACATCCGCGACGCGGTGGGCGCGCTGACGCTCGCCGCCAAGGATCCGGCCGTGCGCATGAGCGCGGCCGCGACGCTGATCGTCAATCCCGATCCCGAGGCGCTGGAATCGATCGAAGCCGCACTCGCCAGGGAGAACGACCCTGCCGTCAAGGCACGCATGGAGACGGCGCGCGCGGCATCGATCCTGCTGTCGGACCGCGATGACACGGTAAAAGCCGGCGCGATCGATCAGGTCGCGGCCATCGGCAACCGCGACGCGCTCAGCCTGCTGACCCGTTTCGCCGCGTCGGCCGATGGCGATCTCAAGGTCCACGCTAAAGATGCGATGAAAATCATCGAGGATCGTCTCGTGCTTTGGTCCGTTGGCCAGAACGCCTGGTACGGTCTCTCGCTCGGTTCGGTCCTGCTCCTGGCCGCGATCGGCCTCGCCATCACCTTCGGCGTCATGGGCGTCATCAACATGGCGCATGGCGAGATGGTCATGCTCGGCGCCTACACCACATTCGTCGTCCAGGAAGTCATCCGCAATTCCGCGCCCGGCCTGCTCGACTGGTCGCTACTGATCGCCCTGCCGCTCTCCTTCCTCGTCGCAGCGGCGGTGGGACTGGTGCTCGAGCGCGGCGTCATCCGTTTCCTCTATGGTCGGCCGCTGGAAACCCTGCTCGCCACCTGGGGCGTGTCGCTGATCCTGCAGCAGGCCGTGCGCACCATCTTCGGGCCAACCAACCGCGAGGTCGCCAACCCGTCCTTCATGTCCGGAGCCTTCCAGCTCGGCGAGATGAGCATCACCTACAACCGTCTCTACATCGTCTTCTTCGCGCTGGCGGTGTTCGCCGTCCTGCTGTGGGCGATGAACAAGACGCCGCTCGGCCTGCAGATGCGCGCCGTGACCCAGAACCGCCGCATGGCCTCGGCCATGGGCATTCGCACACCGTGGATCGACGCCATGACCTTCGCGCTCGGCTCGGGCATCGCCGGCATGGCCGGTGTCGCCCTGTCGCAGATCGACAACGTCTCGCCCAATCTCGGCCAGGGCTATATCATCGACAGCTTCATGGTCGTGGTGTTCGGCGGGGTGGGCAATCTGTGGGGCACGCTCGTCGGCGCCCTGACGCTTGGCATCGTCAACAAGTTCCTCGAACCCTATGCGGGAGCGGTGCTCGGCAAGATCATCGTCCTCGTCTTCATCATCATCTTCATCCAGAAGCGGCCGCGCGGGCTGTTCGCTCTCAAGGGAAGGTCTGTCGAGGCATGATCACCGCGCGCCTGTTCGCCCGGGGGTTCACCCCGCTCATCGTCGCGGCCCTGGCCGTCATCCTCGCGGTGGCCGTGCTGGTGCCGTTCCTCAACCTGGCGCTGCGCGAAACCAGCCCGTTCCACATCCCCACCTACATCGTGGCGCTGACCGGCAAGTACTTGACCTATGCGCTGCTGGCGCTCGCGCTCGACCTGGTATGGGGCTTCGCCGGCATCCTGTCGCTCGGCCACGGCGCCTTTTTCGCGCTCGGCGGCTATGCCATGGGCATGTACCTGATGCGCCAGATCGGCACCCGCGGCGTCTACGGCAACCCGATCCTGCCCGACTTCATGGTCTTCCTGAACTGGAAGGAACTGCCCTGGTACTGGTACGGTTTCGACCAGTTCTGGTTCGCCGCGCTGATGGTTGTCCTGGTGCCCGGCGCGCTCGCCTTCGTGTTCGGCTGGTTCGCTTTCCGCTCGCGCGTCACCGGCGTCTACCTGTCGATCATCACCCAGGCCATGACCTATGCGCTCCTGCTCGCCTTCTTCCGCAATGACATGGGCTTTGGCGGCAACAACGGCCTGACCGATTTCAAGGACATCCTCGGCTTCGACGTTCAGGCCGACACTACACGCGCCGCCCTGTTCGCCGCCTCCGCGATCGCCCTGGCGCTGGGCGTCGCGCTGACCGCGGCGGTCACCGGCTCGCATTTCGGCAAACTGCTGATCGCCGTGCGCGACGCCGAGCCGCGCACCCGCTTCCTCGGTTACCGGCCCGAAAAGGTGAAACTGTTCGCCTTCGTGGTCTCCGCCATCATGGCCGGTATCGCCGGCGCGCTCTACGTGCCCCAGGTCGGGATCATCAATCCCGGCGAGTTCGCCCCGGCCAACTCGATCGAGGTCGTTGTGTGGACCGCCGTCGGGGGCCGCGGCACGATCATCGGTCCGATCGTCGGGGCGCTTGCCGTAAACGCCGGCAAGAGCTGGTTCACCGGCGCCCTGCCCGAGTTCTGGCTGTTCGCGCTTGGCGGCCTGTTCGTGTTCGTCACGCTGTTCCTGCCGCGCGGCATCGTCGGCACCGTGTCCCGGGGCTGGGAGGCGTTGAAGGCGCGCAAGGAAAGCCGGATCGCAGAGACGGGAGCCGATGCCGATTTGGCCGCGGCCCGGAGCGCGGGGGAATGACCATGGCAGATTTGACCGGACAGAACCCCGAAACAGGTGGCCTGCCGCCGGAACCGGTGGTCATCCCGCATCCCTATGCGCTGCGCGACCAGCTGCCCCCCGAACCCGACAGCCCGGAAGTCGCCCGGCGCAAGGAGACCCTGCTCTATCTCGACGGCGTTTCCGTGTCCTTCGACGGCTTCAAGGCGATCAACAACCTGTCGCTGGTGCTGGAGAAAGGCGAGATGCGGGCGATCATCGGGCCCAACGGCGCCGGCAAGACGACCATGATGGACATCATCACCGGCAAAACGCGCCCCGACACCGGCGACGTCTATTTCAACGGTACGGTCGACCTGACCAGCCATGACGAAGCCGACATCGCCAACATGGGCATCGGCCGCAAGTTCCAGAAGCCGACCGTATTCGAAAGCCATACGGTGGAGGACAACCTCGCCCTTTCGCTCGCCGGCACCCGCTCGGTGTTCGGCACGCTGTTCGGCGATCCCACCGGCATCGGCGAAGGCCGCATCCGCGAAATCCTCGACATCATCCGGCTGTCGCATTTGCGCGGCGCGCTGGCCGCGAACCTGTCGCACGGACAGAAACAGTGGCTGGAAATCGGCATGCTGCTGGCCCAGGACCCGAAACTCCTGTTGGTCGACGAACCCGTGGCCGGCATGACTGACGCCGAAACCGAGGAGACCGCCCGCCTGCTGCGCGAAATCGCCGGCGACCACTCGGTGATCGTTGTCGAACACGACATGCAGTTCGTCCGCGACCTCGGCGTCAAGGTCACCTGCCTGCACGAGGGGTCGGTGCTGTCGGAAGGGTCGCTCGACCACGTTTCCGCCGACCAGCGGGTCATCGAAGTCTATTTGGGGAGGTGAGCCGATGCTGCGCGTGAACAAGGCCTCCCTCCACTACGGCGCCGCCCAGGCGCTGCGCGGTGTTTCGCTCAAGGCCGAACCCGGTCGCATCACCTGCGTGCTCGGCCGAAACGGCGTCGGCAAGACTTCGTTGCTGCGCGCCGTCGTCGGTCATCACCGCCTGTCGGCCGGGGAAATCGCATTCGAGGGCAAGGCGCTCGACCGCAGCGCGCCCTATGATCGCGCGCGCTCGGGCATCGGTTTCGTGCCACAGGGCCGCGAAATCTTCCCGCTGCTGACCGTGCGCGAGAACTTGGAAACCGGTTACGCGCCGCTGAAGCGCGCAGAACGGACGATTCCGGACTATATTTTCGAGCTGTTCCCCGTGCTGAAGGACATGCTGTCGCGGCGCGGCGGCGACCTCTCGGGCGGCCAGCAGCAGCAGCTCGCCATCGGCCGCGCGCTGGTGACCCGTCCCAAGCTGCTGGTTCTCGACGAACCGACCGAGGGCATCCAGCCCTCGATCATCAAGGATATCGGGCGCGCGATCCAGTTTCTGCGCGACACCCAGGGGATCGCGGTCCTGCTGGTCGAGCAATATCTCGACTTCTGCCGCGAACTGGCCGACGACGTCTACATCATGGACCGCGGCGAAGTCGTCCACTCCGGCGATGCCGCGTCGCTCGACGATCCGGCCGTGCGTGCCCATCTGACGGTCTGACGGTTCAGCAGCGCCGGACCGGCGCTGGTTCCGCGCCGATACTATTTCTGGAGATAGCCGCGCTCGGCATAGGGGAAGTCGCTGAGCTGGCAATCCCTGCTGTCATCGTACTGGTAGTAGGCGCGAACCTCTGCGATCTTTCCGTTGCGCATGACGTACCATTCCGTCCCGCGGAACATCATCCGCTTCCCGGTCGACGGCAGCGTGTAGGCGCAACTCCATTCGCTGACCACCTCATCGCCATTGGCGAGCGTGTGGTCGATCTTCCAGGTGGGGTGATAGATCTGGTGGAATTTACGCCAATATTGCGCGAGGTGTTCAGATCCCCGGATCGTGGGGTGCATTTCGGGGAGGAAATAGTGAACGACGTCAATCTCCAGCGTGCCCAGCATTCGCGCTACGTCGCCTTTGTCGCATCCATCGAAATAGTCGAGAACAGTCTGGACATGGGACTCTGGTGTCATGATCGCCCCCCCCGCATCATGCGGACACTCTGCACGGGATCATCTTGCCACCGGAAGCCCCGCGCAACAATAAATTCCGCCCATCCGCCGTCTCTGCCGGTGGTGATTGTATCTCGCTCCGCCTCTTCCCGCGCGACGGATGTTGGCTATGAATTCGGTGCCTAAAGCCCGCCCTGCCGGCGGATGAAGCCGACGACCTGGTCGGTGCCGTCGCCCCGGCGCATGTCGGTGAACACGTAGGGCCGGCCCTCGCGCGAGGCATCTGCGTCGCGGCGCATGCGCTCCAGGTCGGCTCCCACATGCGGCGCCAGATCGGCCTTGTTGACGATCAGCAGGTCGGACCGGGTGATCGCCGGCCCGCCCTTGCGCGGGATGTCATCGCCCTGGCAGACCGAGATCACGTATAGCGTCAGGTCGGCGAGATCGGGCGAAAAGGTCGCCGCCAGATTGTCGCCGCCCGACTCGATGAAGATGACGTCGAGATCGGGATGGCGGGCATTCAGTTCCTCGACGGCGCGCAGGTTGATCGAGGCGTCCTCGCGGATCGCCGTGTGCGGGCAGCCGCCGGTCTCCACCCCGATCACCCGGTCGGCGGGCAGCGCCTGCATCCGCATCAGCGCTTCGGCATCTTAGCGCGTGTAGATGTCGTTGGTGATGACGCCGATCGAGAACTCGTCGCGCATCGCCTTGCACAGCTTTTCGGTCAGGGTCGTCTTGCCGGAGCCGACCGGCCCGCCGATGCCGATGCGCAAGGGTCCGTTTGCGGAAGTCATGACAGGTAGCTCCAGAGCAGGACTGTGAAGGCTGCGCCGATTGCCAGGCACAGCGGCGAATAGTAGAGCCGGTCGTTGGTGCGGAAGGGTTCTTCGGGCGTCAGCCGCGCCCAGGCCGGGGTGAATCCGGCAAATCCGCGCCCGAGGAACACGAGGGCACAGCCCACACCGGCCATGGCGATCGGCAGGGGCGCATTGTTCGCGGCACCCAGCAATCCGGCCGCAAGGGCCGAAATCGCAAGGGCCGTCGCGACGGCAAGACTGGCAGCGCGCGACGGCATGGCGTCCATTCCCCTGAACCCGGTGATCGCATGCGCGAGCGCCTTTTCGTCGGCGATCGGCCACCAGATGCCGAGCGCCCAAAGCAGGTGCAACGCGGCAAGCACGAGCAGGATAAGAGCCGTCAACAGCGCCAGGATGGTCATGACAGGAACAGCCTCGGTTGCAGGGTTTCGTGGTTGATCGAGGCGATCTCCGCGCCAAAGGCGAAGCCGCCCAGATCGTCGAGCGTGGACCGTGCGGCGCCATGCGCGACCTCTGCGATCGCCGGTTCCAGTGCTGCCAGCAGCCGCGCCGCGCCGTCCTGGCCGGTGACCGACAAACGGATGGCAACCTGCAACTGTCCGGACACGAAGGCGTGCAGATAGGCGGCAAGACCGTCGGGCAGCGCGATACCCGCTTTCCCGCAGGCCAGGCCAACGGCGACCGGCAAGGGCAGAACCCTCGGCAGCCCGTCTGCAAACCAGTGGCGCGCCGCCGCCAGGAACGCCTTGCCCTGGTCGGTCGTTTCCTTGTGGCGTTCCGCCGATCCGGCGAGCGCCTCGGCCAGCTCCGCGACCCCGGCGACAGCCGCGCCGTCATTGGCCGCGCGCCAGCTTTCGGCGAACAGGATCGCGTCGTTGCGCGGCGAGCCGTGCGCCAGCAGGGTCTCAAGCCAATCGCGAAGCTCCGCCGCATTGCCCACGACCGCGTCGGCGACGGCCCGCTCCAGCCCCGCCGAATAGGCGAAGCCGCCGGTCGGAAACACCGGCGACAGCCAGGACAGCAGGCGGATCAGCGCATTTTCACTCATGGTTCGTATTTCAGCTCCGTGGCGACATCCTCCGCATCGCCGATATAAAGATAATGCAATTCGCGTGCCAACCGCAGGGTCGGTTTGAGGGCGAAACAGACCGAGCCGACGAGGAAAAACCAGATCGCGATCGTCTCCAGTTCGGGGAAGAAGAACATCGCCGACCCGGCGATGAACAGGAACGCCGCCAGGAAATCGACCGCCGTGAACGCCACCTCATAGGCCGCGTAGAGCCATTCGTGGCGTGGCGACCGGCTTGTGTTTCCAGGCGCGAACAGGCCCATTGCGTTCCTCCGCCCGCCTTGGGTTACTCGTGGTGGTGATGGTGATGGTCGCCGTGGTCGTGCGCGTGGTGTGCGCCGCCATAGGCCCCGCCTTCCGGGTCGAACGGCGCTTCGATCTCGGCCACGGTCGCGCCGAGCCCTTCCAGCATATCGCGGATGACATGGTCGCGGCGGATCAGGATCCGTCCCGGCTCGATCTGCGCGGCCAAATGCCGGTTGCCGATCTGCCAGGCGAGCGCCAGAAGATGGCGGGCGTCGCGGCCCTCGACGGCGTAGAGCGCCTCGGGCACCGCCCTCACCTCGATGATCCGCCCGTCGTCCAACACCAGCCCGTCGCCGTGGCGCAGTAGCCGCGCCTCGGCCAGGTCGAGCAGGAACGCGATGTTGTTGTCGGAGGTCATCGCCATGCGGCGGCGGTGCCGCGCCGTTTCGTCCAGCGTGATGGTGCCCGCCGCATCGTGAAAATGCCGGGTCACCGAAGCGCAGCGCGGAAGGATGTCATTCATCGGTGGTCTGGCCGGTGTCCATGCCACAGCTTCCCATATTCGGGTGCGCGCGCCAAACGAAAAGCCCCGGTTTTCGCCGGGGCTTCCGATATTTTCGGTCAGGCCGCGATCGTTGCCGCGTCGCCGAGATTGGCAAGGATGTTCTGTGGCGCCGAAACGCCATAGGGATCGTCCTGGCAATTGTCGGAATAACCCTCTTCTTCGAACCACTTTTCGACCACGCCGTCATTGACGACGGCGCCATAGCGCCACGAACGCATGCCGAAGCCGAGATTGTCCTTCTTGACCAGCATGCCCATCTTGCGGGTGAACTCGCCGGAGCCGTCCGGGATCAACTTGACCTTGTCGACGCCCTGCGCCTTGCCCCAGGCGTTCATCACGAAAGCGTCGTTGACGGAGACGCAGTAGATCTCGTCGATGCCCTTGGCGACGAACTCGTCATGGAGCTTTTCGAAATCCGGCAGCTGGTAGGTCGAGCAGGTCGGGGTGAAGGCGCCTGGCAGCGAGAACAGAACCACGCGCTTGCCCTTGAAATAGTCGTCCGAGGTCTTGTCTTCCCAGCGGAACGGGTTCGGGCCCTCGATGGACTCGTCGCGCACGCGGGTGTGGAACGTGACGTTGGGAACGCGTCTGCCGATCATGGTGGATCTCCTTGTTGCGGCCATGCGCAAGCCTTGGGAGGAACTCGCGCCGAAATTGACGATTGTGCATCGCACGCGATGCGAGATGCGCCGCACAATAGCGGCTCCACGCGGCTGTATTCAACACCAGCGCGTTGAAATCAATAGAATATCACCAAATTCTTATGAAAGATAAGCTTCTCGCCCGAACCCGGTCCATTCGCCGCCGCCGGACGGTTGCCGGCTACACCGTCTCAATGCGCTCGGGATGGATGATTTCCACCGTACGGCTGATGATCATCGGCGCCGATTTCTCGCGCCAGATCTTCATGTGCGGCGCGTGGAAATGGCCCTCCAGATCCTCGCGGCTTGCCCAGCGCTCGACGAACACCACGCGCTCAGAATTGCTCACGCTTGCGTTCATGTCATAGAACAGGCAGCCGTGTTCCTCGCGCGTCGCCTCGATGCAGGGCATCGCCGCCTCGCGCAGTGCGGCCAACGAATCCGGTTTGATGGTAAGCGTTGCAATGACATAGATCATGGCTGGTCCTCCCGGCATGGATTTGCGAAAAGCCTAGAACCGAACGGGAGCCGTTTCCAGCCTAAAACAGGAAATACCGCTGCGCCATCGGCAGAACGGTTGCCGGCTCGCAGGTCAGCAGTTCGCCGTTTGCGCGCACCTCGTAGGTTTCCGGATCGACTTCCATTTCCGGCGTGAAATCGTTGAGCACCATGGCCTTCTTGCCGATGCCGCCGCGCGTGTTGTCCACCGCGATCATCTGCTTGGCGGTGCCGAGCTTTTCGGGCAGGCCCGCCGCCAGCGCGGCCTTGGAGACGAAAGTAACCGACGAATTGGTCAGCGCCTTTCCGAAGGCGCCGAACATCGG
>JBNLDE010000192.1:0-9743 GCA_050304175.1 Zhengella sp. | reverse complement strand
CGGCACGGCGTGCATTGGCCGCAGCTTTCATGAGAAAAGAATTTCAGTGTGTTGAGGACAGCGTCCTTGACGCTATCCTTGTCCGACAGAATCACCACCGCGTGGCTGCCCACAAACGAGTCGAGCTTGGCAAGCTCACCGCCGAAGTCGAGCGGAATGCTGTCCATCGAGGCTGGCAGCACGCCGCCGGAGGCGCCACCCGGATAGTAGGCCTTGAAGCTGTGGCCCTCGGCCATCCCGCCACAATAGTCGTCGATCAGTTCGCGCACGGTGACGCCGGCCGGCGCCAGCTTGACGCCGGGCTCCTTGACCCGACCCGAGACCGACCATGAGCGGACGCCCGGATGACCCGGCTTGCCCTGGTCGGCGAACCATTTCGGCCCTCTTTCGACGATGTCGCGGATCCACCACAGCGTTTCGACATTGTGGTTGAGCGTCGGGCGCCCGAACAGCCCGATCTCGGCGATGTAAGGCGGACGGTGGCGCGGCAGGCCGCGCTTGCCCTCGATCGACTCGGCCATCGCCGATTCTTCGCCGCAGATATAGGCGCCGACGCCGCGGCGTAATTCGATGAATCCCGGCTCGATCAGCTTCGCCTGCTCAAGCGCGGCGATCTCGCGGCGCAAGATCTCGAGCACCGCCGGATACTCGTCGCGCATATAGAAATAGATCCGCTCCGCCTCGACCGCGTGCGCGGCGACGATGGCGCCTTCCAGCGTGCGGTGCGGATCGGTTTCAAGATACCATCGGTCCTTGAATGTACCGGGCTCGCCTTCGTCGCCGTTGATCGTCATCAGCCGCGGCCCGGAATAGGATCGCACGAAGCCCCATTTGCGGCCGGCCGGAAAGCCCGCGCCGCCGAGACCGCGCAGGCCGGCGTCGCCAAGCAGCGTCATCAGCTCATCGGCGCTGATCTCGCCGGCTTTTACCTTCGCGGCTAATGCATAGCCGCCATTGGCGCGATAGGTCGCAAGATCGATATGCGCCGGGGCGGCGACATCGGTCTCACCGCTCTCGGCCAGCGTCAGCAGTCCGGTCAGGTCCGCATAATCGACTTCGCGGTCGCCGATCCGGGCAGCCGGCGCGGTGGCGCAACGGCCCATGCAGGGCGCACGCACGACGCGGATCTGGTCCTTGTCGACACCATTCTCAAGTTCTGTGATCAGGGTCTCGGCGCCGGCGAGCATGCACGACAGCGAATCGCAAACACGGATTGTCAGTGGCGCCGGCGCAGGATCGCCTTCCTTGACCACATCGAAATGGTCATAGAACGACGCAACCTCGTAGACCTCGGCCTGGCTGATCCGCAAAAGATCGCCGAGCGCGCGCAGATGGCGGGCGTGGAGGCAGCCGAATTGGTCCTGGACGCGGTGTAGATGCTCTATCAGCATATCGCGTCGGCGCTCCAGCCCGGAAATCGCCGCCTCGACTTCGGCCAGCGCCGTTTCGTCGAGCTGCCTGCCCTTGGGCTGGGAGGTCTTGCGGCGACCTGTCCCGTTGCGCGTTAAAGTCGTTGAGGTATCTGCGTTGCTCATCTTCGGACCAGAGTCTGTTTTCGTTCCACCACGGCGTCACAAATAGCGCGACAATTGTCGTGCGGTGCGCGCTGCCTGCGTCTTATTTCAGTGCACAAGCGTCATATTGGCGAGCCATGACAACCCACCTTCGCACCGAACCGGGAACCCTGTCCGGACCGGCGACGTGTCAATCCCGCCGGCGGGCATTTCCTAGCACAGACGACCGCGATGGCAAGCCTTCCGTAAGCCCCGCACTCATAACCGGCGCAAGGTTTGGAGCGCAAAAGTTCCTTGCAATGATATAAAGACTTCTTTATATGGTTATCTCATTCATCAATCCTGACGGGATACACCATGACCAATCCGCTCGAAGCGCTGCTGGCCGAAAAAGGCGTCCTGCTTGCCGACGGGGCGACTGGGACAACGCTTTTTGCCATGGGCCTGGAATCCGGCGAAGCGCCCGAGCTTTGGAACACCGCGCACCCCGACCGTATCACGAGGCTGCACCGGGGATTTGTCGATGCCGGCGCCGATATCATCCTGACAAATTCGTTCGGCGGTACGCGCCACCGGCTCAAGCTGCACAATGCACAGGACCGTGTCTTCGAACTCAACAAGCGCGCCGCCGAGATCGCCCGCGCAGTTGCCGATAGCGCGGGCCGCAAGGTGATCGTCGGGGGTTCGGTCGGTCCGACCGGTGAATTGCTGCAGCCGCTCGGCGCTTTGACCTATGAAGAGGCCGTCGAGGCCTTCACCGAACAGATGATCGGGTTGAAGGCCGGTGGCGCCGATATCGCGTGGATCGAAACCATGTCCTCGCCCGACGAGATCCGAGCCGCTGCAGCCGCCGCCAACGATACCGGTATGCCCTATGTCTTCACTGGTTCGTTCGACACCGCGGGCCGCACCATGATGGGGCTTCACCCCAAGGATATACACCATGTCGCCGATGGCATCGGCCAGGCCCCCATCGCAGTTGGCGCCAATTGCGGCGTCGGCGCATCCGACATGCTCTCATCGCTGCTCGACATGGCGGGCAGCGAGCCAGATGCCAACATCATCGTCAAGGCCAACTGTGGCATGCCGGAATTCCAGGGCACTGAGGTCGTGTATTCTGGAACGCCAGAACTGATGGCCGACTATGCCCGGATGGCCATCGACGCCGGCGCAAAGATCATCGGCGGTTGCTGCGGTACCACCTGCGAGCACTTGACGGCGATGCGTGCCGCGGTCGATTCCCATTCCAAGGGACCGGTGCCCAGCATCGAGGAGATCGTTGCGCGCATCGGACCGATGCGCAATAAGGCGGCAAACGAAAGCGGCGCGGCCAGCGGTCCGCGGCGCGAAAGACGGCGCTCACGGGGAGCGTGACACAAGCTCCTGGCGCTTCGCGCCGGAGTACTCAGGCAACGAATGGGGCCGGCGGAAATTGATCCGCCGGCCCCTGCTTTTTGGTTCGAATTTGGCGAGGCAGTGCCTAGTCCCGGTCCCGTGCGAGACCGACCGGCCTCACAGGCCGTTTAGGTCCCGGCGCGCCTTTTTTAGGATATCGAGCGCTTTCGCCGACTGGTCGGCATTCCACTCGCCGCCGCGCAGTTTGGACCGAACAGCCCAACCAAGCGCGCGCATCTCGTCGCCGATTGCCGCGCCACCCATCCGGCCCACAACGTGCTGGATCTGCGCATTGATCCGTTCCAGTTCGGCGGCATTCTCCTCCAGATAGGCCTTGCCCCCGTCCGTGATCGAAAACAGGCGCTTGTTGCCGTCAGCCGCCGAAACCACGAGATCGGCTTCTTCGAGCATTTGCAACATCGGGTAGATCGCACCGGGGCTCGGGCTGTAGGTACCCTGGAATTTCGCTTCCAACGCCTTGATGATGTCATAGCCGTGGCGCGGTTCTTCGGCGATCAGCCCGAGAACGACGAGCCTCAGCGCGCCGGAATCGAACATCCGGGGACCACGCCCGCCAAACGGACCGCCGCGGTGCCGGCCGAAGGGCCCGCCCCCGCCGCGCCTGCGGCCCGACCCTTCTCCTCCATCCCGCCCGCTCATGCGCCAGTTCGAGCCGCAAGGCCCGTGTTTGTGTCCGTGTCCATACATGGAAATCTCCTTTCATCCAACAGAAAGACATATCGTTAGCGCGTAATATCGTCGTAAAGATATATCTTTTCAAGTGGTGATTTCCGGAAACTTTGGGCAGTGCTCATAAAAAACCGGCGAAGCGGACTTCGCCGGCCTGTTTGGTTGCGTCGTGGCTTCTACTTTCCACCGCTCGACAGCGCGCCAGCCAGCTTGACCAGCCGCAGGAACTCCGCGCGGTAGCCATAGGGATCGTCGCCGCGCGCCCGTGCCGCCAGGGCAGCGATTTCCGCCCAACTCGTTTCGGCGAGATTGTCCTGCCTGCGCAGCTTCTGGCCGAACCCCGCAACCGCAACCGAAAAGCGGACATCGTTCGAGGCGTCATTCAGAGAAGCTGTCTCGTTGGCTTTGGTCACAGGTGTTTCGATCAGCCTGCTCGTATCCTCGTCCGGCAGCTTGTATCGCAGCTTGAGGAACGCGTACTCGTCGCCCTTGCCCTCCGCGAACGTTTCGCTGGCCGGCTTGCCATAGCGCAAATCGTCGATCACCCGAGCGGGGCTTCCCGTGGGCGTAATCTCGTAGATCGCCGTGACCGAATGACCGGACCCGACATCGCCGGCGTCCACGTGGTCATTGTTGAAATCCTCGCGCTTCAGCGCCCGTGTTTCATAGCCGACAAGTCGGTATTCCGCGACCATTGCCGGATTGAACTCGACCTGAATCTTCACGTCCTTGGCAATCGGAAACAGCGTCGAGGTCGATTCCTGGACCAGCGTCTTTTCGGCTTCGGCCAGCGTGTCGATGTAAGCGGCCGTGCCATTGCCGTTCTGGGCCAGCACCTGCATCAGCTGGTCGTTGTAATTGCCCTCGCCGAAACCAAACACCGAGAGGAATATCCCCTTCTCGCGCTCGTCCTCGATCAGTTGTTTCAGCTCGTCATCACTCGACAGCCCGACATTGAAGTCGCCGTCGGTCGCCAACATCACCCGGTTGACGCCATCCTTGACGAAATTCTGTTCGGCGAGTGCATAGGCCTGCGTGATACCCGCCGCCCCGGCCGTGGAGCCGCTCGCGCCGAGCGCATCGATGGCTGCGAGGATTTTCGCCTTCTCGGTCGCCTTGGTCGGCTCCAGCGCCGTGCCTGCCGATCCCGCATAGGTGACGATCGACACGATGTCGTCTTCGCCGAGTTGGTCGAGCAGTAGGCGGAAGGACGCCTTGAGCAGCGGTAATTTGTCAGGCGCGTTCATCGAACCCGAGGTGTCGGCGAGCAGCACCAGATTGGATTTCGGGCGGGTCGCCGGTTTGATGTCAAAACCCTTGATCGCCACATGCATAAGCTTGCGGTGCGCGTTCCAGGGCGAAGGCACCACGGTCACTGTCGGCCTGAACGGGACATCGGCGCTGTCGGAGGCCGGCCAGTCATAGGTGAAGTAGTTGATCATCTCCTCCACCCGCACCGTGTCGGGGTCAGGCAGCCGGCCTTCGTTAAGTTGCCGGCGCACAAAGGCATAGGAAGCGGAATCGACATCGACCGAGAAGGTCGAAACCGGGCTTTCGAGCGCACTCTTGACCGGGTTGGAATCGAATCCCTGGAGACGGTCGCGGTTTTCCGCTTCGATGCCGGGAAGATCGCCCGGCGCCGGAGTCGGCATTGGGCGATAGATCTCTTCCACCTGCATCGGCGCGGCGTCCTTGCGCATCGCGAGAGCTGAGGATCCGCCTTGCGGCGACGCATCGTATTGCTTCACCGCCAGCCGTCCGACCGGGGCCGGTTCGGACGCCCGAAGTTCGGAATCCTCCTCGGTTTTCACCTCACCGGAAAGCTTCGCCGCGTCATTCAAGGCCGCATCGTTCGCAGATTGAGACAGCACACCGCTGTCTGGATCGGCCGTGACGGACCGGAACGGCGCCGTATCCATCATCTTCCAGGTCATGTAGCCGCCGAGCGGCACAATCAGCAGGGCGGCGATCGCCGGTCCGGTAATCCTTCGGGTATCCATCACAAATCTCCATGTTCGTGTTGCGATGGAGATCAGACGATTGCCGGCTCGCGATCCTTGGGTTGCAGTCGGTTTTTTTTGCGCATCGGCCTCGATCAGCGCGTCGAACGCTTCCATGGCGGCAGCCATTGCCTGTTCGCGCGCTTCGTCACGCGGCGGCGTACCGCCCTTGCCCTTCAGCTTGCTCAGTTCGTTGTCGTCGATCATGACCGTTCGTCCCCGCCCCGGCCCAACAGGGAAGCGAGGCGTTTCTTCGCGTCGTGAATGTGCCAGGAGACTGTCGCCTCACGGCATTCGAGAATCCGGGCAGCCTCCGCGTGGTTCATCTCCTCGCCATACACGAGCAATACTGCATCACGGGTCTTGTGCGGCAATTGCCGCACTGCGTCCCACAGCGCGTCGGTTTCGTCTTCGGGACCGGGCGCTGCCTGCGCTTCCACCAGGGCCTGGGCCGCATAGGCTTCTGCGCGCCGTGCCTCGCGCGAGCGGGCGCGATGATGGTCCTGCGCTTGATTGATAGTCATTCGCGTCAGCCAGGTCGCGAACTCGGCGTCGCCGCGAAACGAACGAACCGCCGAGGCCAGCTTAACGCAGACCGCCTGGGTCACGTCCTCGGCGTCGGGAACATTGCCGGTCCAGCGCAATGCCACGCGGTGGATTCGCACATAGTGCCGATTGACGAGCGCCGCAAACGCCGCGCGATCGCCCTGCCCCGCGCGTGCTGCAAGCGCGCGGTCGCTATCGCCGCCCGGTTCGGTCGTTTCGTCGAGCATCAGCGCCATCATCGACTGTTTGACGCTTCAAACAAGGCAATCCTTGGGTATCATAGGCCGATTTTTCAGCCTGCCGCGAAGGCGTTCTGGTGAAATACCAGTTGTTCCGTCGCATAGCGCCATCGAGCGCCGACCGGACAGGCATTGCGCGCAAAGCATCCCCATTCGCGGCAATCCCGTCCGGCTGACGAGCGAACATGGTTGCGGCACCGTTCGACAGCGAAACCGGCGCTCGAATAGGCACTGACCGGACAAGCGCTCAGGCAGGGTTTTTCCGTGCAGCGGTCGCAGGCATGGACGGATGTGTGTGCGAAAACCGGGATGTTTACCTCAAACAGTAACGCCCCGCGAAAGGCGTGCCACAGCCCGAATTCAGGATGCATGAGGATGCCGAGGGGCGACGGCTTTAGCCCTTCGGCGCGCATCGCCCATTGCTGGAACGGCATGTAGGGGCGGTCGGAAGGGAAAGCCGCGCGTGCCCCGGACCGGGCGGCGATTTCACCAATCACCAGTTTCGACCAGGTGTCGAGAGGATCGCGCAAATTGGCCGGCTGACCGCTCCGCCAGGCAGAGAAATGCGGCCACATTTCGCGACCGCCATATCCGACCATCACCACGCTACGCGCCGGATTGCCGCTCGCGCCCTCCGGCGCAGCTTCGCCGGCTTCGAATTGGAAACCGCTGAACACGCGCAAGCCGTGAGCCGTCAACGCGACGCCCAAATGCTCCAAATCCGGGCTCACAGCGAAATCACCTTCAGTCCGGCTCCTTGAACGCGCTGCGCCAGACATCTTCATGGATCAGGTTGGCCACTTTAGCCCGGCCGTCCTCGGGCTTCTTTCATGTGAAAGCGTCGGGCATCGATTCCTTCTTTTGCCGAACGAAGGCGCGCAACGCCTCATCGATCGACGGATCCAGGAACGGCGCTTCGTAGGATTCCAGCCACTTGCGCGCGAGTTCGTTTGCACGGTGGTTTGCGGGGGTCGAGCCTTCCGCCTGCCACTGTTCGAATGAATTGTTATCCGCGATATTGGAGCGATAGAACGCATTCTGAAAATTTGCCTGGGTATGGGTGCAGCCCAGATAGTGGCTGCCCGGCCCCACTTCGCGGATCGCATCCATCGCCTGGCCGTTTTCCGAAAGATCAATGCCTTCCGCCAGCCTCTGAGCCATGCCGAGCTGGTCGGCATCCATCATGAATTTCTCGTAGGATGAAACCAGCCCGCCTTCCAGCCAACCCGCGGAGTGAAGTACGAAGTTGGTCCCGGCCAGAAGGGTCGAGTTGAGCGTATTGGCACTTTCGTAAGCTGCCTGAGCATCGGGAATTTTGGAGCCACATAGCGAGCCGCCCGTGCGGAACGGCAATCCGGCGCGCCGCGCCAGCTGTGCCGCGCCGTACGAAACCAGCGAGGGTTCGGGCGTCCCGAAGGTCGGCGCTCCCGACTGCATCGAGATCGACGAGGCGAACGTACCGAACAGCACGGGCGCGCCCGGCCGCACGAGCTGCGTGAACGCGGTACCCGCCAGAACCTCGGCCAGCACCTGTGTCAGTGTGCCGGCGACCGTTACCGGGCTCATCGCGCCCGCCAGGATGAACGGCGTCACGATGCAGGCCTGGTTGTTGCGCGCATAGACCTTGGCCGCGCCCAGCATGGTTTCGTCGAACACCATCGGCGAGTTGGCGTTGATCAGGTTGATGACGACCGTGTTTTCCTCGACGAATTTCTCGCCGAACAGGATTTTCGCCATGTCGACGGTATCCTGCGCTCGCTCCGGCGCAGTCACCGAGCCCATGAATGGTTTGTCCGACAGGGTCATGTGCGTATAGATCATGTCGAGATGGCGCTTGTTGACAGGCACATCGACAGGTTCGCACACGGTTCCGCCCGAATGGTGGATCGACGGCGCCATATAGGCGAGTTTCACGAAATTGCGGAAATCCTCGAGGGTCGCATAGCGCCGGTTGCCGTCGAGATCGCGCACGAAGGGCGGTCCGTACACGGGGGCGAACACCGTGGCATCGCCGCCAATCTGGACGGATCGCTCCGGATTGCGCGCATGCTGGGTGAAGACGGGAGGCGCGGTCTTGAGCAATTCGCGGCACAGGCCCTTCGGAAAATGTACGCGTTCGCCCCTCACGTCGGCGCCTGCCTGCTTCCACATTTCAAGGGCTTCGGCGTCATCGCGGAATTCGATGCCGGTTTCTTCAAGCACCTTGTCCGCATTGCCCTCGATCAGAGCAAGGCCCTCTTCGTTCAGGACCTCGTACACGTTGATCTTGCGCTTGATGTAGGTCAGCCCCAGTCCGGGGCCGCCCCCTGTCCGGGCAGCGCGTCGCGCAGCCGCACCGCCACCGCGCTCGCCGCGGGAGCGCCGCTGCGTGCCGCCGGCTTCAGGTTCCGCGGAGTTTCCCTCGTTCATTTTTTCTCTTCCTGAAAAGGTTACCGGCCTAGCGATGACCGCTTACGATAAACTTTATTCGCGCCAATGGCACAAACCTGCTCATACGCGCCAAGCCCTGTCGTAATATCGACACACAATTCAGTCGTTTTCGTTCCAGTCGGCGTCGCATTTCTGATATGCGTTTGCCTCCCAATGATAAATAGTTATGGAAAGCGGGCACGGACCCGCGAGGGCGATCACAAACAATCGGGATATGACGATGTCCGACGACGAAATCATTCTGTCCGAACTCGACGATAGCGAACTCGTGCAGCAGATGCACGACGACCTCTATGACGGCCTCAAGGAAGAGATCGAGGAAGGGACCCGGATTTTGCTCGACCGCGGCTGGGCGCCCTACAAGGTCCTGACCGATGCGCTGGTCGAGGGCATGCGTATCGTCGGCGAGGATTTCCGCGACGGTATCCTGTTCGTTCCTGAAGTGCTGCTGTCAGCGAACGCCATGAAGGCGGGGATGTTTATCCTGCGCCCGCTGCTGGCCGCGACGGGCGCCCCCAAGCAGGGCAAGATGGTGATCGGCACCGTCAAGGGCGACATTCACGACATCGGTAAGAACCTCGTCGGCATGATGATGGAAGGCGCCGGCTTCGACGTCATCGATATTGGCATCAACAACCCGGTCGAGAACTACCTGGCCGCGATCGATGAGCACCAGCCCGACATCCTCGGCATGTCGGCGCTGCTGACCACGACTATGCCTTACATGAAAGTTGTGGTCGACACGCTGATCGAAAAGGGCATTCGCGATGAAATCGTCGTCCTGGTCGGCGGCGCGCCGCTGAACGAGGAATTCGGCGAGGCCATCGGCGCCGATGCCTACTGCCGTGACGCAGCGATGGCGGTGGAGACCGCGAAAAGACTGATCGGAGAAAAACGCGCGGCGGCCTGACGCGCAACCGGCCTGGCCG
>JBNLDE010000191.1:0-11668 GCA_050304175.1 Zhengella sp. | reverse complement strand
GGATGTCTTTCTCGTTCATGCCGACGGCGGCCGGGATGTCGTAGCCTACTTCAAGGTCGGACAGATTTGCGTGTGCGTTCATGAGCCTGTGTTCCTCATTTTCCGAGCCACGGCAGGCGGTCGAGATCGACATTGCCGCCGGTGATGATGACGCCGACGCGCTTGCCGGCGAAGATGTCCCTGTTTTTCAGGATGGTCGCCAGCGGTACCGCGCTCGACGGCTCCATCACGATCTTCATCCGCTTCCAGATCGTCTTCATCGCATCGACGATCTCGTCCTCCGACGCGGTGAGAATGTCGGTGACGTAACTCGACACGAAGTGCCAGGTCAGTTCCTTGAGCGGAACCTTCAGCCCGTCGGCGACCGTTTCCGGCGCGTCGTCGGCGATGATGTGGCCAGCCTTGAAGCTGCGATAGGCATCGTCGGCCTGCTCCGGCTCGGCGGCGTAGATCTTCACGCCGAGCGCGACGGTGGACAGCGTCAGGCAGGTGCCGGAGATCATGCCGCCGCCGCCGATCGGCGCGACCACCGCTTCGAGGCCTTCCACCTGCTCGTTGAGCTCGCGCGAACAGGTCGCTTGCCCGGCGATCACCCGAGGATCGTTGTAGGGGTGGACGAACTCGGCTCCGGTCTCGGCCACGATCTCGGCAAACACCGCCTCGCGGCTGGTGGTCGACGGTTCGCATTCGACCACGCGCCCGCCATAGCCCTTGACCGCGTCCTTCTTCGCCTGCGGGGCGGTGCGCGGCATCACCACCGTGCACGGAATGCCGCGCCGGCCGGCGGCATAGGCAAGCGACAGGCCGTGATTGCCTGACGAATGCGTCGCCACGCCCCGCGCCGCAATTTCATCCGGCAGGCCGAACACGGCGTTCGAGGCGCCCCGCGCCTTGAAAGCCCCGGCCTTCTGGAAGTTCTCGCATTTGAAGAACAGTTCCGCGCCGGTAAGGCTGTTCAGGTAGCTCGAAGTCAGAACCGGCGTTCGGTGGATGTAGGGTCCGATCCGCTCATGCGCGGCAATGACGTCGTCGAAAACGGGAATGTTCATCGCTCGGGTATCCATTGCCTTCTCACGCGGCCTTCGACGAGGCCAGGCCGCCGCTGGCGCGATAGTAGTCCTGCGCCGCCGCGACCCCGCTGCCGAGCTTAACCGGCAGGCCGAGATCGGCCATCGCCATTTCGGCGGTGGCGATCCCCGACAGCGCCATGACGTCGGTCATCGAGCCAAGATGACCGATGCGGAACACCTTGCCGGCGACCTCGCCGAGGCCGACGCCAAAGGCGACGCCGTATTTTTCCGCCGCGTGGGTGACGATCCTGGTGCCGTCGAAACCGGCCGGAACCACAACCGCGCTCACAGTGTCGGAATGGAGATCCGGCGTCCTGGCGCACAGTTTCAGCCCCCAGGCGCCGACCGCGTGGCGGATGCCCTCCGCGATGCGGAAATGCCGGGCGAACACATTCTCCAGCCCCTCTTTCTCCAGCATCGCGATCGAGAAGCTCAGGCCGCGGATCAGGTTGACCGGCGGTGTGTAGGGAAAGCCGCCTGTCGCGTTGGCCTTCATCATGTCACGGATGTCGAAGAACGCCCGCCTGCATGTCGCGGCATCCATCGCCGCCAGCGCCTTCTCGCTGATTCCGAGGATCGAAAGGCCGGCCGGCAGCATGAACCCCTTCTGCGAGCCGGTAACGGCAATGTCGACACCCCATTCGTCCATGCGGAAATCCATCGACGCGATCGAACTGACGCCGTCGACGAAAAGCATGGCCGGGTGCTTCGCGCTGTCGAGCGCGCGCCGGACGGCGGCAATGTCGCTGCGCACGCCGGTCGCGGTCTCGTTATGGGTCGCAATCACCGCCTTGATCGAATGTGTCTTGTCCGCCTTCAGCGCCGCTTCGAACCTGTCGGCCGGCGCGCCCCTGCCCCACTCCTCCTCGATCACCTGGACATCGAGGCCGTGACGCTGACACAGATCGATCCAGCGATGCGAGAACATGCCGTGGCGGGCCGCCAGCACGGTGTCGCCCGGCGACAGCGTGTTGGTGACCGCGGCTTCCCACGCGCCCGTACCGGTCGCTGGAAAGATAACCGCCTCGCCGGTCCTGGTCTTGAGAATGCGCTTCACGCCCTCGAGCACCGGGCGGAACATGGCGACGAAGCTCTCCGAGCGGTGATCGATCGACGGATAGTCGATCGCCCGACGCAGTTCCTCGGGAATATTGGTCGGGCCGGGAATGAAGACCGGATTTTGCGTGGACATGGTGGCGCCTCCCATTCGAGCGCAGGCTGTTTCCTGATGTTCGGATCATACGCCGCCCGGCAACCATCGACAATTTTTTTGAAATATTTTTTCATTTTCTTCATTTAGTGACGAAAGTATTGATTTTTCTTGCGCATTCGTTTTTCATCTGTTGAAAAAGTTTTTTGATAGACCCGCGTCGCAAGATGACGGCGGATCGGGAGAAACCAGAATGAAATCACCGACAGGACGGGCGCGCGGCCGGCCGAAGGCCTTTCATGACAAGACCGAAAGCGCGACCATCCAGTCGCTCGACCGGGCGATCGAGGTGCTCAAGATCGTGGCCAACGGCAGCGGCATGTCGCTGACCGAGATCGCCGAGGCAGGCGACCAGTCGCCCGCGACGGTCTACCGGATCCTGACCACATTCCGGAAACACAGCATCGCCGAATTCGACGAGACCACCCAGCTCTGGCACATCGGCGCCGAAACCTACCGCATCGGCACGTCGTTCCTGCGCCGCACCCGGATCGTCGAGCAGGCCCGGCCGGTGATGGAACGGATCATGGATGAGACTGGCGAGACGGCCAACCTGGCGATCATCGACCGTGGCGAGGTGATCTTCGTCTCCCAGGTCGAGACGCATGAGCCGATCCGCGCCTTCTTCCGCCCGGGCACGCGCGGCCCGGTCCACGCGTCGGGGATCGGCAAGGCGATCCTTGCCTACCGCACGCCGGAACAGATCCATGCGACGCTGCGCAGCCGCCCGCTGGAACCATACACCGCGAGCACCATCACAGGGGAGGATGCGCTGGCCGACGAACTCGCAGCGACTCGCAGCCGCGGCTGGGCCGTTGACGACGAGGAGCGGACCGCCGGCATGCGCTGCATCGCGGCGCCCATCTTCAATCAGTTCGGCGAGGCCGTCGCCGGCGTCTCGGTCTCCGGCCCCTCGGTGCGCATGCCCCCCGAACGCGACAGATCCCTGGGCGAATTGGTGCGCAAGGCCGCCGACGAGGTCACAAGGGCGACCGGCGGGATCGTTCCGTGAGGCTCTGGCGATTTCACCCTGTTTGCTGAATCGGTTTCTCAACAACCGGAATCATTTGTACCAGACGCGGGCGCAAGATCCTGTTTTCAAGGGATTTTATCCCGCACTGGAGACTAAAGCTCCGTCCTCACATGCCACAGATCCGGGAACAGTTCGACCTCGAGCATGCGTTTCAGGTAGCTGATGCCGCCAGTGCCGCCGGTACCGCGCTTGAAGCCGATCACGCGTTCCACTGTGGTGACATGGTTGAACCGCCAGCGCCTGAAATAGTCCTCGAAATCAACCAGCTTTTCGGCCAGTTCATAAAGCACCCAATGCGCGTCCGGGTCCTGGTACACGGCCCGCCACGCCGCGCGCACGCCGTCATCCGGCATATGCGTGCGGCTGATATCGCGGTTCAGCACGGATTCGGGAACAGCGATGCCCTGCCGCGCAACGAGCCGCAGCACCTCGTCATAAAGGCTCGGCGTCTCCAGCTCCTTTTCCAGCAGCGCCGCGATATCGGCGCGGTGGGCGTGCGGGCGCAGCATGGCCTTGTTGCGGTTGCCAAGCAGGTATTCGACCAGCCGGTACTGCCACGACTGGAAACCGGACGACTGGCCAAGCTGCTCGCGGAAATGCGTGTAGTCGCTCGGCGTCATCGTCCTCAGCACGTCCCAGGCCGAGTTCAGTTGTTCGAAGATGCGCGACACCCGCGCCAGCATCTTCAGCGCCGGTTGCAACTCGTCGGCTGCAATCGCGCGCCGCGCCGCCGATAATTCGTGGATGGCGAGGCGCATCCACAGTTCCGAGGTCTGGTGCTGGATGATGAACAGCAGCTCGTCATGGGCCCCGCTGAGCGGCTGCTGCGCGCCGAGGATCGCGTCGAGCTGCAGATAGTCGCCGTAGGACATGCGCCCGTCAAAAGCCATCTGCGCGCCCTCGCGGGACGGATCGTAGTCGCGCTCGCTCATGTCACCGCCATCCGTTTCCTGAATTCGGGCCGGTCCCACGCATTCGTTTGCAGGATGTCGGCGAGGATCGCCGCCGCTCCGCGTACGTCGTCGGCCGTGGTGTAGAGCGGCGTGAAGCCGAAACGCATGATGTCCGGCGCACGGAAATCGCCGATCACGCCGCGCGCGATCAGCGCCTGCATGGCTGCGTAGCCCTCGCCGAAACGGAACGAGACCTGCGACCCGCGTTCAGCCGGATCGCGCGGGCTGGCAAGCGTCACGCCCGGGCATTGCCGCTCGACTTCGGCGATGAACAGCTCGCAAAGCTCGATGGATCGCGCGCGCACATCGGCCATGTCGACATCGTCCCAGGCGTCGAGCGCGGCGTCGAGGATCGCCATCTGGATCACCGGCGGCGTGCCGACGCGCATCCGTTCGATGTCCGGCGCCGGCCGGTAGTCTGGATCGAAGGCGAACGGCGCGGCATGGCCGAGCCAGCCGGACAGCGCCGGGCGCGCCCTGCCCTGCAGGTCGGGACGGACATGAATGAAGGCCGGGGCGCCGGGCCCGCCATTGAGATATTTGTAGGTGCAGCCGACCGCGAAATCCGCGTTGCAGCCGGCAATGTCGACCGGCACGGCGCCGGCCGAATGCGCCAGGTCCCAGATCATCACCGCGCCGGCTTCGTGCGCCAGTCGCGTGATCGCCTCCATGTCGTACATCCGCCCGGTGCGGTAGTCGACATGGGTCAGCATCACTGCTGCCACCGTCCCGTCGATTGCGGCGGCCACCCGCTCCGGCTCGACCGTCTTCAGCTCGTGCCCCTGCTTCAACGTGCCCAGCAATCCCTCCGCCATGTAGAGGTCGGTCGGAAAATTACCGCTGTCCGACAGCACGACCTTGCGGTCGGGCCGCATCTCCAGCGCCGCCGCCAGCGCCTGGTAGACCTTGATCGACAGCGTGTCGCCGACCACCACCGATCCCGGCTGTGCCCCGATCAGCTTGCCGATCCGGTCGCCGAGGTGCCTCGGCAGTTCCATCCAGCGCGCCTTGTTCCAGCCGCCGATCAGCATCTCGCCCCATTCCGCGGCAATCACGGTGTCGGCGCGCGCCTTCGCCGCCTTGGGCAGCGGCCCGAGCGAATTGCCGTCGAGATAGATCACCCCGTCGGGGATGTGGAACAGCTCGCGGGTCCAGTCGAAATCGGTCATGGGTTTTCCCGTGGGTGAATGTCTGTCAGCGCTTCTTGCGCGCCCTGAGGTCAAAGGCAAGCGGATGGGCGCGCGGGTCCTGGTCCTTGCCGAAGATCGCGTGTTTCTGGATCTTCTGCGTGCCGGTTACCGGCAGGGCGTCGACGAACGCGATCCAGCCCGGCGCCTTGTAGTAGGCCAGCCGCGCGAAGCAATGGTCGAATAGCGCCTGCGCCGCCGCCTCGTCCTTCGTGCCATGGGTGACGACGCAGGCCATCACCTCCTCCTCGCGGATGTCGTCGGGGGCGGCGATCACCGCCACCTGGTCGACTTGCGGATGCTCCTGCAGGCAGTTCTCCACCTCGGCCGCGGCGATGTTCTCGCCGGACCGGCGGATGATGTTCTTCTTGCGGTCGACGAAGAACACCATGCCGCTCTCGTCCTGGGTGACGGTGTCGCCGGTGTGGAACCAGCCGCCGCGCCAAGCGTCCGCAGTCGCTTCCGGCTTGTTGAGATAGCCGGAGAACGCGCCCCTGCGCGGCGTTTCAGCCGAATGGCGCACGCACAGTTCGCCCGGCTCGCCGGGCGCCACCGGCCGGTCCTTCTCGTCGACGATGCGCACCTCCAGCCCCGGCACTGACCGGCCCATCGCCCTTGTGTCGATCATCCGCGGCTCGTGGCAGTCGGTCAGCACGCGGCACATCTCGGTCATGCCCCAGACCTCGATCAGCGGAAAACCGAACCGCTCCTCGAAGGCGCGGTGCAGCGAAGGTTCCACGCCGGCGCCGATCCCCCATTTGAGGTGGTGATCGCGGTCCTGCGGCCCCGGTGGCGCATTCATCAGCACCGGGATGACAATGCCGAGATAATGGCAGCCCGTCGCCTTCAGCGCCCGGATGTCGCTCCACCAGCGGGCCGCCGAGAACCGCTCGGGGATGAGTTGGCAATTGCCGGTCACGATCACGCCGAAGACGAGGATCACCCCGGCATTGATGTGGAACAGAGGCAGCGGGCAGTAGATGCGCTCGCCGCCCTCCTTGAGCGTGAACAGCCCGCCGCGCGTCGCGTACCATTCGCCGCAGGAAAGCTCGTAGGCATGGCTGAGAATGCAGCCCTTCGGCGCGCCGGTCGAGCCCGACGTGTAGAGCAGGCTCGATTCCGTCTCCGGCGTCACCGGTCCCGTATCCGGCACAGGCGTCGGCGCCGCCGGCCATTCGCGGTCGTTAAGATACGCCACATCGGTCGCAGCGCCCGCCTCCGCGATCGCGGCGCGGACATCGTCCTCCCGCTCCGGGATCGTCACCGCAAGCCCGGCGCCCGAATCCTTGAGCAGATAGGCGATCTCGCTGACCCGGTAATCGGGATTGATCGGCACGAAGGAGACGCCCGTCTCCGCGCAGGCGAGCTTGATCAGCAACGTTTCGGGTCGGTTGCCGGCCAGCACGGCGATACGGTGCCCATGGCCGAAGCCCGCCGCCTTCATCCGCCCGGCGATATCCGCGACCGCCTTGGCCGCCTCGCCATAGGTGATCCGGATGCCGTCCGCATGGTACCCGCGGTCCGGATCTGCTGGCACCTCCAGGAACGAATGATCGGGATATTTTGCCGCCGCCTCGGCAAAGACCTCGGCAATCGTCCGGCCATCTGTTGCAATCGGCATCGAACCGCTCCCTAGACCGAGGCCGTCAGGCCGCCATCGACCCTTATGTTCTGGCCGGTGATGTAGCTCGATTTCGGCGAGATCAGGAAACCGATCACCTCCGACAGTTCCTCCACCCGGCCGTAGCGCCCTGCGGGAACGCGCGGAATCCGCTCTTCCTTGACCGGCAGGCTCTCGATGAAGCCCGGCAGCACGTTGTTCATGCGGATGCCGTCCTTGGCATATTTGTCGCTGTAAAGCTTGGTGAAGTCGGCAAGTCCGGCGCGGAACACCGCCGAGGTCGGGAACATCGGGTCCGGTTCGAACGCTGCGAAAGTGGAGATGTTGACGATCGAGCCGCCGCCGGCCTTGAGCAAATAGGGCGTCACCAGCCGCGCCATGCGAATGACATTGAGCAGGTAGACGTCCATCCCGCGATGCCACTCCTCGTCGGTGATTTCCAGCACGTCGCCCTTCGGCCCGTGGCCGGTGCAGTTCAGCACCCCGTCGATCCGTCCGAAACGCGCGACAGCCGCCTCCACGAAGGCCCTGAGGTCGTCGGGCACCAGGTTCGACCCGGTAAAGCCCAGCCCGCCGAGGTCCTTGCCGAGCGCCTCACCCTTGCCCGACGACGACATCACGGCCACGTTATAGCCCTCGCGCGCCAGGTGTTTCGCGCTGTCGGCCCCGATCCCGCTGCCGCCGCCGACGATCAATGCAGCCGGCTTTTCGCCCATGGCTGGCTCCTCTCTCTGCGGCGCGCAGGTTTTCACCCCGAAAGCCGATTGTCCAGATGCCCGATATCCGTCCCGCGGCCCGTCCCGCCGTCCGTCATCGGCCCTGAACCGGGTTCACGATTGGTCGATGTTCAAACGTTGACGCAGCGGCACCCGCTGCGGCTCGTCGTTCTCCGCCTCATCCGAAGCGGGCTGGCGGCCGGCATCCGCGCTTTCGGATGCGGTTTCGCCCTCGCTCTCCGGTTCGTCCCCATCGGCCCCGGCTTGTTCCGCGTCCGGCTCGGGTTCCGGGGTCTCGACCGGGTCAAGGCGCACGGAACCGGTTTCCCCGGCGGTTGCGGTGCGGCCATCGTCGCTTATGTTGCCCAGATACCCGCGCCCGACCTGCCAGATCGAGGTAAACGTGTTGAGCGCCGGGTCGGCGAAATCCTCGTCGTAGTCGTTGAGGCCGTCGAGATTGGCCAGCAGCGGATTGCTCGCCCACAATTTGCGCATCGCTTTCCGGCGCAGCGCGCGCGGCACGCCGCGTTTGAGAAATGGCGCGAAATCGGATTCGTAGGCGATGGATTCCAGGTCGATCGCTTCGGCCTGCCTGCGGTTCTCGAGCCATTCACGCTCGGCCCCGCTGAGCTTCTCCTCCGGAACGTCCAGCAGCCGCGCCGGCAGCTCGTCGGCCTCGAATTCGGATGGATCGGGTGACTGGGCATCGGATACAGCTTTCGGCGCGCCGGGCTCGGGCGCCGGGTCGTTCTCCGCGTCCCCGGCCTGCCGCTTGCGCCGCGACCAGCGCGCCAGGAAATTCTGGTCCTCGCGCTCAGGCATCGAACTTGCCCTTGGGTCTTGCCCGGTCGGGCCTGAGGAATATCGGTTCATTGCCGAATTGCGCTTCCTCGTGCCTGAAGTCCCGCCGTTTCCGCTTCTTGAACGGCGTTTCGACATAGTGCTTTTCGATGAACTCGCTCACCTCCCTGGCGATCCCGTCCGGCATCTGCACCCGGTCGACGATGTCCTCGGCACTGTCGGAGTAATCCTGCGCCTCGTAGGGTGATACGGTCACGGCATGAATCCGCCACGGCAGCGGACCGTCCTCGTTCTGGCGCAACACGACATAGACCGCGGGCGTCACGCTGTCGAAATTGAAGACATAGGCCTCCGCTTCCGTCGCATGGCAATAAATCTCGGCCGTTCCCAGGAAAAAGGCCGTCGCCTCGTCCGACTGGCGCACGACATCGCCCTCGGCCAGTAAGGATTCGCCCTCGACGACCGCGACGGGAACCCAGTAATCCTCGGCCCACGGCGAAGAGGCCTTGCGCCGCTCGGCGATCACGCCGACATTTATGCGTAGCTCGCGTTCCGGCATCTCCGCCCTTTTCGGCTTGCCCATCGACAACACATACTGTTTTCTTAATGTCGCGCTTTTGACCGCGAGGTCAAGCAACGGGAGGTTTCATGGCAGGCGAGGAAAAACAGGTGCTTCTCTGCAATTGCGAGAAGTCCATGCTGGTTGACGGCGCCTGTATCGGCAAGGCACTCGGCCGCGGCGACATCACGGTCCACACCAATCTGTGCCGGCGGGAAGTGTCGCGGTTCGAAAATGCCATCGCCGGCGGCGAAGTTCTCGTGGCCTGCACGCAGGAAGCGCCGCTGTTCGCCGAGATCGCAGACGGAGCCGGAAAGCCGGCGCCTCGCTTTTTCAACATCCGCGAAGTCGCCGGATGGAGCGATGCGGGCGACCGGGCCGGGCCGAAAATGGCCGCGCTTGCCCTGCTCGCGACCGGTGCCAACCGCCCGGCGCGGCTGAAATCGATCCACAGCGACGGCCTTTGCCTCGTGACCGGGTCGGGACAGCAGGCTGTCGATGCGGCCGCCCTGCTCAACCGCTCGCTGTCGGTGACCCTGCTGCTGGCGGATGCGGCCGGCATCGTCTTGCCGCCCATGCTGGACTTTCCCGTCTTTGCGGGCACCGTCGCCACCGCAGCGGGAACCCTCGGCGCGTTCGAAGTTACCGTCGACGGCTATGCCGCGATGCTGCCCTCGTCGCGCGGCGAGCTGCAATTCGCCATGCCCAGGGATGGCGCCAAATCGGCCTGCAGCGTGATCGTCGACCTGACCGGCGGAACGCCGCTGTTCACCCGCCACGAGAGCCGCGACGGCTATTTCCGGCCGGACCCCGGCAATCCGGCCGAGATCATGCGGGCGGTCTTCGAAGCCTCGGCGATGAGTGGCGAATTCGAGAAGCCGATCTATGTCGGCTACGACCCCGAGATCTGCGCCCATTCGCGCTCGAAAATCGCCGGCTGCAACAAGTGCATCGACAATTGCCCGGCCGGCGCGATCACGTCGAGCGGCGACACGGTAGCCGTCGATCCCGCCATTTGCGGCGGTTGCGGCAATTGCGCCGCCCATTGCCCGACCGGCGCCGTCTCCTACCAGTACCCCCGACGCGACGACATGGTCCGCTCCATCCAACTCCTCACGCGCGGCTACCTCGCCGCCGGCGGCAAGGCACCGGTCCTGTTGCTGCATGACGGCAGCTTCGGGCTTGAGATGATCGGCGCGATGGCCCGCTTCGGCCGCGGCCTGCCCCATGACATGATCCCGCTGCAGGTGCACTCCGCCTCGGGCATCGGCCATGATGCGTTGCTGACCGCGATCTCGGCCGGCTTCTCCTCGGTCATCGTGCTCGGCAACCCGAAAAACGAGGTCGAATACGCTGCCGCAAGCGAGGAAATCGCCCTCGCCGAGGCCATTCTCGATGGCCTCGGGCATGGTGCCGGCCGGACCAGGCTGGTGCTGGAACCCGATCCCTCCAAGCTGGAAGAAACGCTGTGGGCGCATTCACCCGGCGCCAGTGTCGCCGCCCATGAGTTCCTGCCTGCGGGCGGCAAGCGCGATATTGCCCGCGCGGCGATCGGCGTGCTCGGCAAGCCCGCCGCGAATGGCGAAGCTCCGATCGCGCTGCCGGCATCCAGCCCCTACGGCGCGGTCCACATCGACGCCGAAGGTTGCACGCTGTGCCTTTCCTGCGTCTCCGCCTGCCCGGCATTTGCGTTGTTCGACAATCCCGACCGCCCGCAACTGCGCTTCGTGGAAAGCGCATGCGTCCAGTGCGGCCTGTGCGTGGCGACCTGCCCGGAAAAGGTGATGACCCTGGAGCCCCGGCTGATGACGGGCCAGTCGGCTTCTCGGGCGGTGACACTGAAGGAGGAGGAACCGTTCGAGTGCATCCGTTGCGGCAAACCCTTCGCGGCCAAATCGACAATCGACAAGATCACCGCCATGCTCGGCGGCAGCCATCGCATGTTCGAATCGCCGGAGCGGATGCAACTGCTGCAGATGTGCGATGTGTGCCGCCTCGAAGTGCAGGCCGAGAACAACGCGGATCCGTTCGCGATCGCCCATCGGCCTGTGCCGCGCACGACCGACGATTATATCGCCGAAAGGCAGAATGGCGTGGACGACGACGACGGGGAAGGCTGAACGCCGTGCATTGCTGCCAGCTTCCCGGCTCTGGAA
This sequence comes from Zhengella sp., assembly GCA_050304175.1. GTDB lineage: Bacteria > Pseudomonadota > Alphaproteobacteria > Rhizobiales > Rhizobiaceae > JAIOIW01. The sequence goes on along the minus strand of JBNLDE010000191.1, from coordinate 362 downwards.
AAAATTTTCCGTTTGTATCCCCACCCTCATTCCCCGCCCTTATCCTTGGTCCCAGTTCCTTCCGCGGGATCGCTTCGTCGCGACGGCGGGATTACGGGGAGGAACCGGCGCCTCCGGCAGCGGCCAAACGTCAGGCTGTTGCCCGGGGAGGCCGCGTTCGCCGCAGGGCCCGAAAAGCCGCCGGCTTTTCGAAAGGACCCTGCGCCACTCTAAAATCAAGCGCGCGCACGAACGCAAAACCGCGTGGCACTTTTGCTGCGCGCGCTTGTGGTTCCCCTGCGGGCACTACGACCCGTGCGTGCCGGACGGTTGCACTTTAAGGGGAGCAGGGGAGACGGGGAAAACCTTGGCTGGCCCCCGAC
>JBNLDE010000190.1:0-25144 GCA_050304175.1 Zhengella sp. | reverse complement strand
GCCTCGAAGGCGCCGATGTTGCCCTCGTTGTCGCGCGGCGAGCCGTTCCAGGTGGTCGGCACGACGCACTGGTAGTTGTCGATCTTGGTGTCCTTGATCTTGATCCAGTGGGCCAGCGCGCCGCGCGGCGCCTCGGTGAAGCCGACACCCTTGACCTCGGTCGGCCAGGTGGCGGGATCGAACTTCTCGACATTGGCGGTCGACGAGTCGCCCGCCTTGATGTTGGCGATCAGCTTGTCCATGAAGTAGCGCTGCATTTCGGCTGCCCACTCGCATTCCAGCGCGCGCGCGGCGGTACGGCCGAGCGTGGAGAACAGGGCGTCGACCGGCACGTCGAGCGTCCTCAGCGTGCGGTTGATCTGCTCGGTGAAGTATTCGTGGCCCTGTGCATAGCCCACGACGTAGCGGGCGAGCGGGCCGACCTCCATCGCGTGCCCGCGCCAGCGCGGCGCCTTGATCCAGGAGTATTTCGCCTGCTCGTCGATATTGACGATGTTCGTCTTCGTTCCGACGAGATTGGGACCGAGCGCATAGTTCGGCTCGGTAACCCCGTCCCACGGATGCAAGCCCTTCTTCTCGTCGGGATAGGCGTACCATGAGTGCGGCACGAATTCCTGGATCTGCTCGGGATCACGGAGATCGACCTCGTGCACTTCCTTCAGATTGCCGTTGATGATGGCACCGCGCGGCATCAGCAGGTTGGCGGCCGAGTAGTCGTTCGCCCTGTCCGGAATATCGCCATAGGCGAGCACGCTCTTGCCCGAAAGGCCACCGCCATAGAGCCAGCCCTTGTAGAACTGGGCGATTGCGAGCAGGTCGGGGATGTAGACGTTCTTCACGAATTCCAGCGTTCGGTCGATGACGCCCGACACATAGTTGAGGCGGTCCATGTTAACCGGCGCGCCGGCGGCCAGCGGACCGTCCAGGTTGATCGCGCAGGGCACGCCGCCGACCAGCCAGTTGGGATGGGTGTCCTTGCCGCCGAAGATCGTGCGGGTGGTCATGATCTCCTTCTGGAAATCGAGCGCCTCGAGATAGTGGGTCACCGCCATCAGATCAGCTTCCGGCGGCAGCAGATAGGCCGGATTGGTCCAGTAGCCGTTCTTGAACGGACCAAGCTGACCGCTTTCGACGAATTTCTTCAGCCGGTTCTGCACGTCGCGGAAATAGCCCGGGGACGATTTCGGATGGTTAGAGATCGACTGCTGAAGTTCGCTCGTCGCCTTCGGGTCGGCCTTGAGTGCATTGACCGGGTTGACCCAGTCGAGCGCATGCAGGTGATAGAAGTGGACCAGGTGGTCATGCACCTGCAGCGACAATTGCATGATGTTGCGGATCGAATTGGCATTCTCGGGAATGTCGATGCCAAGTGCGTCCTCCACCGAACGCACCGAGGTGAGTGCATGCGTGCCGGTGCACACACCGCAGATCCGCTGGGTGAAGGCCCAGGCATCGCGCGGGTCTCTGCCCTTGAGGATCACTTCCAGCCCGCGCCACATGGTGCCGGTGGAGACCGCGTTGCGGATGATGTTGTTCTCGTCGACATTGACCTCGCAGCGCATATGGCCCTCGATCCGGGTGACCGGATCGACCACCACGCGCTGGCCGGAGGTATCGAGATTGAAACCGTTGGGTGTCGTGATGACGGACATCAGTTTTCGCCTCCCTTTTGACGCGCGCGTTTGACGGCGCTGACTGCTGCATGTGCGATGGCCGCGCCGCCGACGACGGTCGCGGCGGTTCCGCCGATTTTGTCGGCATCGGCTTCGACGCCGAAGCCGTGGACGTCAGTCAGGCGGTCATAGAACGATCCCTTGTCCCAGAAACCGTCCTCCGAGCAGCCGAAACAGGGATGCCCCGACTGGATCGGAAACGACAGGCCGCCGTTCCAGCGCACAGTCGAGCAGGCGTTGTAGGTGGTCGGTCCCTTGCATCCGACCTTGTAGAGGCAGTAGCCCTTGCGCGCGCCCTCGTCGTCGAAATGCTCCACGAACTGGCCGGCGTCGAAATGCGGCCGGCGGTAGCACTTGTCATGGATACGCTGCGAATAGAACATTTTCGGACGGCCCTGCCGGTCGAGCTCAGGGAACCGCTCGAAGGTCAGGATGTAGGTGATGACCGCCGTCATGACTTCAGCGATCGGCGGGCATCCGGGCACCTTGATGATCGGCTTCGGCGCCAGGCCGGGCACCTTGTGGATCGGCGTCGCCCGGGTCGGGTTGGGCCGCGCCGCCTGGACGCAGCCCCAGGATGCACAGGACCCCCAGGATATGATCGCCTTGCAGTGATTGGCGACCTTGTGAAGCTGTTCCAGATAGGGCTTGCCGCCGATGATGCAGGACATGCCATCCTGGTTCAGCGGCGGATTGCCCTCGCAGGCGAGAATGAAGTTGCCGTCATATTTCGCGATCGTCTCGTCGATGATCGCTTCGGCCTGGTGGCCGGCCGCCGCCATGATCGTGTCGTCGTAATCGAGCGAGATCATCGACAGGATGACGTCCTTGGCGAGCGGGTGGGCGGAACGGATGAAGCTTTCGGAACAGCAGGTGCATTCAAGACCGTGCAGCCAGAGCACCGGGATGCGCGGCTTGGTTTCCATCGCATGGGCGATCTGCGGCGCGAATGTCGGCCCGAGCCCGAGCGAGGCCGCGGTCAGGCTGCAGAATTTCAAAAAACTACGCCGGGTTATCCCCTGCCGGCGCATTACCTCATAAAAAGTTTCGGTCATGCCACACGTCTCCTCCGTTTCCGCCTTGCCGCCAAAGATGCGGCCACAGCTTCGCGGGATACGTAGCAAGCGATGTGCCAAGTGACATGAATTAAGGAATTACAAGAGGTTAGGCCGATCCGGCCCGAAATCCGGGTGTAGCGGTGCGCAAAAGGCTTGAAAAGCTGGCGACCGAATTGGAAGCAAGATTTCCAGTCGCCCCGGCCAATCCGCGCCGGGAGGACCTCAGTGCCGCGCCGCCGAACTGCGGCCGCCACCCGAAGGGCCGATAACCGGACGGGAGCCGGAACCGTCAGCCTGGCGCGGCAAGGTGATCGTGTCCGCCATCACCCGGTTGCGGCCGGCCGCCTTGGCGGCATAGAGCGCCTTGTCAGCAGCGATCATCAGATCGTCGATCGTCGCATGCGGCGTCGGGATCATTGCCGCCGCGCCGATGCTCACGGTCACATGGCCATCCGGCCCGAGGCCCGGATGCGGCAGGTCCATTTCCTCGATCGCGCGCCTGATCCGCTCGGCCTCGGCCAGCAGCGGCTCCGGCTCGAGATGCGAGACGACGGCCATAAACTCCTCACCGCCATAGCGAGCCACATATTGGTGCGCCTTGAAGATCTCGCCGTTCAACTGGCCGGCGACGGCGTTCAGGCAACGGTCGCCCTCGTCATGACCCGCGTTGTCGTTGTAATCCTTGAACTTGTCGATATCGATCATCAGGATGCCGAGCCAGTCGTTGCGCTCGCGCGCTTCCCGCCACTTTTCCTGAAGCGTCTTGACCAGATGGCGGCGGTTGAACAGGCCGGTCATCGGATCGGTCTCGGCCAACCGGCTCAGCGCCTGCGTCAGCGCGATCAGATGCGCCGACTTGATCTCGTCACGCAACCCCTCGAGATAGGATTGGCGGGCATCCCACTCGGTTCGGTAGCGGATGACGAGCGCGATCGCGGAAACCACGGCGATGAAGGCGAACAGCGCGACATCGTTGAGCGCCGGCGTCGACATGGAGAATGCGGTGCCGAACAGCACGCAGATCGAACCGAGCGTCATGAAGACCGCATTGGCGATGTGCAGAGGTATCGCGATGTTCGTGAACAGCAGCAGCACCCCGGTGGCCATGATGTAGCGGTCCGAATCCGGCAATGACGAGACCTGCGACAGATATCCGAGCGCAGATACGAACACGATTGTCGGCACCGTCGCTGCAGCGCCGCGGAGCCAATTTGGCCCGCGCCCGAGCAAAAACAGCCCGAGCAAATAGGCCGGGATGACAAAGCCGAAACGGGCGAACAGGCCGTGGTCGAGAACACCGGCAATCCGGTCGAGGGCCAGGCCGGCCGCGTTGACCGCGATCGCGACGCAGTGCCAGTAGCGGACGATCTGCAGGCGTCTCGACGCGGTTTTCTCCCGGTAGTCATGCTCCCGGCGCGGCGACAGCCATAGATGGAAATGCGGTCGATCGAACTCCGCGTCGATCTCCACAACCTCTTTGTCGTATGAGGTTTCCTGCACCATGCACCGCCTGGATCCGTGTCAACACACCGAACCAGTACTAGCGTCAGACAATTAAAGATTGGTGTCGATTGCCGCAGGGGGAGGCAGTTGTGGCGATGGCGACCCCGGCAGGATTCGAACCTGCGACCATCGGCTTAGAAGGCCGGTGCTCTATCCAGCTGAGCTACGGGGCCAGTGGTCCGCTCCGCAAGGCGGACATCAGTGCGTCCACGGCACCTTGCGGTCATACTTGAAATTGTCGGAATAGGAAATCTGGCGGCGGCTGGACTGCTTCGGCTCGGTCAGGCGAAAGGCCAGCCTGTGCTTCTCGGCATAGGCGACCGCCGCTTCCTTGGTGTCGAAAAACACCCGGACCTGGCTCTTCATGTCGGCCGAGGAGGTGTAGCCCATCAACGGGTCGATGCGGCGCGGCTGCTCGGGATCGAATTCGAGCACCCAGCGGCCGGTCTTGGCCTTGCCCGACTGCATGGCGGTTTTGGCGGGGCTGTAGATCCGTGCGCTCATGGCTTTCCTCTGCACCGTTCGCGTTGCGTCGCGCCTGCCGGTACGCCGGCATCACACTGCGATTCGGCGCGCCCGTAAAGGCGAATGGTCGGAGCGGCAGGATTCGAACCTGCGACCCTCTGGTCCCAAACCAGATGCGCTACCAGGCTGCGCTACGCTCCGAGGCCGGGTGCGGGATACACGCGAAGCGCCGCGCCCGCAACCGATTTCGGGCGCCGGGGTGCCGGAATCACACATCGAGCTCGCTCTGGCCTTGGTCGAGGGCGCCAATCACCGTGCCGGCCAGGTGGCGCGAGATGCGCGACCTGGTTTCGAGCGCCGCCCGGTCGAGCCGGTCGACCACGTGGCTCGCGGTCGCCAGGGACCGCTCGATACGGTGCACGACATAGGTCACGACATGCGGCTCGACGGCAACCTGGCGGTCGGCAAACAGCTTGGTGATGACGCCGGCCAGCAGCGTGTCGTCGGGCTCGGCGATCTCGACCGTGGTCGCCGCTTTCAGGCGCGAGGCGAGGTCGGGAAGGCGCACGCCCCAGGCGGACGGGAAGCGGCGGGCCGTCAGTAGCAGGCCCGTCCCGCCTGCCCGCACCGCATTGATGAGATGGAACAGGCCGGCCTCGTCGAGGCCGCCGGCGTCGGCGTCGTCGATCAGGACGGGCCCCGCGGCCGCCGCGTCGATCGCGTCGGCCCCGATCGAGCCCGGTCCGGTCTCGAAGGCATGCGCCGTTTCCTTCCAGATCGCCGCGATGTGGCTCTTGCCGGACCCGACCGGCCCGGCCAGCACGACGACCGGCGCCGGCCAGTCCGGCCAGCGGTCGATCAGGGCGACCGCCGCCGCGTTGGAGGCGGTTACCACGAGGTCGTCGCGTGAGCGGCCTGCCGCTGTCGCGAGGTCGAGCGGCAATTGCCGGGGCGGAACGGACATCATGGCGGCCAACCGGGACCGCTACTTGGCTTTGGAACCGGCGCGCCCGTTGTAGAGCGGCGATCCGAGATAGCGCTTGAGGGCGAACCGGGCGAGAACGCCGACGGCGGCGGCGGCCGGCACGGCGATGAGCAGGCCGACAAAGCCGAACAGCATGCCGAAGGCGAACAGCGCGAACATCAGCCAGACCGGATGGAGTCCGACCCGGTTGCCGACCAGGTTGGGCTGCAGGATGTTGCCCTCGATGAACTGACCGGAGAAGAAGACGGCGGCGACCACCGCGACCCAGATCCAGTCGGGCCAGAACTGGACCAGCGCCACGCCGATGGCAACGACCAGCCCGACCAGCGAACCGACATAGGGAATGAAGCTTATCAGCCCGGCAATGAGGCCGATCAGCAGGCCGAAATTGAGCCCCGCGAGTGTCAGCCCGATCGCGTAGTACAGCCCGAGCATCAGGCACACGGTTCCCTGCCCGCGAATGAATCCGGCCACCGCGACATTGATGTCGGCGGCAATCTCGCGCACGTCGTCAAGATAATCGCGCGGCACCCAGCCATCGACCTTGGCGATCATCTTGTCCCAGTCGAGCAGCATGTAGAACGCGACGACCGGGGTGACCACGAACAGGCCGGCGATGTCGATCAGCGCCTTGCCCGAATTCCAGAGGGACTGAAACAGGGTAGAGAGAAACCCGGCGCCCTGGGTCAGCAGCGAGTTCAGCGCTTCGCGAATGCCCTGCGGATCCATGCCGATCACCTTTTCCAGCCATCGCGGATCGAAACTGGTCACGAAGGACTGCAGCGACGACACGTAAGACGGCAGCCGTTCGATCAGCCCGGACAGCTGCGTCGCCAGCACCGGCACGACGACCACGAGGGCCAGGACAAAAGTGATGAGGAACCCGATCAGGATCATGATGGTCGCGGCCAGGCGCGAGAGGCCGAGCGCCTCCAGGCGGTCGGCGACCGGATCCAGAAAATAGGCGAGCGCCATGCCCGCCACGAAGGGCAGTAGGATGCTGCGGAACAGGAAGAGAAAGGCGAGCAGGACCAGCGCGACGCCGATCCAGAAGAATATCTGGCGGCGCAACGACTCGACATTCGCGCGGTCTTCGCCGTCAGTTGCTTTCTGCGCTGCCTTTGCCATAGCCGCTCATGTGCCTCATCCAGCTTACGAGATAGGCCGCGGCGGAACCGGCGGTCAAGAGTCCGCTCACGATAATAAGGGCGGAGCGCAGCCATCCGCCGTCGGATGCAAACGCCAGTTGCGCCAGGACGACGATCGCGAGCACGATCTGGACGGCGGTGTTGGCCTTGGACACGAACAGCGGCTTGACCGTGACCGGATTGCCCATGATCGTCGCCAGCATGACGCCGCCGATGATCAGCCCGTCGCGCGAAACGGCCGCGATGACCAGCCAGAGCGGCAACTCGCCCATGTAGCCCAAAACCACGAACACGCTGACCAGAAGCAGCTTGTCGGCAAGCGGATCGAGATAGGCGCCCAGTTCGGAATGCTGGTCGAACTGGCGGGCGATGAAGCCGTCGACGCCGTCCGAGACACCCGCCACCACGAAACCGGTCAGCGCCCAGCCAACCTCGCCCCTCATCATGGCGTAGATGATGGCGGGGACGAGAATAAAACGGATCAGGGTGATGATATTGGGGATAGTCACGTTGGACACCGCGGCTGGATATCGACCCGCCGGCGTGGAAACCAGGCGGCCGGTCGGCATTGCAGATAAGTAGTGATAACTTCAAATAATGGCAACGTGGCGGTGGATACCGGGGCCGCCCGGCGCGTGGCGGACAGGATCATCCTTGCCGCGCGCGATGCTTCATGCCAAGAGCGGGGCCATGCACTTCAAGAATTGCGTGGGCAGCCATGAGTGAAAAGAAAAACGGGCTCTCCTATGCCGATGCGGGCGTCGATATCGATGCCGGCAATGCCATGGTCGATCTCATCAAGCCAATGGTGCGTTCCACCCGGCGCCCCGGAGCCGACGGCGAGATTGGCGGGTTCGGCGGCCTGTTCGACCTGAAGGCGGCGGGTTTCACGGATCCGGTGCTGGTCGCCGCCAATGATGGCGTGGGAACCAAGCTCAAGATCGCGATCGAGGCCGGAAAGCACGACACCGTCGGCATCGACCTCGTCGCCATGTGCGTCAACGACATTGTCGTTCAGGGCGCAGAGCCGCTTTTCTTCCTCGACTATTTCGCGACCGGCAAGCTCGACCCGGCGCAGGGCGCCGAAATCGTCTCGGGCATCGCCGAGGGCTGTCGGCAGGCCGGCTGCGCGCTCATCGGTGGCGAGACGGCCGAAATGCCGGGCATGTATGGCGGCGGCGACTACGATCTCGCCGGTTTCTGCGTCGGCGCGGCGGAACGGGGCAACCTGCTCCCGGCCGGCCACATGTTCGAGGGCGACGTGATCCTCGGCTTCGCCTCATCCGGCGTGCATTCGAACGGCTTTTCGCTGGTCAGGCGGATCGTGGAAACAAGCGGGCTCGGATGGGCCGACGCGGCGCCGTTTGCCGACGGCAAGATGCTCGGCGAGGCCCTGCTCGAACCGACCCGGATCTATGTGAAACCGATCCTCGAGACATTGCGCGAAGTCGGCGCAATCAAGGCTCTGGCCCACATCACCGGCGGCGGATTCACCGAGAACATCCCACGCGTCCTGCCGGAGGCCTATGCCGCCGAGATCGATCTCGTCGCCTTCGAGGTGCCCGAGGTGTTCAGATGGCTCGCCAGCCAGGGCGGCATTGCTGAACGCGAGATGCTACGCACCTTCAATTGCGGAGTCGGCATGGTCGCGGTGGTCGAAGCCGACCAGGCGGCGCAGGCGATCGCGATCCTGCAGCGGGAGGGCGAGCACGTCGAAATCATCGGCCAGATCGTGCCGCGGCGCGACCACGGCGTTAGCTATCTGGGTTCGCTGGAACTATGACCAAGCGCCCGCGCAAACGCGTCGCGGTTCTCATTTCCGGGCGTGGGTCCAACATGTCGGCGCTGATCGCGGCCGCAATGGAACCCAGCTACCCTGCCGAAATCTGCCTGGTCGTTTCCAACGTGGCCGGCGCGAAGGGGCTGGAGACGGCCGAACGGCATGGCATCTCGACAAAGGTCGTCGTCCATGGCGAATTCGCCGATCGCGTCGCCCATGACGAGGCCGTGCAGGAGGCGCTGCACGAAGCCGGGGCCGACTATGTCGCCCTTGCAGGCTACATGCGGCTACTGTCGGCGCCGTTCGTGCGCAAATGGCAGGGCAAGATGATTAACATCCATCCTGCCCTCCTGCCGTCCTTCAAGGGGCTTGATACCCACGCGCGCGCGCTGGCCGCCGGCGTGCGGATCCACGGCTGCACCGTTCATTTCATCACCGAAGGCATGGATGAAGGGCCGATCATCGCCCAGGGTGCGGTGCGGGTGATGCCCGACGACACCGAGGAATCGCTTGCCGCGCGCGTGCTGGCGGTCGAGCACCGGGTTTATCCTCTGGCGCTGAAATTACTGTGCCAGGGACACGCGCGCATGAGCGCCGGACGCGCGGTGATCAGCCATCCGGGCACCGACGACACGGACTTCCTGATTTCCCCGCCCGCGGACCAGTGAGGCAGAGCGCAAGTCCGGTGCCGCTCTGCCGGTGATGCGGGCTCAGGCCGCCCTCACCCACACCTTGATGTCGTGAAAGGCCGCGCCGCCATAGGGCGCCACCGCGTCGGCACCGGTCAGCACGTTGATGCCCTCGCCACGGATATGGGCGCTGTTGGGCCAGATCCCCTCGGCGATGACTACGCCGCGGCGCACGCCGTCAAACAGCTTCGCGTGCAACGCCACTTCACCGCGCCGGTTGCCGATCTCGACGACATCGCCGTCCGCGATCCCCAGTCCGGCGGCGTCGTCCGGGTGCAGCTTGAGTTCCGGCCGCCCTTCCCGGTCGCGCGATCCCGGCGTCTCCGTGAAGGTCGAGTTGAGGAACTGACGGGCGGGCGATGTCGCGAGGCGGAACGGGTGAGCCTGGTCGGCGGCCTCGATCATTGACGCGTGGTCGGGAAATGCCGGCAGGGCATCGACCGGCCCCTGCAGGCCCATGGAGGCCGGCGGACGGTTCGGCGCCCGCGTATTTGCCCAGTCTGGCCGGAAACGGAACTTGCCGTTCGGGAAGGCGAATCCCTTGATGAAATGCGCCTCGTCAAAATCCGGTTGCAGGTCGGCCCAGCGCGCCTCGCGCATGGTGTCGAACGAGCCAAGGCCGCGCTTTTTCAGCATGGAATCGATCAGGTCGCGCTCGCCTGCGCCGAAACCGGGCCTGTCCGCCACGCCGAGCCGCTTCGCCAGTTCGTTGATGACGAAGTGGTTGGTCAACGGACCTTCTGGGGGCTCGACCAGCTTCGGCCCGAGCAGGACGTGCTGGTGTCCGCCGCCGCGGTAGACGTCGTCATGCTCCAGGAACATGGTCGCCGGCAGCACGACATCGGCCAGCTTCGCCGTGTCGGTCATGAACTGCTCGTGGACGGCGACGAAAAGGTCCTCGCGGCGCAAGCCCTCCACCGTGCTGCGCTGCTCGGGTGCGACATTGGCCGGGTTGGTGTTCTGGATCAGCATCGCCGCGACGGGCGGCCCGCCGTAGAGCGCCTCGGGATCGCCGGTGAGGACGCGGCCGATCTTCGACTGGTCGAGATGGCGGATCGACGGGTCGGCCATGCCGGCTCCCCTGATCTCGCTGGTGTCGAGCCGGAAGATGTCGCTGTTGGAGTGAAAGGCGCCGCCGCCCTCGTATTTCCAGGCGCCCAGTACCGTCGCGACCGACAGGGCGGCATGCATGTTGGCCGCGCCGTTGCGGTTGCGGGTGAAACCGTAGCCGAGGCGGAAATAGCTGCGCTTCGTCTTGCCGATCAGCGCGGCGAAGGCCTCGATTTCCTCGACGGTCAACCCGGTGATTTCGGCCGCCCAGACCGGTCCGCGCGACTGAAGATGTGATTCAAGGCCGGCCGGGTCGTCGCTGAATTCGTTGAGATATTCGCGGTCGGCGTACCCGTCGCGAAACAGTACGTGCATGACAGCGCAGGCGAGCGCGCCGTCGGTGCCGGGCCTAAGGACCAGCCTCATGTCGGCCTGCTTCATCGTCGCGTTGTCGTAGACGTCGATGACAACGATCCTGGCGCCGCGCTCCTTGCGGGCGCGCACCGCATGGGTCATCACGTTGACCTGGGTGGCGACCGCGTTGGTGCCCCAGATCACGATGCAGTCCGACTTCGCCATCTCGCGCGGATCGGGACCGATCAGCCGGCCGGTGCCCATAGTGAAGCCGGTCCAGGCCATGTTGGTGCAGAAACTGTCGAACTGGCCGGAATAGCGCTTGGCGTGGCGCAGCCGGTTGATGCCGTCGCGCTGCACCAGCCCCATCGTGCCGGCATAGTAGTAGGGCCAGACCGCTTCGGAGCCGTATTGCCCCTCGGCGCGGAGTAGCTTCTCGGCAATCAGGTCGAGTGCGGCTTCGGCACTGGCTTCCTTCCATTGCCCTTCGCCCTTGGCCCCGGCGCGTACCAGCGGCTTGAGCAGCCGGCCGGGGTGGTGAAGGCGCTCGGCATAGCGGGCGACCTTGGCGCAGATCACGCCGGCGGTGTAGCTGTTGTCCTTGGCGCCGTGGATGCGGCCGATGCGGCCGTCGTCCAGCAGTTCCACGTCAAGCGCGCAGGTGGACGGGCAGTCATGCGGACAGGCGGAATGTCCGATTCGGACGGCGGCGCGGGATTCAGCGGCGGGGGCGTGCTTGTTCATGGCTCATGCCTAGCGCAATTGGACGTCCCGGTGTAGGCGGTGTGCATGAATTATCGCCACGCCTTTCACGCCGGGAATTTCGCCGATGTGCTCAAGCACATCGTGGTGACGCGGATTGTTGAATACCTGAAGCGCAAGGACAAGGCTTTTCGCGTGATCGATACCCATGCCGGCGCCGGTCTCTACGACTTGTCGTCCGACGAGGCGCAGCGCGGCGGCGAATGGCAGCACGGGATTGGGCGGATCGTCGGCGCCGACCTGCCCGAAGACGCCGCCGCCCTGCTTGCACCGTGGCTCGACGTGGTCCACGCGCTCAATCCCGACGGAACGCTGGCCCGCTATCCCGGTTCGCCGCTGCTGACGCGCCGGCTGCTGCGCAAGCAGGACCGGCTGACCGCGATTGAGCTCCATCCCGCCGACGCGGCGTCGCTGCGCCAGCTGTTCGCCGGAGACTACCAGGTGCGGATGATCGAACTCGACGGCTGGCTGGCGCTCGGCGCGCACCTGCCGCCCAAGGAGAAGCGCGGGCTGGTGCTGGTCGACCCGCCGTTCGAGCAAGCTGGCGAATTCGACCGGCTCGCCGACGGGCTGGCGAAAGCGCACCGGCGCTGGCCCGGCGGCACCTATGCGCTGTGGTACCCGATCAAGCACCGCAAGGCGGTCAAGGCGTTTCGCGACAGGCTGGCCGGGCTCGGCATTCCGTCGATCCTCGACATCACGCTCGAGACCAGGGCGCCATCGAGCGACGGCGGCCTCGATGGCAGCGGCATGGTCGTGGTCAACCCACCCTACCCGCTTGCCGGCGAATGCGCCGCGTTTCTGCCGGTCATCGGCCGATTGCTCGCTGCGGACGGGATCGCGCGCGCCGGCGTGGTCGAAATCGCCGGCGAGGCGCGCCAAGCTTGACCCGGGGCGCGTCTGGTTTCACAGTCGTGCCGCATTTCAGACGCCGATTCCAGCGATACGAGGCGACCATGAACAGACCGGTTCTCACCCTTCTTGGCGCATTTGTCGGCGCGGCGCTGTCCGCGGCCCCGGCGCTGGCCTTCGATTTCATCGGCTCCAACCGGGTGTGTGACGACCAGGCCGTGCTGCACTCGATCAGCAAGCGCTTCGGCTACCAGGTGCGCCACGTGCCGCATCTGCCCGATGTTGACATCGTCGATTTCAACCGCATCCACCAGCACCGGTTCATTCCGGCCACCGAACGGATCCGCACCTCGCAGCGCTTCTGCATGGCGACGGCGACGCTGTCCGACGGCCGGCGGCGTTCGGTCTGGTACGTCATCGAGTCGGGCATGGGGTTCGCCTCGATCGGCGACGGCGTGCAGTTCTGCGTCTCCGGCTTCGACCGCTGGTTCGTCTACGACGGGTCGTGCCGCATCCTTCGCTAGGAGTCCCGTGCGCCATTTCCTGACCGCCATCGCTGCGCTGGCCAGCCTGGCCGTGGCAGCCTGCGACGGGCAGAGCGCCGGCGAAGCCGCCCAGCCGGCCGCGACGGCGTATCGGCAACCGGTGCCGGCCGGATCGGGTTTCGACTTCTACGTCCTGTCGCTGTCGTGGTCGCCGAGCTACTGCGCTGCCGAGGGCGCCAATGCCGACCGCCAGCAATGTAGCGCGACCGGTCCCCACGGCTTCATCGTGCACGGCCTGTGGCCGCAATACGAGAAGGGCTACCCGGCGGACTGCAAGAGCGGCGAACCCGCACGCGTGCCCCGGCAGCTCGCCTCGACCATGCTCGACATCATGCCCTCGGTCGGGCTGGTCGGCCATGAATGGCGCAAGCACGGCACCTGCTCAGGCCTGTCGCAGAAGGACTATTTCGCCGCCGTGCGCGCCGCGTGGAACCGGGTGCGCATACCGCCGAGGCTTGGCGGCGGCGCGGCCAATCCGCACGAAACCGAACAGGCCTTCCTCAAGGCCAATCGCGGCCTGCCGGCAGACGGCATCGCGATCACCTGCGACCAGCGCTATTTGCGCGAGGTACGCATCTGCATGACCGGCCAGTTTGAATTCCGCGCCTGTCCCGAGGTTGACCGGCGGGCCTGCCGGCTACCCAAGGCGCAAATGCCGGCGCGCTGACGTCCGGAAGCCGTGCCATGAACGCAGCAAACTTCCGCCTGGGAGGACCTTTCCCGACAGGTTAGTGTACATTCGCAAAAAATGGTTTTCGGGGGACGGATAATGGATTTCTACACTTTCTTGAAGGTCCTGCATGTGGCGCTGGCGATGGCCTGGGTGGGCGGAACCGTTTCCCTCGGGATTTTCGGTCGCCGGGTCTGGCGGCGCGGGACGGTCGACGACATGGAGAGCGTGATACGGCAGACGATGTTCCTGGCCAAGGCCGTCTTCGGGCCGGCGACGCTGGGCGTGCTGGCGCTGGGCGTCTGGATGACTTGGCTGAGTTTCGGTTTTGCCGAGGCCTGGATCGATATCGCCCTGGCCGCGCTGGCAGTGCATATCGCTGTCGGCTACGGCGTGGTGATGCCGCGGTTCAAGGTGCTGGAAGCGACGCTGCAGGATGGGCGGCTGGCGGAGAGCGACCGAGCGCCGTTCGGCTGGATCATGCGGATGGGGATGGCGCATGAAGCGCTGCTGTTCGCCGTGGTGCTCGACATGGTGACCAGGCCGCAATGGAGCGACACCGGCCTGATCGGCACCATCGTCGTCATCGCGGCCCTTGGTTCTGCCCAGATGGCGATCCCGGTCCGCGCCGCGCCGGCGCGGTGAGCAGGAAGCCGACATTGCGGCCCTGCGGGGCGGTCAACCGCCGTACCTGTTGCAAATCGTCGTGAAAAAAAGAAACGATTGGGCAAACCGGGGCTTGATCCGCACAGTGCAGCTCATCCGCCATGCGGCGCGTTCGCACTAGGCGCGCCAACGGAAAATTTGAAGCCGAAGCTTGCGTAACATCAATGAAGAGACGGGAATTCTGCGGTAAATTTAATTGATAATAGGGAATGACGAGGAGTCGAGATGCTCCTATTGCGGACGGCGCAGAAGTGCACGGTGGCCGTGGCAATTACATTGGCGCTGCTTACGGCGATGGCTGATGCGAAATCGAACCTGAAACGTGTGTGCCAGGACCATAGCCATCAGGGCGTTGGCGAAAGCGTAAGGGAAGACGTTGCGAAAGACCTGGCAAGGCAAGCCTGGAAAACGATCGTGACGACACATGACGGGTCGAGCTGGGCGAAATTGCCGCCGTCCGGTCCCGTCCATTGTGTACCGCACCAAAACCAGGCGCATTGCTGGATTGAGGCAACGCCGTGCCGGATGGTCCCGATCGAGCTTCCCGCCGCACGGGTCAAGCCCAACTCCGTGCCTGCACCCGTGAATTAGGCCTTCGAAACCGGCGGCAGAGAGGATACGTAAAATGGCAAAATTGGCTTGGAAGACGGCCACCTTGGCCATCGCGCTTTTTCCGGTTGCGGCTATGGCGGCACCGAATGTCACGAAGCAATGTCTCGATCACACCCACCAGGGCTTCGCGGTACAACAGAAAGGGATGACGCGGAGCACAACGGCAATGGCGGCGCTACAGGACTGGACCAAGGTCGTAACCGCGCATGACGGCGCGAGTTGGGCAAAAATATCAAGAGGCACGCCGGTGAACTGCGTGCAGGTGCCTGCCAACTCTCCAAACAAGCACTGGCAGTGTACCGTGGTTTACCGCCCGTGCCGTATGGTGCCGACGAACTACCCGTCGAGCGTGCCAACGCCCGGGCTTCACCTGAATCCCGGCAACTGAGCCGGCCTTGGATTGAAGGCCAGTTGAAACGTGGGGCTTGAGGTCCAGAGCGACGTCGAGAACTTGCGGGCGATGAAGTCGCCGCGCTGCACCCAATGGCTCAATTCGGTGTGCTACGGACAACGAACTCCGCTGTTTGAACCTCGGCTCGGGTCTTAAAGCCATCGCCGTCCCGTTCGATCATCAATCCCTCCCCCTACTCCCTTCCCCGATTGCGCTCGCGCCCCCGCCGCAATAGCTTCCTCTCCCGACGCAACCGATTCCGGAGACCCGAGCCGCCATGCCGAAAATCCTCTATGCCAGCGCATCGCCCTATTCCGCCAAGGTGCGCATGGCCGCGACCCGCGCCGGCTATGCCTTCGAGACCGTCGATGTCGACACCAATGCGCAACCGCAAATCCTGGTTTCCAACAATCCGCTCGGCAAGATCCCGGTGCTGATCACAGATGACGGGCGTTCGATCTACGACAGCCGCGCGATCACGCAGTTCATCAACCGCGAAACGAAGAACGCCCTGTTCCCGCGCAATGCGGCGAAGCGCACCGAGGCGGAAGTTCTCGAGGCGCTGGCCGACGGCATCTCCGACTGCCTGCTGGCGCATGTCTACGAGCGGCGGTTCCGGCCGGAAGAGAAGGTCGAGCAGTCCTGGCTCGACAAGCAGTGGGGCAAGGCCATGCACGGGCTCGATCACCTCAATGCCAACACCCCGCGCCTGCCGACCAGGATCACCGCCGGCCACATCGCGCTCAGGGCGACGCTCGGCTATTTGTCGCTGCGTTTCGAGGGCAAGTGGGAACGCGGGCGCGCCAAGCTGGTGCGCTGGGCCAAGCGCTTCGACGAAAAGTTCCCCGAGCTCGCCGCCCTGCTGCCGAAATAGACCGGCGCCTGCGCGCAGAGAAGGCCGGACGGGAGGGACCGTCCGGCCTTCATGCATTCCCGGTTCGTGACTGGTCAGAACTTGACACCGACGCCGAGAAGCACCTTGTTCTCACGGTTTCCGAACACATTGGCGCCGGACGCGGTGGTGAAGTTGTTGCGCCCGTAATCCGTATAGCGGTATTCCAGCTTGCCGAAGACGGAGCGGGTCAGCTTGGTCTCGACGCCGGCGCCCGCCGTCCAGCCCAGCACCGTGCGGGTCTGGCTCGTTCCGCCTTCCTCGCCGGTCAGGCGTGCGGCGGCCAGGCCGCCGGTGCCGTAGACCATGACCTTGTCGGTCACGGCATAACCGAGGCGCGCGCGCAGCGAGCCGTCAATGCCGGTGCGCGACGATGCCGTACCGTCGCCGCCGGTTATCGAGCCATAGCCAACATCGCCCTCGACGCCGACGATCGCCTTGCCGATCTGGTGGTCGTAGCCCGCAAACAGATTGCCGTACCAGCCCCGCGTCCTGAACGAGCCGGCGGCCGGCGCGACATAACGGCTGCCGCCAAAGCCATATCCGCCGGCCACGCCGGCATAGGCACCCGACCAGGTGTCGACCGGAGGATTCTTCAGCGGGGTGGCGGCGGGGGCCGGCGGCTCCATGACGACCGCGTCCGCGGCGCGGGCGGGCATCGAGGCGACCACTGCCGCAAGACCCGCCGCGATGATGGCCGGGCGACTGTAATAGATTCGCTTCCTCATCGTCTTGTTCATGCTCATGCACTCCTGTGCCGTAATTCGCGTTCAAGCCGGTTGCGTCACGGGAGGATGCGGCGCTCACCGACTCTCAACGGCCAGAGCTTCGCGATGCATTGCGTTGAAAGAATTGCGGAAAAAAGGGGATTTGCTGACCGGAATGCGGAGATTTCGCGACAGGCTGTCGATCCGATCCGGGCCAGGTGAAGAAAGTTTGGCGCCTGCGTTTGGCGCTCGCCGATGTCGTCGCTATATAGGGCTGGCGCGCCTGTCCAATCCGGATTTTTCAATGTTTGTCAGCCTATTGCTCCTCGCTGCCGGCCTCGTGCTTCTTGTGTTTGCCGGAGACTATCTGGTGCGCGGCTCGGTCGGCCTTGCCGAGAATCTGGGCATTTCCCCACTGGTCATCGGCCTCACCGTCGTCGCGTTCGGCACCTCCGCGCCCGAACTTTTCATCTCGACCCAGGCGGCACTGAGCGGCGCGCCGGGCATCGCCGTCGGCAATGTGGTCGGCTCCAACATCGCCAACGTCCTGCTGGTGGTCGGCCTGCCGGCGATGATCGCGCCGCTGGCCGCGACCGAGCCGGGCTTGAGGCGCAACATGGTCGCGATGCTGGTCGCGACGGTGCTGTTCATGTGGATGTTGTCGGACGGGTTGATCAGCCGCGCGGAAGGCATCGTCCTTTTCGCCGCGCTTTGCTGTTTCATAGCCTGGCAGATCCACACGGCGCGCACGCGGCGCGAGCCGCCCGAAGACTACCATGAAGAAATCGGCGAGCCGCCGCACGACAAGATCCGGATCGCTCTGAGCATCGCGGGCGGGCTGATCGGCCTTCCGCTCGGCGCGCAGTTGACCGTGAGCGGTGCAAGTGCGATCGCGAGCCAGCTCGGCATCTCCGACGAAGCGATCGGACTGACCATCGTCGCCATCGGAACCTCCCTGCCCGAACTGGCGACGACAATGGCTGCGGTCTGGCGCAGGACCTCCGCCGTTGCAATCGGTAACGTCGTCGGTTCCAACCTGTTCAACGTCCTTGGCATCATGGGCGTCACGGCGACCATCGTGCCGGTTTCGGTCGGACCGCGCATTATCGAAATCGACATGTGGGTCATGCTGGCGACGTCGCTTGCCGTCGCCTTCCTGGCATTCGCCCGCCTCCATGCGGGCAAGGCGGTCGGTGGGGCTATGCTTGCCGCTTTCGCCGCCTATGTTTATTCGGTGTTCTGATCGGAAAGCTGGGACGGCACATGGAAACCAAGGCAACGGCACTCGTCACCGGCGGATCGCGGCGCATCGGCGCGGCCATTGTCCGTGACCTGGCGGCGCATGGATTCGCCGTCGCCATCCACTGCAACTCGACCTGCGGGGACGCCCACGAGCTCGCCGCCGGGATAATCGAGGCGGGCGGAAAGGCGGTCGTGCTTCAGGCCGACTTCGCCGATGACAGCGCGGTCGACAGCCTCGTCGCCGATGCCGCCGATGCGCTCGGCCCGGTGCAGCTCCTGGTCAACAACGCGTCGGTGTTCGAAGACGACAGCGTCACCGATTTCGACACCAGGACCTGGAACCTGCATTTCCGCACGCATCTGCTGGTGCCCTCGCTGCTGGCCCGCAACATGGCCGCCGCCCTGCCCGCCGGCCAGGAAGGCCTGATCGTCAACATGATCGACCAGCGGGTGTGGGCGCTGACGCCGCGCTTCTATTCCTACACGCTGTCGAAATCGGCGCTGTGGACGGCGACGCGGACGATGGCGCAGGAGCTCAGCCCGCGCATCCGGGTGAATGCCATCGGCCCCGGCCCGACGCTGCCAAACGAGCGGCAGAACCAGGCTGATTTCGACCGCCAGGTCGCCGGGTTGCTGCTGAAACGCGGGCCGGCGCTCGACGAGTTCGGCGCCGCGATCCGCTTCCTGTGGGAGGCGCGTTCGGTGACCGGCCAGATGATCGCGCTCGACGGCGGCCAGCATCTCGCCTGGCAGACACCGGATATCGCGGGCATCTCGGAATGACGGGCCCGACAAAACCGCAGGACGAACCGGGAAAAAAACCTGCGAGATCCTCCACTGACATTGCCGGGTTCGATCCGACCGCGGAAACGGCCGAGGAAGACGAAACCGAGAACCCCGAGGCCGAGCCTGCGCTGCCGGCGATCGACTGGGGCGGCGTCACGATCGATCCGCAGGGCAAGACCGGCATCGAGGCCATCCAGCTCTATGTCAGGCACCTGCCGAACAGGCCCGGTGTCTACCGGATGATCAATGCCAATGGCGACGTGCTCTATGTCGGCAAGGCGCGCAGCCTGAAAAAGCGCGTTACGTCCTACGCCCAGGGCCGGGTCCACTCCAACCGCACCGCGCGGATGGTGCGCGAGACGGCGACGATGGAGTTCGTCGTCACCCGCACCGAGACCGAAGCGCTGCTGCTGGAAGCCAATCTGATCAAGCGCTTGCGCCCGCGCTTCAACGTGCTGATGCGCGATGACAAGTCGTTTCCCTATATCGTGCTGACGCGCAATCACCGGTTTCCGGGCATCTTCAAGCACCGCGGCGCGCGGTCGCGCAAGGGCGACTATTTCGGGCCGTTTGCCTCGGCGGGTGCGGTCGGACGCACGATTAACTCGCTGCAGCGCGCCTTCCTCGTCCGGACCTGTTCGGACTCCGTGTTCGACAGCCGCACGCGGCCCTGCCTGCTTTACCAGATCAAGCGCTGTTCGGGCCCGTGCACTGGGGAGATCGCGCCCGAGGCCTATGACGAACTGGTCAAGGAGGCCAAGGATTTCCTGTCCGGGCGGTCGTCGAGGGTCACCGCGCACATGGCCGAGGCAATGCAGGAAGCGGCCGAAGCGCTCGATTTCGAGCGCGCGGCGGTGTTTCGCGACCGCCTGTCGGCGCTCAGCCATGTGCAAAGCCACCAGGGGATCAATCCGCAGGGCACCGAGGAGGCCGATGTCTTCGCCATCCACCAGGAAGGCGGACAGGCCTGCATTGAGGTGTTCTTCTTCCGCACCGGGCAGAACTGGGGCAATCGCGCCTATTTTCCAAAGGCGGACGAGTCGATGGAGGCCGGCGAGGTGCTCGGAGCGTTTTTGGCCCAGTTTTACGACGACAAGCCGAGCCCGCGCCTGATCCTGCTGTCGCACCCGGTCGAGGACCAGGCGCTGCTGGCCGAAGCGTTGTCGACGCGCGCCGACCGAAAGGTCACCGTCATTGTGCCGGCGCGCGGCGAAAAAAAAGA
Source organism: Zhengella sp. (assembly GCA_050304175.1). GTDB lineage: Bacteria > Pseudomonadota > Alphaproteobacteria > Rhizobiales > Rhizobiaceae > JAIOIW01. The sequence continues at coordinate 5,092 of JBNLDE010000190.1, read as the reverse complement.
CCTGGTCAGCCACGCCCTGCAGAATGCGCGGGAGGCGCTCGGGCGCAGGCTGGCGGAAACCTCGTCGCAGGCGCGCCTGCTCAAGGGCGTCGCCGAGACGTTCGGGCTCGCGCGGCCGCCGCGGCGCATCGAGGTCTACGACAACTCGCACATCATGGGTACCAATGCGGTCGGCGGCATGATCGTTGCCGGACCCGAGGGCTTCGTGAAGAACCAGTACCGCAAGTTCAACATAAAGGGCGAGGACATCGCGCCGGGCGACGATTTCGCCATGATGCGCGAGGTCATGCAGCGCCGCTTCTCGCGCCTGATCAAGGAGCATGGCGTGCCCGACAGGGTTGCGTCCGGCGATGCCGGGGAGTTCGACGACACGGCCGACGAAGCCGCCTTCCCGGCCTGGCCCGACCTGATCCTGATCGACGGCGGGCGCGGCCAGATGGGCAAGGTCCGCGCGGTTCTCGACGAACTCGGCATTTCCGGGAGCGTGACCGCGATCGGCGTCGCCAAGGGCGCGGACCGCGAAGCCGGGCGCGAGCGCTTCCACATGGAGGGCCGGCCGGATTTCTCGCTGCCGCCGCGCGATCCCGTGCTCTATTTCGTCCAGCGCCTGCGCGACGAGGCGCACCGCTTTGCGATCGGTTCGCACCGGGCGCGGCGCAAGAAGGAAATGGTCAAGAATCCGCTCGACGAGATCGGGGGAATCGGCCCTGCGCGCAAGCGCGCCCTGCTCCACCATTTCGGCACCGCCAAGGCCGTTTCCGGCGCCGCCCTGGACGATCTGCTTGCGGTGGACGGGATTTCCGAGCAAATTGCACGGCAAATCTACGATCATTTCCATGAAAACGGTTGAATCGGGCGGCCAAAACCGGCCCTGTTGTGCTAGGACTTGCGCCATCCGGTTGCCAGCGCAGGGCCTATCTGCTTTTCAATAGCATCCCGGCGGGAACGGAGGAGTATTCATGGCGAGCCGCGCATTCAATCTGCCGAATTTGCTCACCTATGGACGTATTCTGGCCGTCCCGGCGATCGTGTTCTGTTTCTTCATCGAAGGTCGGCTGCACTCGAGCGATTTCGCGCGCTGGACCGCGCTCGGCATTTTCGCGGTCGCCAGCATTACCGATTTCCTCGACGGCTATATCGCGCGCATCTGGCAGCAGCAATCGAATATCGGGCGCATGCTCGACCCGATCGCCGACAAGCTGCTGGTCGCCACCTGCCTTCTGCTGCTGGCCGCCGACACGGAACGGACCATCGCAGGCTGGTCGCTGTGGGCCGCGATCATCATCCTGTGCCGCGAGATCCTCGTTTCGGGCCTGCGCGAATATCTCGCCGACCTGAAGGTGTCGGTGCCCGTCACGCAGCTCGCGAAATGGAAGACCACGATCCAGCTCGTCGCGATCGGTTTTCTGCTGGCCGGCCCCGCCGGCGACAAAGTCCTGCCCTACAACACGCAAATCGGGCTGACGCTGCTGTGGATTTCGGCGATCGTCACGCTCTATACCGGCTACGACTATTTCCGGGCCGGCCTGAAACATGTGGTCAAGGGATAAAGGCCGATGAGGATCGTCTATTTCGCCTGGGTGCGCGAGCGGATCGGCAAGGGAGAGGAGGAGGTCGATCTTCCGTCCGACGTCCAGACCGTGCGCGACCTGCTCGGCTGGCTCAAGACCCGCGGGCCGGAATACGAATCCGCGCTTGAACACCAGGACGCGATCCGCGTCGCGCTCGACATGGAACATGTCCACCACTCCGAGAAGCTGGGAACGCCGTTCGAGATCGCGCTGTTCCCGCCGATGACCGGGGGGTGAGCCGATGTCCCGCCACGTCACGCCGAGCGTTCGCATCCAGCGCGAGGATTTCGACGTCGCGGCCGAAATCGCGCGGCTGACGGCCGGGCGCAACGACGTCGGCGCCGTGGTCACCTTCACCGGACTGTGCCGCGACGAAGGCGGAAAGCTCGCCGCGCTGGAGCTGGAACACTATCCCGGCATGGCCGAGGCCGAAATCTCGCGGATCGCCGCCGAGGCCGCTGAGCGCTGGCCGCTGAACGGTCTCCTTGCCATCCACCGCCATGGCCGGATCGAGCCGGGCGGGCAGATCGTGCTCGTGGTCGCGGCTTCGGCCCACCGGCAGGCGGCGTTCGACGCGGCATCCTTCCTGATGGATTTCCTCAAGACCCGCGCCCCCTTCTGGAAGAAGGAGCACCTCAAGGACGGCGGCGAGGGCAACTGGGTCGACGCCAAGGAGGCCGACGACCGTGCGGCCGAAAAGTGGTCAGGCGCCGACAGCGAATGAGGCGTGGGCCACTGCCGTGAAATGGCAGGACGCTGCGAGAACCACGAAACCGTGCCAGATCGCGTTCTGGTATTTCAGCTTATCCCAGGTGTGGAACACGAGGCCGGCCGTATAGAGCAGGCCGCCGACCAGGATCAGCAGGGCGTCGACGGTCGGCATCGTCTGGGCGATCGGCCAGGCCAGGGCCAGGCTTGCCCAGCCAAGGATCAGGTAGAGCGGGATCGAATAGCGGTCGCGGCGCATCTGGCCGATCATCTTCAGCGCAACGCCGGCCAGCGCGACAATCCACACCGCGACCAGCACAACATAGGAAAACATGGTCCCGATCAGGATGGTCAAGGGTGTGTATGTGCCCGCAATCTTCAGGAAGATCGCCGCCTGGTCGAAGCGGCGCAGCAGCGGCTTGCTCGGCTTGTGCGGAATGATGTTGTAGGCGGCGGAAAAAGAGAACATTGCGATGGTTGTCAACGAATAGACGATCAGCGCGATCAGGATCGCCGGCTGCAGCGACAACGAAGCCAACGCGATCAGCGCGCTGGCCGCAGCGACGCTCGCGAGGATGGCCACGCCGTGGACGATGCCGTCGGCGAGGATCTCGTGGGCGTGGTAATCCCTGTTGTCAAACATTCCGCTGCGCTCCTGGCAGAATCCGCGGCGCCGGGCGCCGCAAATCCCCAACCATGCCATCGTGGCATATTTGGGTGTCGGAATGATTACAAAAAAGGGTGAACGATCTGCCAAGTAAAAAGCCGGGCAAAAACCCGGCTTTTATCGTTTGTATTCAACGGGTGAGGCATATTGCCTCGGATATCGATTCAGCCGACGATCTCGGTCTGCGAGAACCAGTAGGCGATTTCCTCGGCTGCAGTTTCCGGCGCATCGGAGCCGTGAACCGAGTTCTCGCCGATCGACAGGGCGAACAGTTTGCGGATCGTGCCCTCGGCGGCGTCGGCCGGGTTGGTCGCGCCCATCACTTCGCGGTTTTTGGCAATCGCGTTCTCGCCTTCGAGCACCTGGACGACGGTCGGACCCGACGACATGAACTCGCACAGCTCGCCGAAGAAGGGGCGTTCCTTGTGCACCGCGTAGAAGCCTTCGGCTTCGCGCAGGCTCATCCACACCCGGCGCGAGGCGACGACGCGCAGGCCGTTGTCCTCGAAAATCTTGGTGATGGCGCCGGTCAGGTTGCGCTGGGTCGAGTCCGGCTTGATCATGGAAAAGGTGCGTTCGATCGCCATGGAAATGTCCTTGAAACTGGTTCGGATAAGAGGCCGGCGCCGCTGTCGCATCGGGCAGCGGCGCCGTTTCGTGGGCGCTATAGCGCAGTTGTGGGCAAAACGGAACCCGTCGGGCCGGAGGATTTGGTCATTGCGACCGGCTGGCCCGGGAGGAGCCGTACAGCCTAGCCGGCCTTCCTCGCCCTGGTCTCGTAACCGGAAGCGGCGGCGACCAGCGGCGGACCGGCGGGCGTCGACTTCAATTCGATGCTCCACTCGCGCAACGTGCCCTTGTCGCGCCAGGCCCGGTCGGCGACGTGAAGCGCCCAGTCGCCCTGCATCGGCTGGCCGATCATCGGCGACAGGATCGCGCCGCCGGAGGAGCCATAGGTCGCGTCGAGATCGTCGGCCCAGCCGCCGAGGCGCGGGTGCACCATGACCGACAGGCCGCTTGGCGCAATCAGCCTCACCTCGAGGTCGCCGATATAGGTGTGGCGGATGTCGACATCGACGGTGATCTCGCCCACGACGCCGGATTCGGCGATCGCGATCGTGCTGACGACGCCGGCGGCGTCGTTGTCCGGGATCTTCAATCCCGGCTTCGCGCTTCCCGTCGCGGTCACGATCTGGGGCTGGGCCTGTCCCGTCGAGAACCCGATATCGGTACCGGGCGCCGAAATGTCGGAGATCAGAAGGCCGGAATCGCGGCCGTCCCATTCCCGCGTCGAGGGATTGGACGCGCCGGAGAGCACCAGGCCCGCGGCGGCGCCGAACAGGTCGTCGCCGTCGCCGCGATTGTGGTTGAGCTCGAGGTCGCGGCGGCCGTCGGCCTGCAACAATGCGCACTGGTAGTGGCGCGATGCCGTGCCCTGCTGCAGCTCGTTGGAACCGAAGATATCGCAGTGATAGACCGCCAGGCCGCTCGCCGGCAGTTCGCGGTCGAGGCCCATGCGAGTCCGGTTCTCGACCAGGAAATACTCGTTGTCGCGCGATGTACGGTACTTCATCACCGTGTTGTAGTCGCCCGAATGCGCGGTCTTGGCGCCGTCCTGCGACAGGTCGACCTCGTTGTCGCACCAGCCGGCGAGATCGCGCAGATAGGCGCACACCGGCGACGGGCTGCGGCCGTTGCCATTGTGGTTTCCGGCCCCCATCAGGCAATAGCTGCCGATGCCGGCGCTCGGTATGGAATCGCCGTCGCGCTCGCCGTAGTCGTACATGTCGGGGAAGCGGCACAGCAGGTGGCCATTCTCGTGGCAGAACGTCCCGATCGACAGGTCGGCCGGCGTCCGCCCCAGGCTGGTCAGCAGGTAGAGCGCTCCATTGAAGAGTGCGAAGAACGCGGTCAAAAAGATCACCGCGAAAATAAGGTAGGCCGCCAGAAATTTCTGGCTGGAATGGTGGATTCGCCACACGTAGGGAACTGCTGCGATCATGACGAGCAGCATTACCGTTGTCATAGCGCCAAGGTTGTCCACAACTCACCTCATTGAAACCATTCGCTTCGTCATCTTCATCGTCATCGTTGTCGGCCAACTGTTTGGCTGCGCCAGAGAGGCGAAATGATGCCGCCCGCGGCC
>JBNLDE010000189.1:0-4700 GCA_050304175.1 Zhengella sp. | reverse complement strand
AACCCGACCAGGAGCGGGCCGATGACTGTGGCGCCGCCCAGCTCATGCAACATCTTGGTGGAAATCGACGCGGAGTGGAACGCCGGCATGACAAGCACGTTGGCCGGGCCGGACAGGCGGCAGAACGGATAAGCGGCCATGCGGTCCAAATTGAGGGCGACGTCGGCAGCCATTTCGCCATCATATTCGAAGTCGACCCGGCGCTCGTCGAGGATCTTCACCGCTTCGATCACCTTTTCCGACCGTTCGCCCCTGGGATGGCCGAAAGTAGAATAGGCGAGCAGAGCAATGCGCGGCTCGTAGCCGAGTTTGCGGGCCACATGCGCAGCTTCCTCGGCGATGTCGGCAAGTTCTACCGACGTCGGCATGTCGATCACCGCCGTGTCGGCGATCAGAACCGTGCGCCCGCGGGCAAGAGCGAGCGAAACGCCGATGACCCTGTGGCCCGGCTTGGGATCGATGGTTGCCTTCACCGTATCCAGAGCGACCGAATAGTTCCTTGTGAGACCGGTGACCATGGCATCGGCATCGCCACGCGCCACCATGATCGCACCCCAGTAGTTGCGGTCGTTGTTGACCATGCGCTGACAGTCGCGCAGCAGGTAGCCTTCGCGCTGCAGGCGGCCGTAGAGATATTGCGCATAATCGGCGTTTCGGTCGGACAGGCGAGCGTTTTCGATGGAGAGCCCCGGCCGGTCGATATCGACACCCGCCCGTTCGGCCATGGATTTGATCTCGTCCTCGCGGCCGATCAGGATCGCCTCGCCGAGGCCCTGGGACACGAAGCTTGTCGCGGCGCGAATTACCGGTTCCTCCTCGCCTTCGGCGAAGACCACGCGCTTCGGCTGCTGACGAACCTTGGTGAAAATTCGCTGCAGCGTTCCGGCCACGGGGTCCCTGCGGGCGGAAAGCTGCTGCTTGTAGGCTTCCATATCGACGATCGGGCGCCTGGCAACGCCCGAATCCATGGCTGCCTGGGCAACGGCCGGCGGAATGGCATGAATGAGACGCGGATCGAACGGCACGGGAATGATGTATTCCGGGCCGAATTTTGGCCGATTGCCCCGATAGGCGGCCGCGACCTCGTCGGGCACTTCCTCACGGGCGAGTGCCGCCAGTGCCTCTGCGCAGGCGACTTTCATCGCATCGTTGATAGTGCTTGCCCTAACGTCGAGCGCGCCCCGGAAGATGTAGGGAAAGCCGAGAACGTTGTTGACCTGGTTGGGATAGTCGGAGCGTCCGGTGGCGACGATCGCATCGTCACGGACGGTCGCGGCTTCTTCCGGCGTGATTTCCGGATCCGGATTGGCCATGGCGAAGATGATCGGATTCGGCGCCATTTCCTGCAACATATCAGGGGTTAGCGCGCCCTTGGCCGACACGCCGAAGAAAACATCGGCTCCTTTCAGCGCATCGCTCAGCGTACGGCACTGCGTCTCGACGGCGTGGGCGGACTTCCACTGATTCATGCCCTGTTCGCGGCCCTTGTAGATCACGCCCTTGGTGTCGCACAGCGTGACATTGCCGTGCGGAATACCCATCGCCTTGATAAGTTCGATGCAGGCAATGCCCGCGGCCCCGGCGCCATTGCAGACAACCTTTGTCGTCTTCATGTCCCGGCCCGTTAGATGCAGCGCATTGATGAGGCCGGCGGTGGCGATGATGGCCGTGCCGTGCTGGTCGTCATGGAAGACGGGAATGTCCATGAGTTCGCGCAGACGCTGCTCGATGATGAAACAGTCCGGCGCCTTGATGTCTTCCAGATTGATGCCGCCGAAGGACGGCCCGAGATAACGCACCGAATTGATAAATTCCTCAACGTCGCCCGTGTCCACTTCCAGATCGATGGAATCCACATCCGCAAAGCGTTTGAAGAGGACCGACTTGCCTTCCATCACCGGCTTTGACGCCAGCGCTCCCAGGTTGCCGAGGCCGAGAATGGCCGAACCGTTGGAAATAACCGCGACCAGATTGCCCTTGGTCGTATAGTCATAAGCCCGGCTCGGATCTTCCGCGATGGCAAGAACCGGCACCGCCACGCCCGGAGAATAGGCCAGCGACAGGTCACGCTGTGTGGCCATTGGCTTGGTTGGCGTGATTTCCAGTTTGCCGGGCCGGCCTTCCTGGTGGAATTGCAAGGCTTCCTGGTCGGTAAAGCTGACGTTGGCGCTGGATGTGGACTTATCGGTGGGCATGACGCGGGCGTTTCCTCTTTGATCACGCGCGGACACGCGTTTTATCAGGCAGGGCATCGACCTTATCCCCTGGAAAATGAAGCCTCAACCCAAGATGGCTTAGGCCCTTGGTGGAATGGGCGGCTCAGTTTGATAGGTATCAGGCATGAGTGGGATGAGCGCACAACAATCGGCGGCCGACAGCAAGGTCACGCCCATGATGGCCCAGTATCTGGAGATCAAGACCGCCAATCCGGACAGTCTCCTGTTTTACCGGATGGGCGATTTCTATGAGCTGTTTTTCGAAGACGCGGAAGTCGCTTCCGCTTCGCTCGGCATCACGCTCACCAAGCGCGGCAAACATCAGGGTGACGATATTCCGATGTGCGGCGTGCCGGTTCATGCCGCCGACGACTACCTGCAAAAGCTGATTGCCAAGGGCCACAGGGTTTCTGTCTGCGAGCAGACGGAAGATCCCGCGGAAGCCAAGAAGCGCGGGTCCAAGTCCGTCGTCCGCCGGGACGTGGTGCGGCTGGTCACGCCGGGCACACTGACCGAAGAACGGCTGCTCGATGCCGGTGCCAACAATTTCCTGATGGCGCTGACCCGGCTGAAGGGCGGTTCGCTGCAGGGCGACGCTGTTTACGGCCTTGCCTGGATCGACATGTCCACCGGCACGTTTCAGGTGTCGGAAACCGATCACCAGCGCCTTGCCGCCGATCTGGCGCAGGTGTCTCCCCGCGAACTGATCCTTGCCGACAATCTGCTGCAGGAAAGCGAGCTGCGGCTGACGGCGGAACAGGCGGGCGGTGCCCTGTCGCCCGTGCCGCGCGCCTTTTTCGACAGTTCAACGGCAACCGACCGGCTGGCACATTATTTCGGCGTGAAAACCCTGGACGGCTTCGGAACCTTCAGCCGGGCCGAACTGTCGGCCGCCGCCGGAATTCTCTCCTATATCGAAAAAACCCAGCTGGGCGAGCGTCCGCCGCTGGACCCTCCGGTGCGCGAAGCCGGAGCCGGACGCATGTTGATCGACCCGGCAACCCGCGCCAATCTGGAACTGTCGCGGACCCTCGCGGGCGAAAAGCAGGGATCGCTGCTTGCAACCATCGACCGGACGGTGACCGGTGCTGGCTCGCGCCTCCTCGCCAGCCGCCTGGCAGGCCCCCTTGTCAATGTGGAGGCCATCCACCGCCGGCATGACTCGGTCGGCTTCTTCCTGGAAAACGAAATCATGCGCGAGGGCCTGCGTCAGACCCTGAAGGGCGCTCCGGACATGGCGCGCGCGTTGTCGCGCATTGCGCTCAACAGGGGCGGACCGCGCGATATCCTGTCGGTGGCACAAGGTCTTGCGGCGGCCCGCGCCGTCCTGGACCAGACCGGCCATGGCACCGGGGGAATTCCGGCAGAAATCGCCGCCGCGCGGGCGAGCCTGGAGCAGGCGCCGCACGACCTGGGTGCGGAACTTGTTGCAGCCGTCAAGGAAGAGCCGCCGCTCATGAAGCGCGACGGCAGCTTCATCGCCGCCGGCTACAATGCCGATCTCGACGAATTGCGCTCTCTGCGGGATGAAAGCCGCAAGGTGATCGCCAGGCTGCAGGCGGACTATTCGGAAGAGCTTGGCCTCAGATCCCTGAAAATCAAGCACAACAACGTGCTGGGCTGGTTCATCGAAGCGCCGACGGCACAGTCGGAAAAGATGACCGCCGACCCCGGCCGGTTCATCCACCGCCAGACCATGGCCGGCGCCATGCGCTTCACTACCACCGAGCTGGCGGACCTAGAATCCAAGATCGCCAGCGCCGGAGAACGTTCTCTCGCCATTGAGCTGGAGATTTTCGACCGGCTGGCAAATGCCATCATCGACGCGGGCGAGGCCATCAAAGCCGCCGCGCACGGCCTCAGCATCCTGGATGTCTCGGCGGCGCTCGCCAAACTCGCCCAGGAAGAAAACTACGTCCGGCCGACGGTCGACGACAGCCGCGCTTTCGACATCAAAGGCGGCCGCCATCCGGTTGTCGAACAGGCGCTCAGGAAATCCGGCGGTGACAGTTTCGTTGCCAACGATGCCAATCTCGGGCCTGACGCGGACGACGATATCGGCCATATCTGGCTGATCACCGGCCCGAACATGGCCGGTAAATCGACCTTCCTGCGCCAGAACGCCCTGATCGCCGTTCTTGCCCAGATGGGCGCTTTCGTGCCCGCGGCGGAAGCCCGCATCGGCGTTGTCGATCGACTGTTTTCCCGTGTCGGGGCGGCGGACGATCTCGCCCGGGGCCGTTCAACCTTCATGGTGGAAATGGTCGAAACGGCGGCCATTCTTAATCAGGCGGGAGACCGCTCGCTCGTAATTCTGGACGAAATCGGCCGGGGTACGGCGACGTTTGACGGGCTCTCCATCGCCTGGGCGACGATCGAACACCTGCATGAAGTCAACCGGTCCCGAGCCCTGTTCGCGACCCACTATCACGAGCTGACCGCGCTGTCGGCCAAGCTGGACCGTCTGTCCAATGCAACGGTTTC
>JBNLDE010000188.1:0-10498 GCA_050304175.1 Zhengella sp. | reverse complement strand
CGGCGCGGCGAAAGACCGGCGTCTGTCGGGCATGGGCGAATGCACACCGACGCCTTCCGGCGGGATTGCCTGCGGCATTGAGTGTGACGGCGGCGGGGCGAACATCACGCGGCGCCAGGACGGATCGCTGCCGGTCGACCTGACGGTATTCGGTTCGATCCGGCTGACGGAGGAATGCGGCGGCGGGGAGGACAATGCGGCAGACCCGGAGGCCAGCAGGGACGATCGCACGTTCCGACGCGATCCGGTGCCCGAGACGAGGTGTCTCGCCTACGAGACGTGGTAAGCCCTAATCCAGGGCCCAGTCGAAGGCGCGGCGGATGACGGCCGCGCCGTCCTTTTCGAACCACTTGCCGTGGGCAATGACGATTTTCTCCGGCGCGCATTCAAGCATCCACTCGGCGCACGCGCGAATTTCGTCGCGGCCTTTCCAGAACGACATGCGCAGGTCGCGCGGGGCGCGGCCGTCGGGCGCCATCACGCCGATCAGGCGGTACATGAGGCGGGCGAGCCAGCCATGCAGGCGCTCGTCCTCGAAATTCTCGATCAGGTCGGCGAGGATGAGGGTGCGCGACGGCTTGTGGAAGAACACGACCTCCTGCAGCGCCGGGCTGCCATGGGCGACGCGCTGGTCGATGACGTCGCTCCATTCGGGCGGCGGGGCGTCGCCGAGATCGTCCGTATAGGCGACATCGGAACGTCCGCGCACGCCGGGCGACGCCCAGGTGCGCGCCTCGGGGAAATGCTGTGACCACGGCCCGATGGAAACATGGTGGATCCGGTTGGGCGAGACGATGTGGCGGATGGGCCCGAGCGCGGCGATGGCCAGCGCCAGGTCCTCGTCGGGACGGACCGGCGAATGCAGCCAGATGCCGCCATCGGGCAGGCGCACCACCGTCATGCGGGTCGGAAAGGGCCACTTGACCGGAATGCCGTAGCCCCATTTGAGAACCGGGCCGTCGACGACCCAGATATCCGGGCCGATCGGCTGAAGCACGTTGAGCGGTTGGTAGGCGTCATAGCTACCGGTCATGATCTCCTCCGCCGGGCAGGATCGCGCCATGGCCGGGCATGGTCAAGCGATACCGGCGGCGGCAAAAGGATGTGGCGCGCCGGTGGGCGCAGCCGGCTTCCGGCCCGCTTCCGAGCCGTTCAGGGGAGGTGAATGATGTGCCCGGTCGACGGATCGCCGCCGTTTTCCGCCAGGTCGCGGATCGCCGCGCCTGCCGCCTCAAAGCCGGTTCCATCGATGATGCGGATCCAGGGTGCATCCGGCCTGGCGACGCGATCGAGGAACTGTGTCTGGACGGCGTTGAACTTTTCCGCGAAAGCGGACGGACCCCATTCCGAATTGCGCTTCTTGATCTGATGCGGCGCGAAGAAGAATTGCGGCGCGGGTCCGGGCAGGCTTTCCGGCGGCCGCAAGCCGGTGCCTGCCGCCGATCCGACCATGCTGTCATGGACGAGCGCGGGGCCGAAATGGCGATGAATGCGCGCGCGCAGGGCGTAATCGCCGGAAAAGTCCACATAGAGCGTGGGCCGGTCGCGATCGATCGTTTCAATATCGTCATAGGCGACCGTCTCGGCATAGCAGCCGAGACTGCGGACAAACCCGGCGTTGCGAGGCGATGTGAGCGCAATGACCTCCACCGGATCTTCCCCCAGACAGAAGGCGGTGCCATAGGCGGTCTTGGCCGAGGCGCTCGAAATGACGACGCGTTCGGCGCCGAAGAAATCGTTGTCACGCAGGAAATCGGCGAGGATGAAGGCGGTGACGAACAGCGGGCGGAACAGGGCCTGGAGGCCTTCCCGTTCGGGTGCGTAGGCCGGATCCGCGCTGCAGCGCATGTACATGTTGTAGGCCGAAGCCAGTTCCCTGCGATGCGGCATCGCATCATGGAAACCGCGGTCGGTAATGCGCTCGGGCAGCATGCGGACGTGGCTGGCGATCGGGAAATAGCCGTAGAAGCGCTCGCCGGCGTCGATGCCCGGAACGGACGACTGCACGACATCGGCGAATCCCCATACCGGCATGTGGCCAAAACCGGGCCGCGGCGACGGAAAAAACGCCCAGTATTTCATCGCCTCGCCGAACGCGGCATAGGTGATGTTGTTGGTGGTCAGGGAAAACAGGTCCGGTTTGAGCAGGATCTCGGTGCCGGGCGCCGCGCCTTCTTCCTCGCTGACAACGATTTCGCTGCCGGCGGGATCGTTCGTGGGGGTCAGCAGGCGTGTTACGGTCAGGCTTTCGGGCATCGGTGTCTCCGTCGACGGTGCGGGGTGGCCGGCGACTGATAACAGATCAGATAGCGGGGAGGGCCTTTTTTTCGATCGGCGAAGGCCGACTGCCAGCGGGCGTTGCCGTAACCCAGGGGATGCGTGCAGGTGGCATCTGCCATGCGCGGCCGTTCGGCAAACGGCCAACTCGCGCTTGACAGAAATGCCGCAAGAGCCTAGAGACCCGCCATCACCGGGTGGCGACGCCCGGTGTTTCATTTGACGTGTCCCGTGGATTTTTCCGCAAAGCGTGCGTGGAAAATCCTGTCAGGTTTCGAAAACGGAAACCAGAGGAGGGCGCGTTTCCTTCACCTGGAACATCAAGTTTCGGGTACAAGTGTTTGAAAGGGAATGCGATGAGCAAGCGCGAATCTGCGAAATACAAACTCGATCGCCGCATGGGCGAGAATATCTGGGGACGTCCGAAGTCTCCGGTCAACAAGCGCGAATACGGCCCGGGCCAGCACGGCCAGCGCCGCAAGGGCAAGATGAGCGACTTCGGTCTGCAGCTCCGCGCCAAGCAGAAGCTCAAGGGCCATTACGGCGACCTGTCCGAAAAGCAGTTCCGCAAGGTCTACGAGGAAGCCGACCGCCGCAAGGGCGATACGCCGGACAACCTGATCGGGCTGCTGGAGTCGCGCCTGGACGCCATCGTCTACCGCGCCAAGTTCGTGCCGACGGTCTTCGCCGCGCGCCAGTTCGTCAACCACGGCCACGTTTCGGTCAACGGCCGCCGGGTGAACATCGGTTCCTACCGGTGCCGTCCGGGCGACGTGATCGAGGTCCGCGAGAAGTCCAAGCAGCTTGCGCTGGTGATCGAGGCGACCCAGCTCGCCGAGCGCGACGTGCCGGACTACATCGAAGCCGACCACAACAAGATGACCGCGACCTTCACCCGCGTGCCGGGCCTGACCGACGTGCCCTACGCGGTGCAGATGGAACCGAACCTCGTGGTCGAGTTCTACTCGCGCTAAGCAATGCAATGCCCGGCAGTTTGCGACATCAAGCCGCGAACCGCCGGGCCTTGACTCCCCTCTCGCGAACAGCCCTCGTCGCGATTGGAGCTGCCGTCCTTTTCTGGACCGCCTATTCCACCCAGATCCAGTACAATCTCGACGGCTATGGCGACATGGTCGAGAACTACGGCTGGGGAATCGGATGGCAATGGGGCTATTCCAAGCATCCGCCCCTGTTCGGCTGGATCACCGCGGCCTGGTTCGAACTGTTTCCGCGGACCGACAGCGCCTACTACCTCTTGTCCGCTGTAAATGCGCAACTGGCCGTTCTGGCTGGGCTGTTCGTCGCGCGGCCGACAAACAGGCGCGAACATTGCCACGAACGCTACCGGCCCGCCCCTTCTGAGCAAAGGCGCCGGTTTGCTCGCTTGACCGCCTTGGGTCCCGCTTGTAGAAACGCCGCCTAATCTGCGCCCGGGCGCAATCTGGATAGATGGGGCCGATGCCGACTTTATCATCGAAGCTTGTCTATCCGTTCCTCTGGTTCCTGGCGGCGATCCTACTGGCTGTGGCCTGGTTCACGGCGCCCGGAAACCCGGCACTTCACGCACAATTCAGGCCCGAACTTGCCGGTCCGGCGGTTGACGGCAATCCCGTTGTTTACCGCGAAGGCGTCATCGCGGCCTATGACGACGGTGTCGCGCACAGCCCGACGATCGCAGCCTATGAGGATGGCTCGCTGCAGGCGATCTGGTTTCACGGCCAGACCGAGGCGGGGACCGACATCAGGCTGGACGAATCGCGGTTCGAAAAGGGTGCATGGTCGCCGGTATCGACCCTGCTCAGCGGCGAGAGCGAGACCGCGGAGCGCGGGTTTCACGTCAAGACGATCGGGAACCCGGTGCTGACGCAGGACGGCGACGGTGCGACGCTGCTGTTCTACGTCACCCCGAGCATCGGCGGCTGGTCGGCTTCGCGGATCAGCGTCCGGCGCTCGACCGACCAGGGGCGCAACTGGGGAAAGCCGGTTCTGCTGCGGACCTCGCCGGTGCTGAACCTGTCGACGCTGGCGCGGTTCGGCGCGGTGGCGATGGGCGACGGGCTGATCGGCCTGCCCGCCTACCACCAGCTGGCCAAAGGCTACGGCCTGCTGGTGGTAATCGACGGCGACCTGCGAGTGAGGGACCAGCGGCGGCTGTCGCGAACCACGCCGATGGGGATCCAGCCCCTTGTCATCCCCGGTGCCGGCGGCCATGCCGACGCCTATCTTCGACCGATGCCGGACATGGCGCGGCGGGCCTACCGGACGTCGACCGATGATGGCGGATTGACCTGGACCGATCCGGTTCCGACCGTCTTGCGCAATCCGGGCGCGCCCGTGTGCGGCGTGTCGCTTGCCGGCGGCGCCGCGGTCTTGGGATACAATGACGACGAAAAGCACCGGTCGAACATCAGCTTCGCCTATCGCGAATCACCGGAGGCGAAATGGCGCAGGCTCACCCATGTCATCGCGCGCGACGATGATGGCGACCAGATCTCCTATTGCACGATGACGGCGGATTCGGATGGCCTGATCCACACGGTCTTCAGCAAATCCGCCGACCGGAGCATCAGGGAAGTGGTCTTCTCGCGCGCCTGGATCCGGGCCAACCTGGATGCCGAGGACGCCGGGGTGGATACGCTGTGATCGAGGCTCCGCAGATGGTCGTCGTTGCCTACGAACAGTTCTGCGCGGCGCTTGCGATCGGGTTTACCGTAATGCTTCTCCTGGCGTTCCTGCGCATCGGAATCGTCCTGACGGCCGCGCTTGCGGCCGCGACCGTAGTCGCGGCGCTGTTCGTTCCCGTCATCTGGTCTTCGGCGTTTACCCTGGCGCGGTCGATTCTCGGCCCGCTGTCGGCCGGATTCCTGGTGTTCTGCGTCTTTTCGGCGATCGCCTTCGCAACTCGCAAGCCGACGGTGACGCCGCGCGACGAGGGCTATTTCGCGCTGGTCATCGCGGTCGGGGGCGCGATCCTGATCCTGTCGGCGATGGGATATCTGTCGATCGATGTCTACGCGGTCGGCTACGACACCAAACGCGGGCTTCTCGTTATCGCCGTGATTCTCGCCGGGGCGCTGGCGGCACGCTCGATCATGGCGGTCGCGTGGGTGGCGCTGGGATGTATCCTCTGGATGACCGGGTTGACCGGCAGCCTCAATCTCTGGGACAGCTTCGTCGATCCGGTGGCCTGGATCGCGTCGGTGGTGCTTCTGGCGGCCCATCTGTCCGGGCTCGCCGGATATTCCTGGCCCTATCTCGGTTACCGGATGAGTTCGCGGCCCTCGTCGCAAGCAAGCGGGATGCGCCAATGAACGAGCCAGTCTTTGTCGAGGACCTGACGGAGGACGCGGAGTCCGCGACCTGCCATCCGCTGTTTCGCTCGGTCGAACCCTCGGTCGAGTTCAACAAGCTGCGCAAAAGGCTTTTGCGGCTGACCCGCCAGGCGATGGACGACTACGCCATGGTGACACCAGGCGAACGCTGGCTGGTGGCGCTGTCGGGCGGCAAGGATTCGTTTGGCCTGATCGCGCTGCTTCTCGATCTCAAATGGCGCGGCCTGCTGCCGGTCGATCTGCTGGTGTGCAATCTCGACCAGCGCCAGCCCGGCTTTCCGGCGCATGTGCTGCCGGACTGGCTGACCGCCAATGGCATCGAACACCGCATCGAGGTGCAGGACACCTATTCGATCGTCACCGACAAGATCCCGAGCGGCAACACCTATTGCGCTCTGTGCTCGCGGCTCCGGCGCGGCCATCTCTACCGGGTGGCGCGCGAGGAAGGCTGCTCGACGCTGGTGCTCGGACATCATCGCGAGGACATCCTCGAAACCTTCTTCATGAACCTGTTCCACGGCGGCCGGCTGGCGTCGATGCCGCCCAAGCTGGTCAATGACGAGGGCGACGTGAAGGTGATCAGGCCGATGGCGCTGTGCGCCGAGGCGGATCTCGCCAAGCTCGCCCGCCACATGGAATTCCCGATCATCCCGTGCGACCTGTGCGGCAGCCAGGACGGGCTGCAGCGCAACGCCATGAAAACGATGCTCAACGACATCGAGACGCGGATGCCGGGCCGCAAGGACACAATGATCCGCGCGCTCGCCAATGCCCGGCCAAGCCATCTGCTGGACCGCAAGCTGTTCGACTTTTCGGCGATCGGGACGACGGCGTAAGGCGCCTAGGCGGGGCCCAGGCCGAACAGACGGCCTTTCTCGGCGATCAGCACGCAGGCGAGAGCGGTCGCCGAGACAATGGCAAAACCGGCCATGACGGGCGCGACCGTTCCGTCGAAGGACTGGCCGATCACGGCTCCGAGCACCGCCGCGCCGAAGGTCTGGATAAATCCCTGCACCGAGGAGGCGATGCCGGCCAGCTTGCCGAGCGGTTCCATGGCGATCGAGCTGAAATTGGCGACGATCACGCCAAAGGCGGACATGGCCACGACGAATCCAGCCAGGAAGAGGGGCAGCGGGATCGTGCCGGCGAGCGACATGCTCCATAAGACAAGGCTCATCGACAGGAACACCAGCAGGGCGGCGTGGGAGACGCGGCGCATCCCGAGCCGGCCGACGATGCGCGAGTTCATGAAGGACGATACCGACATGAAGCTGGCGACCAGCGCGAAAACGGCGGGGAACCAGACGCCCAGCCCGTAGATGCCGACATAGATCTGCTGGACGGTGTTGATGAAGCCGAACAGTGCCGCCATCACGAAAGCCGTAGCCAGCGTGTACCAGACCGACAGACGGTTGGTCGCCACGATCCCGAAACCTTCGGCGACGGATCGCAGCGAGAACGACCGCCGCATGTCCCCGGTCAGCGTCTCGGGAATGCGCAGGCCGAACCAGACCATGGCCAGCGCGCCGCCCGCGGCCATCAGGACGAAGATGAAATGCCAGTCGGCGACCAGCAGGATCACCTGTCCAATAGTCGGCGCGATCACGGGCATGATCATGAAGACCATCATGACAAGCGACATGATTTCGGCCATCTGCCGGCCGCCGGCGATATCGCGCACGATGGCGACCGACAGCACGCGCGTGGACGCCGCGCCCGCACCCTGGATCAGGCGCAGCAGGAGCAGGAACCTGAAATCGGGTACAAATGCCGCCGCGCCCGCCGCCGTCACATAGACCGCGATACCGGCGAGCAGCGGCAATTTCCGCCCGAAGCGGTCAGAAATCGGCCCGAAGAAAAGCTGGGCGCCGCCGAAGCCGAGAAGGTAGGCGGTGATGACATATTGCCGTTCGTTCTCGTCGGCCACGCCAAGCGCCGCACCGATCTGCTGCATTCCCGGCAGCATGATGTCGATGGCGAGCGCATTGAGCGCCATCAGCAGCGCGATGATGGCGACGAACTCGGTCCGTCCGACGCCAATGTTCCAACCTCTGTCCAAGGGTCGGCTCCCGGTTTTCGAAAGGAATGAAAAAGCGCCGGAGGACCGGCGCTTCGACAGTGGCACGAATTGTGCGGCGCTGCGCGCCACTTCGCAGCGTCAGGCGACGCTGGAGCCCTGAATGCCTTTTTCTGCCATTAAATGCTGCAGCTCGCCGGACTGGAACATCTCGCGGATGATATCGCAACCGCCGACGAACTCGCCCTTGACGTAGAGTTGCGGGATGGTTGGCCAGTTGGAATAATCCTTGATGCCCTGGCGCATGTCGTCGGATGCGAGCACGTTGATGCCCTTGTAGCCCACGCCGAGATAATCGAGAATCTGCACAACCTGGCCCGAAAAACCGCACTGCGGGAAGCCGGGCGTGCCCTTCATGAACAACACGACGTCGTTGCCCTTGACTTCGGCGTCGATGACTTCGTTGATTTCGCTCATGTCATTTCCTCTTTCTCGCCCGGGTTCAAGGCCCGGCGGTTTGGGTTCTTGACCCTTATATCGTGACGCCGCGCGGCGCGACAAGGTGGCAAACGGGAATTCCTGACAGCCTAGCGGCGCGCGCGTCGCTTCGTCTTCGAACGTGCGCGCGCGGTTTTCTTGCGGCTGGTCTGGCGGCGCGCTGTCGTGCCGGGCGTTTTCCGTTTCCGGCCGCTCGTGCGCCGGCGTGTCGTTCGGCGGGTGCGCGTGGTCGAACGCCGCCGCCGGCGTTTGGTCACGCCGGTTTTCTTCAGGATTTCCTTGAGTACGCCATCGATGACTTCGCCGACGAGATCCGAGAGAACGTTGGCCATGGCCGCAGGTCAGTCCGGTGCGCTGGTCTGCAGGGCAAGCGCGTGGAGGGCGCCGCCCATGTTGCCCTTGAGCGCCTCGTAGACCATCTGGTGCTGCTGGACGCGGGTCTTGCCGCGGAAGCTTTCGGAGACGACCTCGGCGGCGTAATGGTCACCGTCTCCGGCGAGGTCGCGGATCGTGACCACGGCGTCGGGAAGAGACTGCTTGATCAGGCGGGTTATGTCGCCGGCATCCATGGGCATGGCTATCTCCGTCAGGCTGCTTCTTCCGCTTCCACGAATTCGCCGGCCATGTAGTCGGGGAACCAGGATTCGTGCGCGCGTTTCATGTCTTCTACAGATATGGAGAGCAGATCACCCGCCGTCAATCGTTCCCCGCCCGCGGTCCCCAGTATGCGGAAGGGAACGCCAGCACCCTCGGCGTTGAGCGTGATCCAGCGGGCGTCGTCCGAATCGACGGCAATGACGTAGCGCGCCTGGTCCTCGCCGAACAGCAGCGCATGGGAATGACCGGGTCCGATATCGACCGTCGCGCCGACACCGGCGGCCATGCACATTTCGGCCAGCGCCAGCGCCAGGCCGCCGTCGGAGAGGTCGTGGCATGCCTTGACCTGGCCGTTGTGGATGGCCGAGCGGACAAAGTCGCCATTGCGCTTTTCGATTGTCAGGTCGACCGTCGGCGGCGGGCCGTAGGCCTCGCCAAACAGGTCGCGCAGATAAATCGACTGGCCGAGATGAGTGCCGTCGCCGCCCAGCATGATCAGGGTATCGCCGGCGGCAAAGCTGCCAATGCGCGCCATCTTCGTCCAGTCGGGAATCAGGCCGACGCCGCCGATGGTCGGCGTGGGCAGGATGGCGATGCCGTTGGTCTCGTTGTAGAGCGAGACGTTGCCGGAGACGATCGGCATGGCGAGCGCGCTGCAGGCCTCGCCGATCCCCTGGATGGCCATGACCAGTTGCCCCATGGTCTCAGGTTTTTCCGGGTTGCCGAAATTGAGGTTGTCGGTGCATGCCAGCGGCTCGGCGCCGGTGGCGGTCAGGTTGCGCCAGCACTCGGCGACCGCCTGGCGACCGCCCTCCTGCGGGTCCGCCTCGACATAGCGGGGCGTGACGTCGGAGGTGAAGGCCAAAGCCTTGGTGTCGTGGCCGTCGACGCGCACGACGCCGGCATCGCCGCCCGGCAATTGCAGGGAATTGCCCTGGATCAGCGTGTCGTATTGCTCCCATACCCAGCGGCGCGAGGAATTGTTGGGCGAACCGACCAGCTTGAGCAGCGCCGCGCCGTAATCCTCGACCTCGGGTACATTGTGGGCGGGCAGGGGGGCGTGGCGGCCGGGCTCCATCCAGGGACGGTCGTATTCCGGCGCCTCGTCGCCCAGTTCCTTGATCGGCAGGTTGGCGACCTCGTCGCCCTGGTGCAGGACGCGGAAGCGCAGATCGTCGGTGGTCTTGCCGACGATGGCGAAGTCGAGCCCCCATTTGGTGAAGATCGCTTCGGCCTGCGCCTCCTTTTCCGGGCGCAACACCATGAGCATGCGCTCCTGGCTTTCCGACAGCATCATTTCATAGGCGCTCATCCGCTCCTCGCGTACCGGCACCTTGTCGAGGTCGAGCTCGATGCCGAGATCGCCCTTCGCGCCCATCTCGACGGCCGAACAGGTGAGGCCGGCCGCGCCCATGTCCTGGATTGCGATGACGGCGCCGGTGGTCATCAGTTCGAGGCAGGCTTCGAGCAGGCATTTCTCGGTAAAGGGGTCGCCGACCTGGACGGTCGGGCGCTTCTGGTCGATGTCGTCGCCGAACTCGGCCGACGCCATGGTGGCGCCGCCGACACCGTCACGTCCGGTCTTGGCGCCCAGATAGACGACCGGAAGGCCAACGCCCTTGGCCTCCGACAGGAAGATCGCGTCCGTCTTCGCCAGTCCGGCGGCAAACGCGTTGACGAGAATGTTGCCGTTGTAGCGGGCGTCGAACTCGACCTCGCCGCCGACGGTGGGGACGCCGAACGAGTTGCCGTAGCCGCCGACGCCGGCGACGACGCC
>JBNLDE010000187.1:0-16655 GCA_050304175.1 Zhengella sp. | reverse complement strand
ACCCACTACATGAAAGGCGTGTCGGCGACTGACGACGACATCGCGCTCGACGCCATCGAAGAGGTCGGCCCGCACGGCCATTTCTTCGGCTGCGCCCACACCCAGGAACGCTACCAGACCGCCTTCTACTCGCCATTCCTGTCCGACTGGCGCAATTATGAAGCCTGGTCGCTTGACGGCGCGCCGCAGACGCCGGAACGCGCCAACCGTGTCTGGAAGAAGATCCTCGCCGAGTTCGAAGCCCCACCGATGGACGAGGCGATCCGTGACGAGCTTTCCGATTTTGTTCAACGCCGCAAAAGCGAAGGCGGCGCCCCGACGGATTTCTGACCATGACAATGTTTGATTGGCATGCCGAACGGGCCGACCTGAACGGGATCGCCCAGCTCGATACCGAACAGGCAGGCGAGACGATTGACCTCGTCGCGGTGCGCGGTTACCGGCTTGGCCGGGTTCGCGCCAAGATGGCCGATTTCGGCATCGCGGCGGTGATCCTGACCGACCCGGTCAACATCCGCTACGCCACGGGCACGCGCAACATGCAGATATTCTCGGCGCGCAACCAGCCGTCGCGCTATCTCGTGCTCACCGAAAACCGCTCGGTCCTGCACGAATTCACCGGCTGCCTGCATCTCGCCGACGGCTTCGAGACGGTGGACGAGGTGCGCCCTGCCGTGACCGCGAGTTTCGTCGCCGCCGGACCGCATATTGCCGAGCGCGAAAAGGCCTGGGCGCGCGAAACCGGCGCGTTGCTGCGCGAGTTGGTCGGCGCCGGCGCGACGGTCGGGCTGGAGCGGATCAATGCCGGCGCGGCGACCGCGCTGGCGGCCGAGGGTTTCCGGATCGTCGATGCCCAGCAACCTGTCGAACTGGCGCGCTCCATCAAGTCGGCCGAGGAAATGAAATGCATCAACGCGTCGCTCAGGGCGACCGAGATCGGCGTCGCGCGGCTGCGCCAGGCGATCCGCCCGGGCCTGACCGAAAACGAGCTTTGGTCGGTGTTGCACCAGGCCGTGATCGCGCAGGACGGCGACTATGTCGAAACCCGGTTGTTGAACTCCGGCGAACGGACCAATCCGTGGTTCCAGGAAACCGGCGCCAGGGTGATCGGCGAAAACGAGTTGATCGCGCTCGATACCGACGTGGTCGGTTGCCACGGCTACTATTCGGATTTCTCGCGCACCTTCCACTCCGGGCCGGACAGGCCGGCGGACGGGCAGCGCGAACTCTACAAGGTCGCCTACGAGCAGGTGAACCACAATATGGGCATTTTGCGCCCCGGCATGACGTTCCGCGATTACGCCGACGCCGCCTGGGACATTCCCGAGAAGTATCACGCCAACCGCTACTACCTGTCCGCCCACGGCTGCGGGATGACCGGCGAGTATCCCTACCTCTATCACCGCGCCGACTTCCCCGACGCCGGTTATGACGGCGTGATCGAGCCGGGCATGACACTGTGCGTGGAAAGCTACATTGGCGAGGAAGGCGGCGCCGAGGGCGTCAAGCTGGAACAGCAGGTGCTGGTCACCGGCACGGGCATTGAATTGCTGTCACGCTTTCCCTTCGAGGAGAGCCTGCTGTGAGGTCGCCCGGTCGAAAGACCAGCCTCCCCTGCCGCGCGGCCGGGGGGAATGACGAATTGGCAAGATCAGGCCGGATCGAATTGCGGGGAGTTGCGGAATGAAAACTGAAGCACGGGTTGTCGTGATCGGCGGCGGTGTCGTCGGCTGTTCGGTATTGTTTCACCTGACCAAACTCGGCTGGACCGACGTGATGCTGATCGAGCGCTCGGAATTGACCTCCGGTTCGACCTGGCATGCCGCCGGCGGTTTCCACACGCTCAACGGCGACCCCAACGTCGCAAAGCTGCAGGCCTACACCGTCTCGCTCTACAAGGAGATCGAGGAACTGTCGGGCCAGTCCTGCGGCCTCCACCTGACCGGCGGCCTGCAACTCGCCGATACCCCTGAGCGCCTGGAATGGCTGAAGATGGCCCATGCCCGCGGCCGTTACCTCGGCATGGAAACCGAGATCATCACCGCGAAAGAAGCCGCCGACATGCTGCCGCTGCTGGATCCGAGCCAGTTTGTCGGCGCGTTGTGGGATCCGGTCGAAGGCCATCTCGATCCGTCGGGCACCACCCACGCCTACGCCAAGGCGGCCAAGGCCAACGGCGCGGAGATCGTGCTGCGTAACCGCGTCATCGAACTGATCCAAAACGACGACCTGTCCTGGAACGTCGTGACCGAACAGGGCACGGTGCGCGCCGAACACGTCGTCAATGCTGGCGGCCTGTGGGCGCGCGAGATCGGCCGCATGGTCGGCGTCGAGCTGCCGGTGCTCGCCATGGAGCACATGTACATCCTCACCGAGGACATGCCCGAGGTTGCCGAAATCAACAAGTCGACCGGCAAGGAGGTCGTCCATGCAATTGATTTTTCAGGCGAAATCTACACCCGCCAGGAACGCGGCGGCATGCTGCTCGGCACATATGAACGCGCCTGCAAGCCATGGTCGCCCAGGAATACGCCCTGGGATTTCGGCCACGAATTGCTGGCGCCCGACCTCGACCGCATCGCCCCGTCGCTCGAAGTCGGCTTCCAGCACTTTCCCGCCTTCCAGAAGGCCGGAATTAAGCAGATCATCAATGGTCCCTTCACCTTCGCGCCGGACGGCAACCCGCTGGTCGGCCCGGTGCCCGGCGTGCCGCATTTCTGGTCGGCCTGCGCCGTCATGGCCGGCTTCAGCCAGGGCGGCGGCGTCGGCCTGGCGCTCGCCAACTGGATGGTCGAGGGCGATCCCGGCTTCGACGTCTGGGGCATGGACGTCGCCCGGTTCGGCGAGTGGGCAACGCTGCGCTACACCAACGCCAAGGTGCGCGAAAACTATTCGCGCCGCTTCCGCATCCGCTTCCCCAACGAGGAACTGCCCGCCGCGCGCCCGGCCCAGACTACGCCGCTCTATCACCACATGCTGCAACAGGGCGCCGTGATGGGCGACTCGTGGGGCCTGGAAACGCCGCTCTGGTTTGCGCCTCAGGGCGTCGAGCCGCGCGACATCGTCTCGTTCCACCGCTCCAACGATTTCGAACACGTCAAGGCGGAGTGCCTGGCGGTGCGCAATTCGGTCGGCGTCACCGAAATCGCCAATTTCGCCAAATACGAGATCACCGGGTCCGGAGCCGAAGGCTGGCTTTCGCGCCTGATGACCAACACCATGCCGAAGACCGGCCGCATTGTGCTGACCCCGATGCTCAACGACGACGGCAGGCTGATCGGCGACTTCACCATTGCCAGGGCCGCCGACGAGCGCTTCATGATGTGGGGGTCGAGCCAGGCCCAGCGTTATCACATGCGCTGGTTCGAAAGCCACCTGCCCGCCGACGGCTCGGTCAAGGTCCGCCGCCTCGATCTCGGCCTCGTCGGCCTGTCGGTCGCCGGTCCGAACGCGCGAAAAGTGCTGGAGAAACTCGCCGACAGCAACGTCTCGAACACGGCATTCCGCTTCATGGATTTCCGCGAGATGGATGTTGCCGGCGCGCCCTGCATGGTCAACCGCCTGACCTATTCCGGCGATCTTGGCTACGAGATCTGGATGACGCCTGAATACGAGCTCGCCGTCTACGAGGCGATCATGGCGGCCGGCGCCGAATTCGGCATCCGCAATTTCGGCATGCGGGCGTTGCTCTCGCTCCGCCTCGAAAAGAACTTCGGCACCTGGTTCCGCGAATTCCGGCCGATCTACGGCCCGTTCGAAGCCGATCTCGGCCGCTTCGTGAAGCTCGACAAGAACGATTTCATCGGCCGCGAGGCCGCGGCGAAGGAGAAGGAAAGCGGCGGCGCGCTTGCTCGCATCTCGATGATTGTCGACGCCGAAGACGCCGACGTGCTGGGCGATGAGCCGATCTGGGCAAAGGTCGGCGCCGATTATCCGGCTATCGCCACCGGCGCCGATATCGGCGGCGATCCCGAACGTATGGGTGATTGCGACGGCGACTGGAAGGTGGTCGGCTGGGTCACCTCGGGCGGCTACGCCCATTTCGTCGGTGCCTCGATGGCGCAGGGCTACGTGCCGCGCGCGCTCGCCGACGGCAAAACCGAGTTGGCCATCGAAATCATCGGCGTTCGCCGCGCGGCCAGGATCGCCAACGAACCGCCCTTCGATCCGAACGCGGAGCGGATGCGGGGTTAGGCGTCAGCGGAAAGGTTCGCCCGCAGTTCCCGATGATCACTCCGGAACGCTTTCGCCGCTGCCCCCCAATTCGGACGGAAAATCCCTCAGCTTCGGCAAGCCGTCCCTCATGGGCAATACTGTTTCGACGTAGTTGACATGCACGCCCGGCGTGAAATTCTGGCTGGGAATCGTGGCCGCGTAGACATCCATCAGCCCCCAATGGGGATGATAGGTCATCAGGTGACCGCCGCATTCGGTGCAATATTGGCGATCGCTGCGCTCGGTCTTGCTGAAATGCCCGACATGCTCTTGCCCCTTTGTGACCCTGACGTTCTCATTCTTGAAAAGCGTGAAGGCATTGACCGGTCCGGCGGACCAAGAACGGCAGGACTCGCAATGACAATATCCCATCCCTTCAGGTTCGCCGGTTACTTCGATCTCGACGGCGCCGCAAAAACAGGCACCTTTCTGGGTCCTTGGCATTATTATCCTCCCCTTGTGGTGGAACGTTTGTTGTTAGCCACCTTTTCGAACGAAAACCCTAGCACATCTTGCTCGGAAATACCGGTTTCTCGTGAATTGAGCGGCTCGGCGCGCATGCTCTGCCCGCCGATCAAAGCGCGGCGATGCAGCGAGATGCCTCACGCTGCGTCCGTTGCCACTCACCTCTTCGATCGGCCGCCAGCCCTAGCGGAAAATCCGGAGAACCAGGGCAAAACACCACCGGCGGATCGCTGCTGGACGGGATCGAACTGCGGTTTTGAAGTCCGCTCAATACCCCGCAGCCATCGCCCTTTCGCCCAACTCGATCACCGGCGCGTAGTCCACAATCGATCCAGCCTGCACCTCCGTCAGCAGCGGCTGCGCCGCCTTCGCCGCGGCCGTCTCCAGCGCGGCGAGTAGCACTTCGACCATCGGCGCGTTTGCGGTAGCCGTCACGAACGGCAAGGCCGGCATTTCCTCGGTCCAGCCGATCACCTTGAGCTGCTGCGCCGCCGGCTCGTGCCGGAGCGCGAGTTGCCACGTCACGCAATCGACCGCCGCCATGGCCGCGCGTTCGGCCGCGACCGCGCGAATGCTGGCACGGTGACTGCCGGTTTCGAGCCAGCCGCCGATCTTGTCTGCGGGAATACCGTGTCCTGCCAGCGACGCCGCCAGCGCCCAGTATCCGGACAATGAGTCGCGGGTGTTGAATGCAATGGTTCCGTGGGCTAGGTCGGGCGGATCGACAGCGTGGGCGGCGACGATCATGGAGCGATAGGTGCCCGCTCCGCAGCCCTCGGCGGCGTAGGAGGGGATGGCGACCACCTCCAGCGCATCGGACAACCCGTGGGTCAGCGGCCAGCCGCAGGTTTGGGACAGGATCAGTTTCGGCGAGTGCCAGGTGTCCGCGTTCGCCGCTTTCCGGTCGAGCGCCACCGGCGCATCGATCCCGACCGCAGCCAGCGCCTCGCACAGTTCCGTCCAGAAGGCGTCCGTCTCTTCACGCACTTCCGGCCAGTCATACATCGGCATGCTTGCAACTTTCATGATCCGATTGAAGCACGAAACCGGGAAGGCCGCGAGGCGAAATGGATCACTCGTGCGGCGGCGAGGCCGGTACCGCTGCCTGTCCGTCGATCGCCGCCGTCGCCGTCGAGACGGGCCTGAACGCCCGCGCCGGCGCGTCTTCGGTTCTGAGTGCGGGATGTACCACCGGCTCCTTGGGCGTCAGCAGCCAGGCGCGCGCGATCGCCAGGTAGTTGCGGTAGACGTAGCCGCCGTTCATCGCCACCCATTCCTCCCGCCTGGCGCGATACAGCGCCGGCAATTCATACCAGGGCGCGGTCGGCAGCTTGTGGTGAACCAAGTGGAGGTTATTGTTGAGGAACAGCCAGTTCAGCAGCCGCGCGTTTTCCACGATGATCGTGCGCCCCTCGGCTGGCGCCGCCCACCGGTGTTCGCAGAAGGTGCGGATCGAGATCAGCGACAGCCCGGCATAGGTGGGGACGACATAGAGCCAGAACGGCATGCCGCAAATCGCCTCGAGCCACAGGACCAGCACGGCGAGACCGGCCGCGTGGCGAATCCAGGCGCTGGTCACCGCCCGGTCGCCCCTGGCGATCAGCCGCAAGTCGCCGAGCCAGAAGGCGGTCACCATCAACGCCGGGCCGAACACCAGCCGCCCGGCAAGCGAATTGTTGAGCCGCAGAAGGACGCGCATCGCCACGGGCAGCGCCTGGTAGTCGCGCCCAGCCCGGTAATAGCTTTCCGGATCGTCGTAGGGATCGGTCAGGCGCTCGTCATTGTGATGCCGCAGATGCAGAGTCTTGAACCGGCGGTAGGGGTAGAACAGGCCAAGCGGAACGAACACCAGCGCCTCGTTGACCGCCGCGCTGCGGGTCGGATGACCGTGCAGCACCTCGTGCTGCAGCGACGAGAACAGCGCGATTGCAACGGCCATCACCGGCAAGGCGATCGCATATCCGGTTGCGCCGGAAAGCCAGCTCGCCGCGCCGAACGCGGCGTAGCTCAAGGCGAGCATCGCCACGGTCGGCCATTCGATCGCCGGTTTCGCACCGGCCCGCAATTCCCTGATCATTTGACTTTGCCCCTGCCCGAACCCGTTTTGTCGGGATATGTCAGGAGTAGGTCGATCACATTTCCGTGACAACGCGACATTGCGCATGTTTCGTTTATTCTGCTACACATTCACCTCATATGTTTACCAAAGTAAACAAATACGGTTGAGATGGACAAACGCGACCTATCCGAGATTTTCCGGACCCGGCTTGTCGAACTGATCGACCGCTCCGGCGCTTCCCATGCCGAATTCGCGCGCAAGGCCGGCATCGACCGCTCGGCGCTGTCGCAATTGCTCTCGGGCCGGGCGGCGCGGCTGCCGCGGGCCGAGACGCTGGCCAACATCGCCGAGAGCCGTTCGGTCAGCCTCGACTGGCTGCTTGGCCTGAGTCAGGCCGAGGAGATCGCGCCGGAAATCCTGCCGGCGATCGAGATCGAGGAACGCGCCGACGCGGTCAGCGAGACGCTTCTGGCGCGCTGGCACGCGGAAGCCGCCGGCACCAAGGTGCGCTATGTCCCGGTGCGCATGCCCGACCTGCTGCGCACCCAGGCGGTCATCGCCCACGAAAGCCGGGCCCAGACCGCCGCGTCCGCGCAAACCCAGCTCAGCGAGGCCGAGACCCGCATCGACTATAACCGCCGCCCGGAGACCGACATGGAGGTCTGCATGACGGTCCAGGCGCTGCGCGGCCTCGCCTTGGGCGAAGGCGTGTGGAGCGACCTGCCGCTCGCCGACCGGATAGAACAGCTCGGCCACATGGCAGAGCTGATCGACGAACTCTACCCGACTTTCCGCCTGTTTCTCTATGACGGCCGCGACGCCTGGTCGGTGCCCTATACGGTGTTCGGCCAGAAGCGCGCCGCCATCTATGCCGGCGACATGTACCTGGTGCTGAACGGCACCGAGAGCATCCGCAGCCTGACCCGCCACTTCGACAGCCTGATCCGCAAGGCGGTCGTCAATCCGCACGAGGTCGCCGGTCACATCAGGAGCTTCATCGCTGCGCGGCCGGCATCGAGGATGGATTGACCCGCAACGGGATTTCGGGCCGAAAATACACCGTCTTGTCCCTTGCGGATCGGAAACCGAGCGTTCAGTATCCGGCCCCATCCGGCAACGCCTTTGTTGCACGATGGGCTGACCTGAATGAACGCTCACGATCCCAAGCCCGACACCGGTCCCGCGCACAAGCCGGGCGAGGCGCGCCTGCGCACCTTCACCTTCCTGCTCTATCCGCGCTTCTCTATGCTGTGCTTCGCATCGGCGATCGAACAGTTGCGCGTGGCCAACCGCATGTATGGCGAGGACATCTACGACTGGCGCCTCGTCACCAAGAACGGCGACGACGCGCAAGCCTCCAACGGCATCACCTTTCCGGTTCACCATTCGATGAAGGCCGAACGCGAGCTGGTCCGCACCGGGGCCGGTCCGGACTATTTTTTCGTCATCGCCAGTCTCGGCTTCGAAAACTTCCACGACCCGGAGATCAATTACGGCCTGCAGCTGCTTGAACGGCAGGGCGTCTCGATCGGCGGCATCTCCAACGGCGCATGGATCATGGCCGATGCCGGCCTGCTCAACGGCTCCCGCTGCTGTATCCACTGGGAGACGATCCCCGCCTTCACCGAAAAATTCCCCGAGGCGACCGCCTGTCCCGACATATTCGAGTTCGACGGAACCCACTACACCTGCGCCGGCGGCACCGCGGCCATCGACCTGTTCCTGCACCTGATCGGTTCCCATCACGGCGAAGACCTGGCGCGCCGCGTGTCCGAACAGGCGCTGACCGACCGCCGCCGCGATCATGGCGAGCGCCAGCGTCTGCCATTGCGCGCGCGCCTCGGCATCACCAATGCGCACCTGCTGTCGATCATCGAGTTGATGGAAGCCAATATCGCCGAGCCGCTGTCGCTGGCCGAGATCGCCGACTATACCGGCCTGTCGCGCCGCCAGATCGAGCGCCTGTTCTCGCGCAATCTCGACCGCTCGCCGGCCCGCTATTATCTCGAAGTCAGGCTCGACCGCGCCCAGCACCTGCTGGTCCAGACCTGGATGCCGATGATCGAGATCGCCGTCGCCTGCGGCTTCGTCTCCGCGTCGCATTTCTCCAAGTGCTACCGCGACGTCTATGGCCGCTCGCCGCAGCACGAGCGCCAGAACCGCGAGCGCATGCTCAAATAGCCCTGCCCCGCCGGATCGCGCCGCGCCTGAAAATTGGGCGATTTGCGTGCCGGCGGCCCGCTATCTGGGCAGTTCTTGTCCGCGAGCCCGACGCCGCGCGCCGCAAACCGGCGCAAATGCGGCAGCCCGCCCTCCGCGAAAAACTGGCACGTCACCTGCTTGTCCATTGCTGATGAACTCAGCCATGCGCGGCCGCGCGCAAGACAAGGAGACCAACCATGACCGCCCCCCTGATGTCCAAACTGGAAATGACCGAACTCGTCATGACGGCGAAGTTCACCAAGGGCCTGAGCTGGGCCGAGATCTCGAAGGCCGCCGGTCTGTCCGACGTCTTCGTCGTCTCCGCCTGTCTCGGCCAGAACTCGCTGCCGGCCGAGGCCGCGGCAAAGGTCGCCGCCTTTCTCGATCTCGGCAACCGCACCAGGGACGTCGAGATCGCCCTGCAGCTGCCGCCGAAGAAAGGCCAGGACGCCGAGACCGTGTCGAAGGACCCGCTGATCTACCGCTTCTTCGAGATCATCTATGTCTATGGCGACACGATCAAGGAACTGATCCACGAGGAATTCGGCGACGGCATCATGAGCGCCATCGATTTCGACCTGGCTGTCGAGCGCGATGCCAACCCCAAGGGTGACCGCGTCAAGGTGTCGATGACCGGCAAGTTCCTGAAATACAATCAGTGGTGACAACGCCACGATGATCGGTGGCGAGGGATACGCCATACGCGGCGCCGACGATGAAAATCGCCGGCGCCGCAGTTTATTGCGGGATTTAGGCCGAGGAAAGCGATGATGCGGACGGCTGCAATGCGGACAAAGCAGCCCACATAAAAAAGCTCGCAATCCAAAGCGCAGCCAAAAATGCTCATGCCGATTTGAGTTCCTCAAGCATCGGACAGTGCGGATTGCCAGCTGCGCAGTTGACCGTCATTTGTTGGAGGGCGGCCTCAAGTTTCCGCAACTCGGAGATTTTCTGTTGAACCGTTTTGAGATGAGCGCTTGCGACCTGTAGTGCGGCCTCGCAATCAGTTTTCACCCCCTCCGAATGCTCCAAAAGCGCTTTGGCATCGTTGATCCCAAAACCGAAATCGCGGCATTTACGAATGAAGCGAAGGCGACCGACTTCGCCTTCCGAGTAGACCCGACGACCATTCGCGGCTCGGTCCGGTTTCGGCACAATGCCCTCACGCTCATAGTAGCGAATGGTCTCGATGGAGACGCCGCTGCGCTTTGATGCTTCACCAATCGCAAACATGTGAACGGTCCTGACTTGATCCTGTAGTAGCTACAGGATGCATATTGCGCGCATGTTGACAAGAAGCGGCAGGTTGCCCGCCAGTTCAGGCGGTATTTCGGGTGGCGCGATACATTCTCGCAGCACACAAGGCGTGCGCTGGATTGCCGCCGGAGGCGTTGTCGGGGCGATTGCCGCGTCGAGTTGTTGCATCCTTCCGCTTGTATTTTTCAGCCTTGGCATCTCGGGCGCGTGGATCGGAAACCTCACTGCGATGGAACCGTATAAACCGGTATTTATAGCGATCACGCTCGGCCTGCTCAGCTTTGGCTACTGGCTCGTTTATCGGACGCCGGTAGCCTGTAAAGGCGATGCGGCATGCGCGAAGCCTCTGCCGAACCGGCTGGTCAAGTCGGCACTTTGGATATCGACCGCGATGGTCTTGCTTGCCCTGTTTTGGAACTGGGTCGCGCCGGTTATCGCCCCTGTGATGCTCGGACTGTGAAAGGACCTGCCATGATGCCTAAAGCTACCGTTCTCGCGTCATTCCTGATTGCACTCGCCACACCCGCTTTCGCTGGTGAGCAGACCGTTGATCTCTCTGTGCCGGGTATGTTCTGCGCGAGTTGCCCTTATGTTGTGGAAGCGGCCATCGGCGGGGTAGATGGCGTCCGGTCCGTAAGCGCCGACGCAGATGCCCGCACTGCGCAAGTCGTCTATGACGATGCTGTAACCGCCATAGACGACATTCTCGCGGCCACGGAAAATGCAGGCTATGCGGCGTCCGTTATTCCCAAGGGTTCCTGATCTCGGGGGCATATGAACGATGGTTACCCACGCGAAGGAAGCGATTTTGCGATCGACGATTACGTGTCCTAGTTGTGGCCATTCGGCAGAAGAAACCATGCCAACCGATGCATGCCAATGGTTCTACGAATGCAGCCGTTGCGGCGTCGTTCTTAAACCGAAATCCGGGGATTGCTGCGTTTTCTGTTCCTTTGGCACGGTAGCCTGTCCCCCAGTACAAATCGGCGAAAACTGCTGCGGCTAGACCCTTGAAGCAGACATCAGAGTTCCCGTTCTGATTTCTGCAATGGGCTCCACACGGCCATTTTTCCTCCCCCTCACTTCACCCCGCTCGCCTCCGGCCCGCAGGGAATGCCGGCGACATCCTCTGCCGCGTCCTCGGTGACGATCAGGATGCCGTGCTCGCGGTATCCGCCGGCGCCCGGCCGGTGGGAAATCCAAAAAGGCCCCATCCTGAACCCCGCGTGAACCGCCGCCTCAGCAAGCGTTCAAGCTGCAGGCCCTAGTCATCGGGCATCAGAAATCACCGGCGCCGCTGGTGTTCTGGTTCAACCAACGAACACCAGGAGAAGCACCATGACGAACTTCCGCAAAATCGCCCAGGCCTCGATGTTGGGCTTCGCCGTCCTTTCAATGACCGCACCGGCCGCCGATGCCCGCGTCCGCGGCCCGCAATTCGTCAGCAACGGCCCGACCTGCCAGCGCATCCAGGACGAACTCGACCGGGTCGTCAACGCGTTCAGGCACGCTAAATCCCGCGCCGAAGCCGACGCGTTGCGCCACGAGGGCCACAACCTCGTCAACGACTGGAACGCAGCCGGCTGTCAGGCCGCCTTCGGCAACTGGTGGCGCGTGGCGTCGCAGAACCGCTGGCAGTGGCATGCCCCGAACGCCGGCGTCGTCGTCGCCCCTGCCCCGCGCAAGCCTTCGCACCGCGTGTTCGGCCGCGTGTCGCGCTTCTCGACCGCCGACTGACCGGCAAACAGCGGACCCCGCCGCCCGATATGGGTCCGCGCAGTCGGCAAATCGAGGCGCCGCCGGCCCCCGCCGGCGGCGTATTTGCATCGCGGGCCGGCGCGGCGCGGACCGGAACGGTCGCCTCAGACGTAGCGGTTGACGACGTTCTCCAGGTATTCCTGGCGCCCGGAAACAGGCTGCGGATTGACGTCGTCGCGCTCCACGCGCGTCGCGATCTCCTCCAGCGAGCGTTCGCCGGCCAGCATCGCTGTGCCTTCCGGCGTGCCCCAGCCCGAATAGCGCGACTTCACATAGTCGGTCAGCACGCCGTCCTCGAGCATTTTCGCCGCCGCCTTGAGCCCGCGCGCGCAGCAGTCCATGCCGCCGATATGGGCCACCAGCAGGTCTTCCGGATCGAGCGACTGGCGCCTGAGCTTGGCGTCGAAATTGGTGCCGCCGGTGGCAAAGCCGCCGCCCTTGAGGATCTCGTAATAGGCCAGCGCCATTTCCGGCACGTTGTTGGGGAACTGGTCGGTGTCCCACCCCGACTGGTAGTCGTTGCGGTTCATATCGATCGAGCCGAAGATGCCGAGCGCGTTGGCCAGCGCCAGTTCGTGCTCGAACGAATGGCCGGCCAGGATCGCGTGACCCTGCTCGATATTGACCCGGACCTCGTTTTCCAGCCCGTGGCGCCTGAGGAAGCCGTAAACCGTGGCGACGTCGTAGTCGTACTGGTGTTTGGTCGGCTCCTGCGGCTTCGGTTCGATCAGGATCGTGCCCTTAAAGCCGATCTTGTGCTTGTAGTCGACGACCATGTTGAGCATGCGGCCGAGCTGGTTGTCCTCGTGCTTCAGGTCGGTGTTGAGCAGCGTCTCGTAGCCCTCGCGCCCGCCCCACAGCACGTAGTTGGCGCCGCCGAGCCGGTGTGTGGCGTCGATGCAGGTCTTTACCGTCGCCGCGGCGAAGGCAAACACGTCCGGGTCGGGATTGGTCGCCGCGCCCGCCATGTACCGCCGATTGGAGAACAGGTTGGCCGTGCCCCACAACAGTTTGATCCCGGTTGCGTCCATCTTCTCGGCGAAGTAGTCGACGATCTCGTTCAGGTTCCTGGTGTTTTCGGCGAAGTTCCTGCCCTCCGGGCGCACGTCGGCGTCGTGGAAGCAGAAAAACGGCACGCCGAGCGCCGTGAACATCTCGAAGGCCACGTCGGCCTTCAGCTTGGCCTGTTCCATCGTGTCGGCGGGAAACCACGGCCGCTGGAACGTGTCGCCGCCGAACGGGTCGGTGCCGGTCCAGGCGAAGGAGTGCCAGTAGGCGACCGCAAAGCGCAGATGGTCCTCCATCCGCTTGCCCATCACCATCTCATCGCCATTGTAGAAGCGGAAGGCGAGCGGATTGGTCGAATCCGGGCCCTCGAACGGGATCTTGTCGATATTCTTGAAAAAGCCTGTCGCCATGGTTTCCTCCTGCATCACCGCATCCGCACGGCCTGCGCCGCCGGCGCCAACGCCCACCCCGCATTGTGCGACCGCGCGACCGCTGTTGCCAGGTTTTCGACGGTGGCCGACGCGACCGGCCGGTGGCTGCCGGCCGGTGCGGACTTCACTGGCCGATATATTTATTTCGGTATCCGAAAAAATGCCAGCACTGTTTGCGCACAGGCGCGCGCCCGGGGCATGCCGGGGCCGAACAGCGATTTGCGGGAAAACATGGTGGGTGATGTAGGGATCGAACCTACGACCCGCTGATTAAGAGTCAGCTGCTCTACCAACTGAGCTAATCACCCGGACCATGGTGAGCGCGATATAGCCGCGCCGCCGCCGCCTGTCCAGCCCCGTTTGCGGATTTCCGCCGCATTGCCTGTCAAAGCCTGGAACCGGCCCTGATTTCACGCCAGCAGCCTGCCTTCCGCAACCTTCACCGCGTGGCCGCCAATGCGCGCACGGGCGAGCCGGCCGTGCTCCAGTTCGAGTTCGAGGCGCAGCCGCGACGGCCGCCCCATCTCGAGGCCCTGCTCGATCCACAGCGGATGCAGGCCGTCGACCGGGTCGTCGAATTCGGCTATCGCGCCGGCAAACGCCGCCGCTGCCGAACCGGTCGCCGGATCCTCGGCAATCCCCTGATGCGGCGCAAACATGCGCGCATGGAAGGCGCAGTCGTGATTGACGGTCTCGCGGCAGTAGATCCACGGACTCGGCGCTTGCCGGGCATCGACATCCGCGAACAGGTCGAGCCACATCTCCGTACTCATGCGCGCGCGACCGGCCGCCTCGAGCCCGTGCACCGGCACGCAGACATAGGGCACTCCGGCCGACCAGGCGCCGATGACGTGGTTCTCGAAACCGATATCGTGACTGTCGAGCCCGAGCGCAGCCGCCACCGCCTCGCGCTGAAGGTCCGCCGCCACGGGCTCGGGCAGTTTCGGCAGGTCGAATTCGGCAAACCCGGCCGCGCCGTTGTGATGCACCGCCGCCCGCACCAGCCCGACTTCCTCCTCCAGCGACACCAGGGCCGTCCCGCCCGATTGTCCCCCGCCCTTCTCGACAAAGGCCACCGCAGCGCCCACGGTCGGGTGGCCGGCAAACGGCAGCTCGGCCTTGGGCGTGAAGATGCGCAGCCGTACACTGTGCATCGGCTTTTCCGCCGGCAGGATGAATACGGTCTCTGACAGGTTGAACTCGCGCGCGATCGCCTGCATTTCGGCGCCATCGAGCCCGTCGGCGTTGAACACGACGGCAAGCGGATTGCCGGCAAGCGCCATGTCGGTGAAGACATCGTAGACGGCGTATTCGCGGGAACTCATGCGGATCATCCTTTGCAATCGTGTCTGCCCGACCGGGCGCGGTCACAGCAATGTCGGATCGACCGTGCGGTTGACCAGCGCCTTGACCGTCAGCCCCTGCACGATGACCGAAAACAGCACCACCGTATAGGTCGCGGTCAAGATCAGCGGTTTCGCCTCAATGTCGGGCAGCGACAGCGCCAGCGCAACCGAAATGCCGCCGCGCAACCCGCCCCAGGTCAGCACAGGTATGGAGCCCCGCGAGAAGGTCTGTAGCAACGCCAGTGCGGCGATCGGAACCGACACCGACACCAGCCGCGCAATCAGCACGAGAGGGATCGCAGCCAGCGCGATCCAGCCGAAGGAGGGATCGATCGTCAGCACCAGCATTTCCAGCCCGATCAGCAGGAACAGCACGGAATTGAGGATCTCGTCGATGAGCTCCCAAAACCCGAACAGATGGCTCCGGGTTTCCTCGCTCATACCGATGCGGGCGCCACGATTGCCCAGCAGCAAGCCGGTGATGACGACGGCGATCGGCCCCGAGACATGCAGCCTCAGCGCGATCGCGTAGGTGGCGGCAACGATACCGAGCGAAATCAGGACTTCCACCGCGTAGTCATCGATGCGCGCCATGGCCCGGTACGCCAGCCAGCCGGTCAAAGCGCCAAGGAGCGCGCCGCCGCCGGCTTCCACGAAGAACAGTTCGCCGACATGACCGAGGTCGACATGACTCCCCCCGCTCAGCGCGACCGCCAACAGGATGGTGAAGAACACAACGCCAACGCCGTCATTGAAAAGCGATTCGCCGGTGATCTTGGCTTCAAGCGCGTGCGGAACATTGACCGACTTGAGCAGGCTCAACACCGCCACGGGGTCGGTCGGCGAGATCAGTGCGCCGAACACCAGCGCCCAGGCGAGCGGAATCGGATAGCCGAGCCACGCCGACAGCGCCCAGAATCCGACGCCGACGATCGCCGTCGAGATCAGCACGCCGATTGTCGCCATCAGCCCGATCGCCCAGCGCTGGTCGCGCAGGAATATGAAGTCGACATGCAGCGCGCCCGCAAAAAGCAGGAAGGCGAGCATGCCTTCCATCAAGGTCGAGTAAAAATCAATCTGGCCGATTGCGTTTTGCAACACGTCGGTCATGCCGAGTGTCGGGAACAGGATTTCGAGAACCAGCAGCGCCAGCGAGGCAATCAGCGCCATCACAACGAGGCCGATCGTGTGTGGCAGGTGCACAAAGGCATGGTTGAACCAGCCGAAAAAGGCGGAGAGCGCCAGCAACAGCGCCGCGATTTCGAACAGGCTCAGCATGGGCGCGCTCCCGATTTGGTCCAGATATATGACGGGCCCCGAATCGGCCCGGCATTGAAGCTATGCGACAAGTACCTTTGCAGAAGGACGGGCGCCACGGCAACAAGCCGCTTGCCGCAGATGTATTTTTATATTTGCAATTATAAATATGTGAAAATATATGAGGCTGAGTTTTCGGGCCTGGGCGCGATCCGGTCCGCGATTCGTTTGTTTGATGACCGGCCGTCCGGCGCTGGACCGAGGCCAAGAGGGGTGGGCAATTCAGATGCAATCAGGTGCGAACCCATTTGCGCGACGTCTCGTGCGGCTGATCGCGGCCGCGCAGATTTTAGGATCGGTCGGCCTCACGGCCGCGGCGGCAGCCGATTTCACGGTCGCGTTGCGAAGCGTCAACGACGAGAAGGCCGTCTTCGCCACGCTCGAAGGTGACAGCGTCGTAGCGGCGCGCGCGCGCATCGGCGGAACGGTGGAAAGCCTGACCGTCAGGGAGGGCGACGTGGTACGGGCCGGCCAGGTGATCGGCGCCGTCGCCGACGAGAAGCTCGCGTTGCAGATCGGCTCGCTCGATGCCCAGATCGCCGCCTTGAAGGCGCAGGTCGACCAATCGCAGACTGACCTCGCCCGCATCGAGCCGTT
>JBNLDE010000186.1:0-7604 GCA_050304175.1 Zhengella sp. | reverse complement strand
TAGGCCTGGTCCTCGGTCAGCCGGAATTCGCCCTTGAGCACGGTGACCACGAAGTCGCGCGGCGTGAAATCGTCATTGACCAGGATCACCTTGTGCAGCCGCGGCCGCTTGATCTTCGGTCTGGTGACCGTGCCGGTCTTGTTGTCTTCGCCCATGGAGCTTGGCTCCCGTTCGCAGGCTTCCATTGTGGCGCGGATCGCCGCCGCGTCAATCGCCGCGCCTCCGGCGTCAGGCGGGGACGGACGGGCTCAGCGCGCCGCCAGCTTCGCCCCGGCGACCAGCCCGGCCACCAAACCGATCAGGATGCCGCCGGCGATCCAGTAGGCGACCACGAAGCCGGACTGGCCCTCGAAGCCGCTGGTGCCGGCCAGTTCCGTGTAGCCGAGGCCGCCGAGCAGCCCGGCGCCGCCGCCGGCGACCGCGCCGCCGATCGCGCCGAGCAAGGCAAATCCGATGCTGCGTCCCGCCGCCATGGCGGTCCCTCCCCCGGTTGTTTGCGCCCATTCTACGCCGGGTCCGCGCGGCGGGAAAGAGCCGGCGGCGGCGGCGCCCTTGCGCCCGGGCGGCGGGGATGCTACCCGATCCGACCTGCATCAGCACGGACGCGGTTCATGGACTTTCGGGCCATCTTCCTGCCGATCGGCAGGTTTCTCCTCCTCATTGCCGCCTTGATGCTGCTGCCGGCCCTGGCCGACGCGGTGGCGCAGCATCCCGACTGGCGCGTGTTCGTCACCGCTGCCGGCGTGCTGGGCGGCACCGGCGTGATGATCGAGCTGGCGCTGCGCGGCAAGCCTTACACCTTCAAGGCGCGCGAGGGCTTCCTGCTGGTCAACATCGCCTGGTTCGTCTTTTCGCTGGC
Source organism: Zhengella sp. (assembly GCA_050304175.1). Taxonomy (GTDB): domain Bacteria; phylum Pseudomonadota; class Alphaproteobacteria; order Rhizobiales; family Rhizobiaceae; genus JAIOIW01. The sequence goes on along the minus strand of JBNLDE010000186.1, from coordinate 6,745 downwards.
CGGCGCCATGCCCTTCATGTGGTCCGGCCTCGGCATCTCCTTCGTCGACGCCTTCTTCGAGGCCGCCTCGGGCGTGACGACCACCGGCGCGACCGTGCTGGCCGGCCTCGACGACATGCCGCCCGGCATCCTGTTGTGGCGCTCGCTCCTGCAATGGATCGGCGGGCTCGGCATCATCGGCATCGGCATCATGCTGCTGCCGGCGCTGCGCATCGGCGGCCAGCAGCTGTTCCTGCTGGAATCCTCGGAGAAGACCGTCAACCCGTTCGGCCGCATCGTCTATTTCGCCCGCCGCATCACCGGGCTGTACCTGGCGCTCACCCTGGCCTGCGGACTGCTTTACTACGCCGCCGGCATGACCGGCTTCGAGGCCGCCAACCACGCCTTCACCACCCTTTCCACGGGCGGCTTCTCCACCTCCGACCAGTCGCTCGGCCATTTCGCCTCGCTGACCATCGACTGGATCTCCATCGTGTTCATGCTGCTGGCCTCGCTGCCCTTCCTGTTCATGATCACCCTGGTGGAGAAGGGGCGCGTCGACGAATACCACCAGATCCTGTTCTTCCTCGGCCTGGTTCTGCTGCTGTCGCTGTTCCTGTTCGCGGCGATCTCGGCCGACAGCCACAGCCGGCTGCATCCCTGGATCACCTTCACCGCTGCGGTCTTCCAGGTCACCTCGATCATCACCACCACCGGCTACGCCACCGCCGACTACATGGGCTGGGGCTCGTTTGCCATCACCTTCTTCTTCCTGCTGATCTTCGTCGGCGGCTGCAACGGCTCCACGGCGGGTGGATTCAAGATCTTCCGCATCATGATCCTGCTGTCCTTCGTGCGCTCGCGCCTGCGCGTCATGCTCAGGCCCAACCGGGTGGCGAGCGCCCATTTCGAGGGCCGCCGCGTTTCGTCGGCCGCGATCGAGGGCGTGCTGGCCTTCACCATCCTCTACACGGCGACATTCGCCGCCTTCGCGCTGGTCTACGCGGCTTTCGGCCTCGACATCGAGACCGCGCTGTCGGCGTCGATTTCGGCACTCGCCAATGTCGGCCCCGGCATCGGACCGGTGATCGGCCCGGCGGGCACGTTCATCGATCTGCCGGACGTGGTGAAAGTGCTGCTGTCGGTGCAGATGATCATGGGCCGCCTCGAACTGCTCGGCGCCATCCTCGTCATGACGCCCGATTTCTGGCTGGAGTGAGCGCGCCTCGGGCTGCGTTGGGTCGTCTTGCCGCTGTCACCGTTTCATGTAATATTTTCCGCCGTACGGGCATTTGCCGGCCCGGAGAATGGAACGCGATTGAAGACGACCCTTTCCCCGACCCTGTGAATCTCTGACACAACCGCACCCGTGCCGGGCGCGGCAACACTGCCCCTACGGGCGCAAGACCAACACCGTGGGAAAGGATCCCGACATGAGCCAGACGGGCACCGTCAAGTTCTTCAATGCCGACAAGGGGTATGGATTCATCACTCCCGATGACGGCGCGAAGGATGTTTTCGTGCACATTTCCGCCGTGCAGGCCTCCGGCCTCGACGGCCTCAACGAAGACCAGAAGGTTTCCTTCGAGGTCGAACCCGACAAGCGCGGCAAGGGCCCCAAGGCCGTCAATCTCAGCGCTTCCTGACCCTTTGCGCCGCCATCGCGGCGCAGGCAGGACCCGACCCCGGCGCGGCGGCCCGCCGCCGCGTTAGCCGTTCGTGCCGCGCGGGCCGAAACACCCGCCCGCTGCGCCAAACAATGAACGCGCCGTTCAGCTTGCGTTCAGGCCGTACCTGCCAGTCTCCAGCCAACGGTCCGGATCACCGGGCCCGCCATGGAGACACCACATGACCCGTTCCCTGCGTTCCGCCATTCTCGGCCTCGCCGCCGCCGCGACCGTGCTCGCGCCGGCCGCGGGCAATGCCGAGCCGTTTCGCCATCGCGGCGTGGAACCGCACGTCGAGCAATTACAGCGCAAGCACCACCGCCACCGCAACACCCGCGACGACGATCTCGGCGCAGCGATTGCGCTCGGCATTATCGGCCTTGCCGTCGGCGCCATGATCGCTTCGTCGGCCAGCGAGCCCGACCCCTATCCGCCGCAGCGCATCGAGCCGGAAGAGCCGGACTATTTCCCGCCCCCGCCCGGCCGGAACCCCGACGTGGTCTATGCCGAACGCAATTCGGGCTTCGAACCCTGGAGCGCGGAGTGGTTCCGCGCCTGCAACGCGCGCTACCAGACCTTCGACGACCGCACCGGCACCTATATGGGCTACGACCGCAGGCGACATTTCTGCGTCATCGACTGAATTTGTCCGTGCTTCCCTGCCCCCGGACCCCTCCCCGCTTCGGCGGGGAGTTTCTTTATGTCAGGAACGGATTTGTCATGCGTTCCTCGCCGAAACGCCCGCCCGGTCCGTGACCGCAGATGAAGCCGATCTCGTCGCCGAGCGGAAACAGCCTGTTCTTGATCGAGGCGATCAGCGTGGCGTGGTCGCCACCCGGCAGGTCGGTACGCCCGATCGAGCCGCGAAACAGCACGTCGCCGACATGGGCGAATTTCGCCTCGCGGTCAAAATAGACCACATGACCAGGCGCGTGCCCCGGGCAGTGTAGCACCTCGAAGACATGCCCCGCGAAGGAAACACTGTCGCCGTCTTCCAGCCAGCGGTCCGGCGTGACATTGCGCACCGCGCCGTCGAGGCCGAACATCGCCGCCTGGCTTTCGAGTCCGGACAGCAGGCGTTCGTCGCCGCGATGCGGGCCGATGATGTCGACGCCGAGTTTTTCCTTCAGGTCCATCGCCCCGCCGGCATGGTCGATATGGCCGTGCGTGAGCCAGATCGCCGCGACCTTTATCTGGTTCTGCTCCAGCACCTCGACGATTCGTTCGACGTCGCCGCCGGGGTCGATCACCACGCCCTCCCTGGTTTCGTCGTCAAACAGGATGGTGCAGTTCTGCTGGAAAGGCGTGACCGGCACGATTCCGGCATTTAGGTGGCCCATGACGGTTCTCCCGCGTTTCGCGCGCGTGGTAGACGATCAGACAGGTCGGGTAAAGCGCACCGGTCGCTCACCGGGTGATCCGGTTTCGCAATGATGTCCGGGGCGGCTATTCCGCTGCCATCTTCTTGGGCTGAACCTCGGTCATGTAGTCGTTCATCAGATTGGTGGCGATCTCGCCGACCGCGAACGAATACGGGCCGATCTCGGACACCGGAGTCACCTCGGCCGCCGTGCCGGTCAGGAAGCACTGTTCGAAATCGCCGAGCTCTTCCGGCTGAATCGCGCGTTCCACAATTTCGTAGCCGCGCTGGCGCGCCAGATCGATGACCGTGCGCCGCGTGATGCCGTCAAGGAAGCAATCGGGCGTCGGCGTGTGGATGACCCCGTCCTTGACGAAAAAGATGTTGGCGCCGGTCGCTTCGGCGACCTGGCCGCGCCAGTCGAACATGAGCGCATCGGCGTAGCCCTTGCGCTCGGCGTCGTGCTTCGCCAGCGTGCAGATCATGTAGAGGCCGGCCGCTTTCGACTTGGACGGCGCGGTGCGCGGGTCGGGACGACGGTACTCGGCGATGTCGAGGCGGATGCCCTTGAGCCGCTGTGCCGGGTCGAAATAGCTCGGCCACTGCCAGATCGCGATCGCCAGGTTGATCTTGTTGGTCTGGGCCGACACGCCCATCATTTCCGAACCGCGCCAGGCGATCGGGCGCACATAGGCGTCCTCGAATCCCTGCTTGGTCAGCAACTCGCGGCAGGCATCGTCGATCGCCTCGACCGACCACGGGATCTTGAAACCGAGCAAGCGCGCGGATTCGTGCAGGCGCTCGGTATGTTCCGTCAGTTTGAAGATCTCGCCGCCATAGGCGCGTTCGCCCTCGAAAACGGCGCTCGCGTAGTGCAGGCCATGGGTAAGTACGTGAATCTTGGCATCTGCCCAGTCCACAAACTCGCCATTCATCCAGATGTAGCCGTCAAGCTGATCAAAAGGAACAGAAGCCATTCAAACCTCCCCAGACGAGTTGGTATCGTCTTTCATTGAAATTTCGCGCGATCGGCGCCGCCGGTCAATCTTGCGGCGGTCAGCGCCTGATATTTTCTTCTACACCATGGCGAGATGAAGGAAATTTCGGAATTCTCCGGTAATCCCGCATATTTGTTCGCAATCGGCCGCGAAGCTTGACTATTAGTACCATCGCCCCCAATTTACGTCAATATAACTGACATATTTGGGCGGCCGGAGACCAGATGAGCGACAACGAACCCTCGCAAGGCGAACCGATCCGCGCGCCCCTGACCGAGAAGGACGGCGTCGACTTCGACGTCATCGAACTCCTGTTCTTTGCCTACCGCGACTTCACCTCCGACCCCGATGCGATCCTGGCCGATATCGGCTTCGGCCGGGCGCATCACCGCGTCGTCCACTTCGTCAACCGCATGCCAGGCCTCACCGTGGCCGAACTTCTCGACGTGTTGAAGATCACCAAGCAGAGCCTGGCGCGTGTCCTCAAACAGTTGATCGAGACCGGCCATATCGTACAGGTTCAGGGCCTGAAGGACAGGCGCCAGCGTGAACTTTACCCCACGGCCCGCGGACGGGCCCTGGCTGTTGCGCTGGCGATGCCACAGTCCCGCCGCATCCGCCGCGCATTGGAGGAGGCAGGCGCGGACAACAGGGTCGCAATCGAGGGGTTCCTGAAAGCGATGGTGGATCCGGAACTGAGGGCCCAAATCGACCGCCTGCCCGCAAAGCAACGGGAGAACGGACATGACGACACTTGAGCGGGAGAGCCACGGAGCGGCGGCGCTGAGTGACGACGCCCCCCACCTGCTGGTCATCGATGACGACACACGCATTCGCAACCTGCTGCAGCGCTACCTGGCCGGCCAGGGCATGCGGGTTACCGTGGCCGCCAACGCGACCGAGGCACGCCGCAAGCTCGAGGGCCTGGATTTTGATCTTCTGATCGTCGACGTGATGATGCCGGGCGAGAACGGCGTCGACCTGACCCGCGCCTTGCGCGAAAAGAAGAACATGCCGATCCTGATGCTGACAGCGCTGTCCGAGACCGACAATCGCATCAGCGGGCTCGAAGCCGGCGCCGATGACTACCTGGTCAAGCCATTCGATCCGCGTGAGCTGGTATTGCGCATCAATGCCATTTTGCGCCGTGGCGCACCGCTCGAAGCGCCCAAGCTCGAGCAGGTCGTTTTCGGTCCCTACACGTTCCAGATCCTGCGCCGCGAACTGAAGAAGAACGGCGAACCGGTGCGTCTGACCGATCGCGAGCAGGATATCCTCGCCATTTTCGCCAACCGGGTTGGTGAAACCGTGCCGCGCCACGAGTTGATCGGCGACGGCGCCGATGTCGGCGAGCGCACGATCGACGTCCAGATCAACCGCCTGCGCCGCAAGATCGAGCGCGACCCGGCCAATCCGGTCTGGCTGCAGACCGTTCGCGGGCTCGGCTACCGGTTAAGCGTGGAATAGGCAGCGCCGTCTTATCGTGCCGCCGGAGAGGCAGGCACCTGCGGCATTTTGCCCCTCACATGCCCTAACACACTAAGACTAAACATCTTTTTCCTGGCGATCCGCGTTTCGATCATGCCTTCGCGTTGGCGCGTTAGGCAGAGGTTAAGCGTGATTCGTTAGACGATCATGAATTAGCAACAGCTTCTGCCAAGGCAACCGGCAGCAGCATGTGGAACTGTTCATTGCGGCGCAAATGGGGGCATGCGCAATGATTCCGGAAACCGGAAACATTCATCGACAACCGGCCGTGGCGCCCGAATGCGTCGTCCCGCGTTGCACAACCCCGTTCGTACACCCGGTCGGGTCCGCGGGCCCGCATATGACGATTTGAGGTAGACATCATGAGCAGCACCGCAACACGACCGGTCCGGCCGGCCCATTCCCTGGTTTCGCGACTGACCGCCGTGTCATGGGCGAAGCTCAGCATTTCGGTGCGGCTTTTTCTGCTGATCGGCGTCGCAATCTCGATCATGACGGTTGGAACGGCGTTCAGCCTTGTGATTGAACAGTACAAGGCGGCGAACGAGCGCCAGGCGACGCTCGCGGCAATGACCCAGAATGCGGTTGGTGTGCTCGCCGGTTATCACAAGCAGGAAACCGACGGCGCGCTCAGCCGCGACGAAGCGCAGGCCCGCGCCGTCGAGGCGATCCGCGCCATGCGCTATGACCCGGACGGTTATTTCTGGATCAATGACATGACATCGAGGATTGTCATGCACCCGATCAAGCCGGAACTGAACGGGACCGATCAGAGCGGCCTGATGGATCCGACCGGCAAGCAGCTGTTCGTGGAATTCGTCAATGTGGTCAAGGCGCACGGCCAGGGCCTCGTCGACTACTATTGGCCAAAGCCGGGTTTCGACGAGCCGGTTCTCAAGAATTCCTACGTCGCCGGCTTTGCCCCGTGGGGTTGGGTCGTCGGAACCGGTATCTACGCCGATGATATCGGCGCCGCGTTCTGGTCCGACGCGCTGCTGCTCGGCGGCTCTCTCGTTTTTGCAGTGCTCGTCATGTCGGCGGCCGCCTATGTGGTCATGCGCAGCATAGTTCCGCCTGTAAACGCCCTGACGTCCGTGATGGACAGGCTCGCGTCTGGCGAGAACTCGGTCGAGGTTCCCGGGACGGACCGCGGCGACGAGATCGGCGAGATGGCGCGGGCGGTGCTGGTGTTCAAGGAAGCGGCGATCGAGAAGATCCGGGTCGAGGCCGAGGCGGCGGAAAACCGCACCGCG
>JBNLDE010000185.1:0-4964 GCA_050304175.1 Zhengella sp. | reverse complement strand
ACCAGCGTTGCCAAGTCCTCGGCGTCGGCCAGGAAAGCCGGGTCGATTAGCGGCGCCGCCGTCGGGTCCGCGGAGGCGAGCGCGACGGTTCCCCGCGAGCGGGGGCGCAGCACGCAGACATGGCAGGAATAACCGTAGCCCAGATGCAGCTTGCGGGCGTGGTCGTCGACGATGGCGGCGACGAAATGGAGCTGGATGTCGGGGCGCTCGAGATCGGGGCTCGTCTTCAGGAACGCGCCGCCCTCCGCGCCCGGCGAGGCGATCATGCCGGTGCCGTCGCGCCGCCATTGCAGGATCTGCCGCATGACGTGCAGGCCGCCGGCAGGACCGATGCCGAGAAGGGTGGGATCGGGCGATTTCCAGGCGAGCACGAAGTCGATGTGGTCATGCAGGTTCTCGCCGACGCCATCGAGCGCGTGGCGCACTTCGATGCCGTGTTGCTTCAGCTTGTCACCCGGCCCGACGCCCGACAGCATCAGCAGTTGCGGCGAGGCGAAGGCGCCGCCAGACAGGATGACCTCGCGCCGCGCGCCGACCCGCAGTGTGTCCTTGCCGCGGCGGAATTCCACCCCGGTCGCCCGCTTTCCGTCGAACAGGATGCGGGTGGCATGCGCGCCCGTCTCCACCTTCAGGTTGGGCCGGTCCATGACCGGGTGCAGGTAGGCCGCCGCCGCCGAACAGCGCTCGCCGTTCTTCTTTCCACCATGGAACTGCGTCACCTGGTAGAGCCCCGCGCCTTCCTGGACCGCGCCGTTGAAATCGTCGTTGCGACGGATCTGCAGCGATCCGGCGGCTTCGATGAAGGCTTGCGAGATGGCGTGCGGCGAGCGTTGTTCCGAAACCTGGAGCGGTCCGCCGGCGCCATGCAGGTCGCTGCCGCCGCGCTCGTTGTTCTCCGACTTGAGGAACCAGGGCAGCACGTCGTTCCACGACCAGCCGTCGCAACCCGCCGCCGCCCAGTCGTCGTAATCCGACGAATGGCCGCGAACATAGAGCATGGCGTTGATGGCGCTCGATCCGCCCAGCGCTTTGCCGCGCGGCTGGTAGCCACGCCGCCCGTTGAGGCCTAGTTGCGGCACCGTCTCGTAGGCCCAGTTGTTGATCTTCGGCCGGCCCGGCAGCATGGCGACGATGCCCATCGGCGCGCGGATCAGCATGTCCTTGCCGCTGCCGCCGGCCTCGAGCAAGCATACGGTCGCCGACGGATCCTCGCTCAGGCGCGCGGCAATCGCACATCCCGCCGAACCGCCGCCGACAACGACATAGTCAAATGTTTCCATCATCTCCTCCCGTGCGGAGAGGCGGTTTGCCGCCTCCTCCAGCCGGGGAAGATTATCTGCTGGCGCGAACCGCTGCGAGTCCCTTTTCGATGTCCGCGATCAGGTCGGCCGGGTCTTCCAGCCCGATCTGCAGGCGGATCACCGGACCGACGTAGTCGCGCTTTGCGATCGTCCGGTCGCCGAGATACACATGGACGGCCAGGCTTTCGTGCCCGCCCCAGGAATAGCCGAGCCCGAAAATTTCCAGTGCATCGAGGAAGGCGTGGGCCTGCGCTTGGCCGCCGCCGTCGAGGACGATCGAGAACAGGCCGGACGAACCGGAAAAGTCACGCTTCCAGATATCGTGGCCGGGAAACGAGGGCAGGGCAGGGTGCAGAACGCGCGCCACGTCAGGCTGGCCTTCGAGCCATTCGGCAATCTCGAGCGCGCTTTTCTGGTGGCGTTCGAGGCGCACGCCCATCGTCTTGAGCCCGCGCTGGACCTGGTAGATGTCGTCCGGTCCGGCGCAGACGCCAAGCGTGATGAAAGTGTCGTGAAGGCGCTCCCAGCAGGCGGCGTTGGCCGATACGGTGCCGAGCAGCACGTCGGAATGGCCGCCCGGATATTTCGTTGCCGCGTGAACGGAAATGTCGACGCCATGGTCGAGTGGCCGGAAATACAGCGGGGTCGCCCAGGTGTTGTCCATCATCGTGACGGCGCCATGCGCCCGCGCGATCTGCGCGATCGCCGGGATATCCTGCATCTCGAACGTGTTCGAGCCCGGCGATTCGGTCCACACAACCTTCGTGTTCGGTTTCATCAGCTTGGCAATACCGGCGCCGATTTCGGGCGCGTAGTATTCGACTTCCACTCCAAGCCGCGCCAGCATCGTGTCGGCGAAGCGCCGTGTCGGGTTGTAGACCGAATCGACGATCAGCACGTGATCGCCGGCCGAAAGGAACGCCAGCAGCGGCACGACCACGGCGGCGAGCCCCGAGGGAACGGCGATCGTCCCCGCCGATCCTTCCAGTTCGTCGATCGCGGCGCAAAGCGCGTCTGTCGTCGGCGTTCCGCGCGTTCCGTAGGTGTAGCGCTGGCTGCGGGTAACCATCGCGTTGCTGTCCTTGAACAGCACGGTCGAGGCGTGGACGACGGGAGGCTGCACGAATCCGAAGAAATCACTGGGATTGTGTCCCGCATGCGCGAGCCTTGTGTTGATGCCCTTTTTCTCCGACTTGCTCACGTGGCTTTCCTTTGGTCCAGACGTTTTCCCGCGAGGGATAGAGTAAATTGCCGCCGGATAGAAGGACTCGCGGCGGACGAAACGGCAGAAATTCCGGCATCGCGAATGACCCGCGCCCCGATGGTCGGCCGCGGCTTCGGGAGAATGCGCCGGGGACAATGAACCGAAGCTCGGGAGCCGGTGCTTGACGCACCGTTCAATATGGCATTCGATACGCCCCGCAATGGGAGATTGACCAATAGGTTGCCACCCGGGCCTTTTGCTTAGGTGGGAACAGGTATTCTTTGGTTGGAATCAGAAGTCCGGCTTGCCCGGATCAAACAATGGGGTTTTCCTATGAAAAGTACAGTTCTTACTAGTGTAATTGGTGCGGCTGCGTTGACCTTGGTCGCCGGGGCGGCGTCCGCTTCCACGTTGGACGACGTAAAGGCGAAGGGTTTCGTGCAGTGCGGCGTTTCCACGGGTCTGGCCGGATTTTCCGCGCCGAACGACAAGGGCGACTGGTCGGGTCTCGACGTCGATCTGTGCCGTGCGATTGCCGCCGCGATCTTCGATGACGCGAACGCGGTCAAGTTCTCGCCTTTGTCTGCCAAGGAGCGCTTTACAGCGCTGCAGTCCGGCGAAGTCGACCTGCTCTCGCGCAACACGACCTGGACGATCAGCCGCGACACGTCTCTTGGCCTGAATTTCCGCGCCGTGAACTATTATGACGGCCAGGGCTTCATGATCAACAAGAAGAACCTGCCCGAGATCAATTCCGCGCTTCAACTCTCCGGCGCCGCCGTTTGCGTGCAGACCGGCACCACGACCGAGTTGAACCTCGCTGACTACTTCAAGGCGAACAACATGGAATACAATCCGGTGGTGTTCGAGAAGCTCGAAGAGGTCAACGCCGCCTACGATGCCGGACGCTGCGACGTCTATACGACTGACCAGTCGGGCCTGTACGGCATTCGCCTGACCCTGACCAACCCGGATGACCACGCCGTTCTGCCGGAAATCATTTCCAAGGAACCGCTTGGACCGGCTGTGCGGCAGGGCGACGACCAGTGGCTGGATATCGTCAGCTGGGTTCACTTTGCCATGCTGACCGCCGAGGAATTCGGCGTGACGTCAGCCAATGTCGACGAGTTGAAGAACTCCGACAATCCGAGTATCCAACGTCTGCTCGGCACGGACGAGGGATCCAAGCTCGGCACCGATCTCGGCCTGACCAACGATTGGGCTGTTCGCATCATCAAGCACGTCGGCAACTACGGCGAAGCTTTCGAACGCAACGTCGGTTCCGGTTCGCCGCTCAAGATCGCCCGCGGCGTGAACGCGCTGTGGACCAAGGGCGGCCTGCAATACGCACCGCCGATCCGCTAATCCGGATGGCCAGACGATCGGGAAGGCGGCGATTCAGCCGCCTTCTCCAACCGGAAGAAATCCGGAATCAACGAATATAGAAACGGAGCATGAGGGGATCATGGCTTCTCAGGATGTTGCAGGGCACGGCAGGGGCGATGCGTCATCGTCCTTTCTCTACGACCCTAAGATCCGCGGTATTTTTTACCAAGCGGTTGTTTTCATAGGTCTTTTCGTCTTCGTTTGGTGGATTGTCGGCAATACGATCGACAATCTGCAGCGGGCAAACATAGCCTCGGGCTTCGCTTTCATGAAAAGCCGCGCGGGTTTTGATCTCTCTCAGTCCCTGGTCGAGTACTCCGCCGATTCCACCTACGGGCGCGCGTTGCTTGTTGGCCTGTTGAATACTGTGCTCGTTGCCGTTCTCGGCATCATCACCGCCACGATTATCGGATTTGCTGTCGGCGTAGGCCGGTTGTCGCACAACTGGCTGATCCGTCAGATTTGCATGGTCTATGTCGAAATTTTCCGCAACATCCCGCCGCTTCTGGTTATCTTCTTCTGGTATTTCGGCGTCCTGTCGGTCCTGCCGCAACCGAAGAATTCCATAGAACTTCCGTTTGCGTCGTTCCTCAATAATCGCGGATTCAGCATTCCCAGCCCGGTATGGGGCGAAGGAGCGTGGCTTATCGGCGCGGCGTTCGTCATCGCGATCATCGGATCGTTCTTCGTCGCGCGCTGGGCCCGTCAACGCCAGATGGCGACCGGCCAGCCTTTTCCGACGTTGTGGACCTCGATCGCCCTGATCGTTGGCCTGCCGCTTCTGGCCTTCATCGTGACGGGTTTTCCGCTGAGCTGGGACATGCCGGTCCTCGGCCGTTTCAATCTGCGCGGCGGCGTGCAGGTCAAGCCCGAATTTCTCGCACTCTATCTGGCGCTGGCCTTTTACACCGCGGCCTTCATCGCGGAGATCGTGCGCGCCGGCATCCAGTCCATCGAGCGCGGACAGTACGAGGCCGGGTACTCCGTCGGGCTCACGCGGCTGCAGACCCTGCGCTACGTGGTGCTGCCCCAGGCCGTGCAGCGGGTCATCCCGCCGCTCGCAGGGCAGTTCA
>JBNLDE010000184.1:0-26307 GCA_050304175.1 Zhengella sp. | reverse complement strand
CTATGCGCTCGGTCCCAATCTCGTCGGAACGAAGACGAACATCGTCAATATCGACGAGCAGGCGAAATACTCCTGGATCAAGGCGCCGCGCTGGCGCGGCCATCCGATGGAAGTCGGTCCGCTGGCCCGCTACGTCGTCGGCTACGCCCAGGGCCACGAGATCATCACCGAGCAGATCAACCGGACCCTGAAGACACTCGACGTGCCGGTCGACGCCCTGTTCTCGACGTTGGGGCGTACGGCTGCCCGCGCGCTGGAATGCGAATGGGCGGCCGAAATGCAGCGCTATTTCATGGACAAGCTGATCGCCAACATAAAGGCCGGCGACACGGCGACCGCCAATGTCGAGAAGTTCGATCCCGCGACCTGGCCGTCCGAGGTCAAGGGCGTCGGCTTCACCGAGGCTCCGCGCGGCGCGCTCGCCCACTGGATCAGGATCAAGGACACCAAGATCGACAATTACCAGTGCGTCGTGCCGACCACGTGGAACGGTTCGCCGCGCGACAACGAAGGCAATATCGGCGCTTTCGAGGCGTCGCTGATGAACACCAGGATGGAACGCCCGGAAGAGCCGGTCGAAATCCTGCGCACATTGCATTCCTTCGACCCGTGCCTTGCCTGTTCGACCCATGTGATGGGGCCGGACGGCGAGGAAATGGCCGAAGTCAAGGTCCGCTGAGGGAGGGGAGACCATGAACAGGAAACTGAAACTCGCTGTTGCGGCCGGCGCCGCGATCCTCGCTGCCGGTCCGGCATTCGCCCATCCCGAACATTTCGGCGCCGGCGGACTGGCCCACGGCCTGCTGCATCCGCTGACCGGGGCCGACCACCTGGCGGCCATGCTGGCGGTCGGCATCTGGTCGGCGCTTGCCGCCAGAAACGGCGGCCGAGTCTGGCTCGCCCCGCTCGCCTTCGTCGCGACGATGCTGGTCGGCGCGGCCATGGGCCTCGCCCATGTCGCGTTGCCGGCGGTGGAACCCGGCATCGCGGCTTCCGTGCTCGTGCTCGGCCTGCTGATCGCCTTTCGCTATGCGCCCTCCGGACCACTCGGCGCGATCCTGATTGGCTCGTTTGCCCTGTTCCACGGCCATGCCCACGGTGTCGAGGCGACCGGGTCGGTTGCCGCGTTTATCGGCGGCTTCGCGATTGTCACGGCGTCCGTCCATGTCGCCGGCATTGGCATCGGCCAGGCGCTGATGCGGCTGCGCTTGGCGGTTCCCGCAGCCGGAACGCTGATCGCGGTTGCCGGCGCCTTCATGCTCGGTGGGTGAGGAGGAATGGTCATGCCAACCAAACACGTCGAGGAAGCCGTCTATGTCTACGAGGCGCCGGTGCGCCTGTGGCACTGGGTCAATGCCGGCGCGATCTTCACGCTTGCGGTGACCGGGTACCTGATCGGTTCGCCGCCGCCCTCCGTGGGCGGCGAAGCCAGCGCGTCCTTCCTGTTCGGCTGGATTCGCTACATCCACTTCGCCGCCGCCTACATCCTGGCGGTCGGCCTGCTGCTGCGGATCTACTGGGCCTTTGTCGGTAATCACCATGCGCGCCAGATCTTCCTGCCGCCGGTGTGGCGGGTCAGTTTCTGGCGCGAGCTGGTCCATGAGGTCAAATGGTACGCCATGATCGCCCGCCAGCCGCTCAAATATGCCGGCCACAACCCGCTGGCCACCTTGGTCATGCACATCATGTTCGTGTGGGGGATCGTGTTCATGGTGTTCACCGGCTTCGCCCTCTACGGCGAGGGCACCGGCATAGGATCCTGGCAGCACACGCTGTTCTCGAGCTGGGTTATCCCGCTGTTCGGCCAAAGCCAGGACGTCCACACCTGGCATCATCTCGGGCTGTGGTGGATCGCGTGCTTCGTCATCATCCACATCTATGCCGCGGTACGCGAGGACATCATGTCGCGTCAGTCGATCATCTCGTCGATGTTCTCCGGCTGGCGGACGTTCCGCGACGGCCGTTCCGCCGACGGGACCGAATAGCCGGTCCGCATCGCGGTGCAGGCGGGGCCTTTGGGCCCCGTTTTGCGTTGGGCCGCCCGCCCGCGGCGGCTGTCAGCTGCGCTGCCATTGGGATGGAAGTACGGTTGCCGGAGGCAGAGCGCGGAATGTCTTTGATGGTAAGAAAGTATCCAAAGAAGAATCAAACTGATAATCTAATTTCCGATATGTAGTATTTTCTCTTGTGAAAATCCCCTCGAAAACAAGCATTTGGCTCAAACTGGCCGGTTGGCACGGGTCTTGCGGAAGACGGGACAGGCCGGCGACCAGGCCGGCAGCGCGAATGGAGGATAGCGCTTCATGGAGGAGGGACAGCCGTCAGTGCTGGTTCTCGGCATCGGCAATTTGCTGTGGGCCGACGAGGGATTTGGCGTCCGCGCCGTCGACGAACTGCATAGGCATTGGGAGTTCGGTTCCAACGTCCGGATCATGGATGGCGGGACGCAGGGCATCTATCTCGTCCAGCATATCCGCGAAACCGACATTCTGGTGGTGTTCGATGCCGTCGATTACGGCATTGAGCCGGGTACGCTGAAGCGTGTCGAGGGTGATGAAGTGCCCAAGTTCATGGGCGCCAAGAAGATTTCCCTGCACCAGACAGGGTTTCAGGAAGTGCTCGCGATGGCCGAGATGATGGGCGATTATCCGCAACACCTGCTGCTCGTCGGCGTCCAGCCGGTCGAACTGGACGACTACGGCGGCAGCCTGCGGCCGCAGGTGCGCGCGCAGATCGGCCCGGCCATTGGTGTTGCCCTCGATTTCCTCGCCTCGCTCGGCGTCCACGCGGTGCACCGCGAAACGCCGCTCGACGCCGACGACGTGCTGTCGACCGCGGAAACGGCGCTCGACCGCTACGAGGCGGAGCGCCCCGACGAGAGCCAGGCCTTTCGCCACGGTGACGGGAGGATCGTTCTGACCGTGAGCTGGCGGGGGCCTGACGATTTCGAGGCCGAGATGGACCGGCTCGTGCGCCAGGCGCCGGAGGCCGGCTGATGTGCGTCGGCATTCCCATGCAGGTCATCGAGCCGGGCGAGGGCGTCGCGCTGTGCCGCGGTAGCGGCGAGGACCTGCGCGTCGACACGCGCCTTGTCGGCGAGGTTGCGCCCGGCGAGTGGCTGCTGGTGTTTCTCGGCGCCGCCCGCGAGCGGATGTCGGAAGAAGCCGCGCACCAAACGGCAGACGCGCTTCGGGCCCTTGAAATGGCGATGCGCGGCGAAACCGGTTTCGAGCACCTGTTCGCGGACCTGATCGGCCGCGAACCGCAACTGCCAGAACACTTGCAACAGCCGGCGCAGTCCGGCCCGCCCGACAGGAGACGCTGATGTTTTCGCCGCTTCTTCACTCCGTCATCCAGCGCGAGGGGCTGACCGTGGTCGACACCGAGACGCTTGACGAGACGGCGCCTGGCTTCGAGCTGGCGGTTCTGTTGTTCGCCGGCGATGCCGCCCGGCACGCGGAAAGCGACGATGTCGCGATCATCCTGCCGGAACTCGTGCGGGCCTTCCGCGGCGCCATCGTACCGCTGGTAATCGACCGCGACAGCGAGCGGGAACTGCAGCGCCGGTACCGGTTCAATGCCTTTCCCGCACTCGTCTTCCTGAGGCGCGGCGGTTATCTCGGCGTGATCCCGCGCGTTCTCGACTGGCAGGACTACGTCGTCCAGATCGGCGAAATTCTGTCGCGCGAGCCATCCGCGCCGCCGCGTTTCGAGTTTCCCGAGGGATGCGGGGCACCCGTTCCCGACTCCGTGAACTAGCCAGATCAAGTGAACCCGCCTGATGGAGGCTCGCAGACCATGACGCATTCAATCCCGGGGCTTGTCGGCCCCAACAGCCAGCCCGGCGAGGAAGACGGCGCCACGCTCGACCTGTTTCCGATGCCGTCGGGAATGATGACCTTCTCGGCTCCCGACATTCCCGAACCGGAAGCGGCGGCCGGCCTCGATGCCGGCATTGCCGCGCTGGAACGCGTTCTCGACCGGTTGCGCGATTTTACCGGTGAAGCGCGCGCGACGGCATCGGTCGAGATTTCCGACCTGGATTCCGCCAATCTCGAACTCGTCAATCAGGTTCTGGGCGAGGGCGAGGTGTCGGTCATCGGCGGATCGCGTTACCAGGCCCAGGAAGCGGTGATGGCCGGCGTCTGGCGCGTCCGCGAAACCGGCGAGAACGGAGAGGTCGTTCGCGACACGGTCGAGATCGGCCTGTTCCCGCGTGCCATCGCGGCTTCGGCCTTCGCAGGCGCCAAAGATCGTGTTTCGATGCCCGATAGCCTTGGGCCGAACATTTTCAATGCGCCGCCGATGGTGGCCGAAATCAACGAACGGATGGACAAGCCGACCAACGGCGCCGGTCCGCACGTCATCAACCTGTCGCTGCTGCCCCACACCGAGGAGGATCTTGGCTTTCTCAACGACATCCTGGGCCGCGGCAGTCTCACCATCCTCTCGCGCGGCTACGGCAATTGCCGCATTACCGCAACGGCGACGCGCGATGTCTGGTGGGTGCAGTACTACAATTCGCAGGACTCGCTGATACTCAATTCCATTGAGATCACCAGCGTGCCCGAGGTTGCCTGCGCATCGCCCGAGGATATCGCGGATTCCGCCGACCGGCTCAACGAAATCCTGGAGATCTACCGGTGAACGATCACTTCTTTGCCGGTTCCTATGGCGGCGACGCCGCAAAGATCGGGCCCCGGACGCGGCTCGAATGCAAAATCTGCTGGCACATCTACGATCCCGAAGCGGGTGACGACTACTGGCAAATACCGCCCGGAACCGCCTTCACCGATCTGCCGGACCACTGGACCTGCCCGGAATGCGACAGCCCGAAATCGGGCTTCATGGTCACCGAGGCGACGTGAAATGGACGAGACCGCCCCTATTGCAGCGCGGTTCGAGGCGGTGTTCGAACGCATCCGGGAGGACCGCATGGAAGGCGTGCCGGTCCTTAACCCGGCGCTTCGGGTGGCAATGATCGGCCTGCGTGCGTGGAACGACCTTCACGCCGGGATTCTGGTCACGCCCTGGTTCATCAACGCGGTCCTGGTCGGGGCGGAAGGCGAGGGGGCAGCAGTCGCGCCTGGAACCAAGAAGCGCTTTCGGTTGCCCGCCGGTCCGTTCGAGTTCATCCGCAGCCACGAGGACGATCTCGGCGGCTTCTGGATGTGCTCGCTGTTCTCGCCGGTGTTCGAGTTTCCGGACCAGGAAACCGCGCTGGCGGTGGCCGAAGCCGCCTTTGCCGCCCTGATGGATGGCGAAGCGGCTGATGGCGAGGAAGACGGCGACATGGAGCGCATTTGGCGCGGCGAGCTTCCCGAAACCGGGGCAGATCTTCCGGACGGTGGGCAGGCAGCCGTGAATAGCTCTGGCGAACCGAAAGCGGTCAGCCGGCGGGCCTTCCTGACGGCAGCCCGCGAACGCGGAGAGCCGGCATGAGCATCGAGGGGCGGGTCATGATCGATCTTGGAGCCGGCCGCGGGTCGCCGGTCCGGGTCGACTATCGTACGCCCCTGCGGATCGCCGGGCTCGTGCGCGGCAAGACGCCCGAAGCCGCCGCCAGGCTGTTTCCGCTGGTCTATTCGATCTGCGGCAACGCGCAGGCCCATGCCGCCGCCCTGGCGCTTGAGGCAGCCCTGGCGGTCGAGAGCCCTCCGCAGACCGCCAATGCGCGCGCGATTGTGACCGCGCTGGAAAACTGGCGCGAGAGCCTGCTCCGTATCGTCCTGGACTGGCCGCAGATGATCGGCGGCAAGCCCGATGCCGCGGCCGCGCGACCGGCCTTGCGCCTTCTGGAGCAGATAAAGCCGGCGCTTTTTGCGTCGGCCGATCCGTTCGCGCCCGCCGCGGTCGCCGCACCCGACCGGAAGACGGCGCTTTCGATCATCGGAGAGGCGGAGCAACTGGCGGGCGACCTCGTGCTGGGAGAGGCGTCCGAGCAGTTCCTGGCGCGCCATGGACCGGCCGGGCTAACCGAATGGGCCGAAACGCGGGAAACGCCTGCCGCCCGGTTCGTCCGCGATCTGGCGCGGTCGGGGCAACTGGAGTTGGCGGCCATCGAAGCGCCGGCGCTGGCGCTGCCGGATGATTTGGCCGACCTTCGCCGGTGGCTGGGTTTTGCGATGGGCCGCCGCCATGACGAGCATGCCGGAACCGTCCCCGAAACGACGCTCTTTGCGCGCCGGTCCGGCGAACTCCCGGTCGCGGGACTGCGGTCGCGGGGCTTGGGTGCGCGCTATGCCGCGCGCCTGGCCGAGCTGGCCCGCCTGCCGCTTGAAATGCGCGAATTGGTGATCGGGGATGCAAAGCCTGCCGCGTGCTCCGGCTTGGTGGGCGGGCATGGGGTCGCAGTTGTCGAGGCCGCTCGCGGTCTGCTGGCCCATGCTGTGCGCCTCGAGGACGGCTTGGTGGCGGGGTACGGAATTGCCGCGCCGACCGACTGGAATTTCCATGAGCGCGGGATTGCGGCAAAGTGCCTGACGATGCTTGGCGACCGCGAAGACCGGATCGAGATTGCGCATCTCGTCGTGCGTGCTATCGATCCCTGTGTCGCCTACGAGATGAGGGCCGGTTGATGCACGAGATGTCGATCTGCGAAAGCATACTGGGGATTCTGAAGGACCAGGCGCGCGCGCAGCAGTTCGATACCGTCAAGCGCGTGTGTCTCGAGATCGGGCCGCTGTCTGGCGTGGAAATCGAGGCGCTGCGGTTCGGCTTCGACGTCGTGATGCGCGACTCGCTGGCCGAGAACGCGACGCTCGAGATCGTCGAAACCCAGGCGACGGCCTGGTGCATCCCCTGCGGCGAGACGGTTACGATCGCCGAGCGTTACGACCCGTGTCCGAATTGCGGGTCGCACCAACTTCAACTCGCCACGGGCGAGGAACTGCGGATCAAGGAACTGGAGGTGAACTGATGTGCACGGTATGCGGTTGCGGCGAAGGCGAAGTCCGCGTCGAGGGTGACGGCAAGGCGCACGGCCACCATCATCACCCTCACGATCATCATCACGGCCATGGTCATGAGGCCGTACATCATCACCACCATCATGGCTACAACGGCGATCTCGATTACGGCGCGGGACCGGCCGGCGCGGCGGTGCCCGGCATGAGTCAGGGCCGGATGATCCAGCTCGAGCAGGACATCCTGGCCAAGAACAATGCCTACGCCGCCGGGAACCGCGCATTCTTTGCCGATCACGGCATCCTTGCGTTGAACCTCGTATCGAGCCCCGGATCGGGCAAGACGACCCTGCTGGTCAAGACCATCGAGATGCTCGCCGGCCGTCTGACGGCAAGCGTGATCGAAGGCGATCAGCAGACCGCTGCCGACGCCGACCGCATCCGCGCCACCGGCGCATCCGCGATCCAGATCAACACCGGCAAGGGCTGTCACCTCGACGGCCACATGGTGGGGCACGCCGTCGAGCATCTGAAGCCGCAGGACGGCTCGGTCGTTTTCATCGAGAATGTCGGTAACCTCGTCTGCCCAGCCGCGTTCGATCTCGGCGAAGCGCACAAGGTGGTGATCCTCTCGGTCACCGAGGGCGAGGACAAACCGCTCAAATATCCCGACATGTTCGCGGCCGCAGACCTGATGCTGCTCAACAAGACCGACCTGTTGCCGCATCTCGAATTCGACATCGAAGCGGCGATCGCCAGTGCCCGCAAGGTCAATCCGGCGATCAGGACGCTCAGCGTCTCGGCGCGCACAGGCGAGGGCATGGCGTCCTGGATTGCCTGGATCGAAGCGGCGCGGGGGATGGCGCTAGCCGGCCATCCACTTGCCGCGACGGCTGCGGAATAGGGGGCGGAGCGATGTGCCTGGCGATTCCGGCGAAGGTTACCGCGCTTGAAGACGGCGACATGGCGGTTGTGGCGCTCGAAGGCGTCCGCAAGCGCATTTCGGTCGCGCTGGTCGATGACGTAGCCGTCGGCGACTATGTGCTGATCCACGTCGGCTACGCGCTGCACAAGGTGAGCGCGGAAGAAGCCGCCCGCACATTGGCGTTGATGGCCGAAGCCGGAATCCTCGGCGAGGAACTGGAAGAAATCGCAGGAGGTGCGGCATGAAATATGTCGACGAATTCCGCGCCCGCGATCTCGCCGAAAAACTGGCCCGCCAGATCGCCGCCGAGGCCGAGTGCACGCGCGAATACCATTTCATGGAGTTTTGCGGCGGTCACACCCACGCCATTTTCCGCTACGGCGTGCAGGACCTGATGCCGGCTAATGTGCATTTCGTGCATGGACCAGGATGCCCTGTCTGCGTGCTACCGGTTCGCCGTCTCGACGACGCGGTCGAACTGGCCGAAAAGCACGGCGCGATCCTGTGTACCTATGGCGACGTGATGCGCGTGCCCGGCACGAAGCAACGCTCGCTGATCCGCGCCAAGGCCGACGGCGCCGACGTGCGGATGATCTATTCGACCCAGGATGCACTCAGGATCGCCCGCGACAATCCCGATCGCCAGGTCGTGTTCTTCGCCATCGGCTTCGAGACGACGACCCCGCCGACCGCGGTGGCGATTAAGCAGGCGCGGGCCGAAGACCTGAAGAATTTCTCGGTGTTCTGCAACCATGTGCTCACCCCGTCGGCGATCGGCCACATCCTGGAATCGCCGGAAGTCAGGGAACTGGGCGTGGTCAGTATCGACGGCTTCCTGGGACCATCCCATGTCAGCTCCGTGATCGGCTCGCAGCCCTACGAATTCTTCGCCCGCGAATTCGGAAAACCGGTCGTGATCGCCGGCTTCGAGCCGCTCGACGTGATGCAGTCGGTGCTGATGCTGATCCGCCAGGTCAATGAGGGTCGCGCTGAGGTGGAAAACGAATACACCCGTGTTGTCACCCGCGACGGGAATCTCAAGGCTCAGGCGCTGGTGTCGGATGTATTCGAATTGCGCGAAAGCTTCGAGTGGCGCGGTCTCGGCACGGTTCCTTACAGCGCGCTCAGGATCCGCGACACCTATGCCGAACTGGATGCCGAAAAGCGGTTCGAGATCAGCGAAAAACGGTCGCGGGAGACGAAATCCTGCGAGTGCCCGGCCATCCTTCGCGGCGTCAAGAAACCGACCGATTGCAAGCTGTTCGGAACGGTCTGCACACCCGACAACCCGATGGGCTCTTGTATGGTGTCCTCCGAGGGGGCGTGCGCGGCCTACTGGACCTATGGCCGCTTCCGGGAAAAGGCGGCCCGCCGCGAGGAGGTGACGGCATGAACGCGATCGACCGCCCGGCAGGTCTGCACCGCGGCACGGTGGACATGACCCACGGCGGTGGCGGCCGGGCCATGGCGGAACTGATCCGCGACCTGTTTCACCGCCATCTCGGCAATGACTTCCTCGGCCAGGGCAACGATGCCGCCCTGCTGCCGGCCGAGGCCGGCCGGCTGGTCATGTCGACCGACGGCCACGTGATATCGCCGCTGTTCTTTCCTGGAGGCGATATCGGCAGCCTGTCGGTGCACGGCACCATCAACGATGTCGCCATGGCCGGCGCGCGACCGCTTTATCTCGCCGCCAGCTTCATCCTGGAGGAAGGCTTCCCGCTTGCCGATCTCGAACTCATCGTGGTCTCGATGGCGGCGGCGTCGCACCAGGCCGGCGTCCCAGTCGTCACCGGTGACACCAAGGTGGTCGAAAAGGGCAAGGGCGACGGCGTTTTCATCACCACGACCGGTGTCGGGGTGGTACCCGAAGGCGTCGAAATCTCCCCGGCGCGTGTCAGGCCCGGCCAGGCGATCCTTCTGTCCGGCTCGATCGCGGACCATGGAGTGGCCATCCTGTCGAGGCGCGAGAACCTCGAATTCGAGACCGAGATATGCTCCGACACCGCCGCGCTTCACACGCTGGTCGCGGCCATGGTCGAGGCGGTTCCGGGTATCGCCGTCTTGCGCGATCCAACCCGCGGCGGGCTGGCGGCGACACTGAACGAGATCGCGCGTTCGGCTCGTGTCGGCATGCATCTGCGTGAAGCCGCGATCCCGGTGAAACCCGACGTTCATGCCGCCTGCGAACTGCTCGGCCTCGATCCGCTGCACATCGCCAACGAGGGCAAGCTGATCTGCATTTGCGACGACGCGGATGCGGACCGGTTGCTGCGGGTCATGCGCAACCATCCAAACGGCGCCAATGCGGCGATCATCGGTTCGGTCGTCGAGGACGACGCCTATCTCGTGCAGATGGAAACCGGCTTCGGCGGCAGCCGCGTGGTCGACTGGCTGGCCGGCGAGCAATTGCCGAGGATTTGCTGATGAAAATCCTCATCCTCTGCCACAGCTTCAATTCGCTGAGCCAGCGGCTCCACTGCGAACTGGCGGCGAGGGGTCATGAGTTGTCGGTCGAATTCGACATCAACGATCACGTGACGCGCGAAGCCGTCGCGCTGTTTGCGCCCGATCTCGTGCTGGCGCCGTTCCTCAAGCGGGCAATCCCTGATGACTTATGTACCACGGTTCCATGCCTGGTGGTGCATCCAGGACCGCCAGGCGACGCGGGTCCGTCGGCGCTCGATTGGGCGATCCTGAAGGGCGAGAGCGAATGGGGCGTGACCGTCCTGCAGGCAACGCCGCTGCTCGACGGCGGACCGGTCTGGGCGAGCCGGACCTTTGCGACGCGGGCGGCAACCAAGTCGAGCCTCTATCGCCACGAGGTCACCGAAGCCGCCGTTGCCGCCGTCCTCGCAGCGGTTGCCGCTTTTGAAGCCGGCGAAAAACCGGTGCCGCTCGGTCCCGGCAGGCGGGTCTGGCGTAACAGCGCCCGGCAGGCGGACCGCGCGATCGACTGGCAGGCCGACGATATGGCGACGGTGCTCCGCAAGATCGCGTCTGCGGACGGCATGCCGGGCGTGCGCGACGAACTGTTCGGCCTGCCGCTGTATCTGTTCGATGCGCGCGCCGCCGGGGGGCTGCGGGGCAAGCCCGGAGACGTCATCGCGCGGTCCGGCCCCGCAATCGCGCGGGCGACCCGCGACGGCGCCGTCTGGATCGGGCACGTGAAAGAAACGCACGACCGCGCGATAAAGTTGCCGGCGACGATGGTTCTGGCGGGACGGATTGCCGATCTGCCGGAGATCGGCGGTTACAACGACATCTGGTACGAGGAAGAAGGCGGCGCGGGTTTTCTCCATTTCCCGTTTTACAACGGCGCGATGGGAACCATGGCCTGCGAGCGCCTGCGCGACGCATTGCACGATGCGCTGGCGCGGCCGGCACGGGTGCTGGTGCTGTGCGGAGGACCGGACCATTGGTCGAACGGCCTCGACCTCAACCGGATCGAGGCATCCCACAGCCCCGCCGACGAATCATGGCGCAATATCAACGCGATGGACGATCTTGCTGAATCGATCATCGAAGCGACCGGCAAATATGTCGTCAGCGCGGTCGGCGGCAATGCGGGCGCCGGTGGCGTGTTCCTGGCCCGGGCGGCCGATGAGGTGTGGCTGCGTGCCGGCGCGGTCCTCAACCCGCACTACAAGGACATGGGCAATCTCTTCGGGTCTGAATACTGGACCTATCTGCTGCCGCGCCACGCCGGCGCTCAAAATGCCCGGCGCATCGCCGAGACGCGGTTGCCGATGGGTTCGGCCGAGGCGCTCGGCCTAGGCATTGCCGACCAGGTGATCGACGAGCCGGATCAGGCGTTTTTCGCGGAAGTCCGCAAAAGGGCCGCCGCGCTGGCGGCGGCGCCGGAGCTTGCCGCGCGGCTGGAGCGCAAGACGGATGTCCGGCGTGCCGACGAGGGCGAAAAGCCGCTGGCCTCCTACCGCGAGCACGAACTGGCCGCCATGCGGCGCAATTTCTACGGTTTCGATCCGAGTTACCACGTCGCCCGCTTCAACTTCGTCCACAAGGTGGCCAAGTCGCGCACGCCGCTGACGATCGCGCGCCACCGCAGCGCGGACCGGGCGGCCAACATGCAGAGGAGGGCTGCATCGTGAACGAACTTCCGACCATCCTGGTGATCGACGACGAGGTCCGGTCGCTTGAATCGCTGGAACGCATCCTGTGCCTCGACTTCGACGTCAAGACCGCCGCCGACATCGCCACGGCAGAGGAGATCCTCCAGAACGAATGGGTCCAGGTGATCCTGTGCGACCAGCGCATGCCCAACACCAGCGGCGTCGAATTCCTGAAGACGGTCCGCCAGCGCTGGCCCGATGTGGTGCGTATCATCATCTCGGGCTACACCGACGCCCACGACATCATCGACGGCATCAACGAAGCCGGCATTTTTCAGTACATCACCAAGCCGTGGCGTCCCGACAACCTCATCCTGACGCTGAAAAACGCCTGCCGGCTCTACGAATTGCAGCGCGAAAACGAGCTGCTGGCGATCGAACTCAAGATGTCGCCGTCCAGTGCGAGCAAGGTGGTGAGCGACCGGCGCGACGCTTTGCGTAAGGACTATGATTTCGACGACGGGATCGTGCGCTCGAAAAACAGCCCGATGAACGAGGTGTGCTCCCTGCTGAAGCAGGTCGCACCCTACGATGTCCCGGTCCTGCTGTTCGGGTCTTCCGGCACCGGCAAGGAACTGGCGGCCCGCGCGCTCCACTACGGGTCGCTGCGCTGGAACAAGGCATTTGTCGTCGAAAATTGCGGCGCTCTGCCCGACCAGTTGCTGGAAAGCGAACTGTTCGGACACAAGCGCGGCGCGTTTACCGGCGCGGTGGAAGACCATGTCGGCCTGTTCGAGCGGGCGAATGGCGGGACGGTGTTCCTCGACGAGATCGGCGAGGTTTCCCCCGCCTTCCAGGTCAAGCTGCTGCGCGTGCTGCAGGAGGGCGAGATCCGTCCGGTCGGCAACACCAAGACCCGCAAGGTCGATGTGCGGGTGATCGCGGCCACCAACAAGGATCTCGAACAGGAAGTGCGCGCCGGTCGGTTCCGCGCCGACCTGTATTACCGGCTGGCGGGTATGGTGATCCGCATGGTCGACGTGAAGGACCGGCGCGAGGACATTCCGGTTCTGGCGCGCGCGCTGCTGGCGCGGTCGATGGAGCAGTTGGGGAAGCGGGTTCCCGGTTTCACGAAGGAAGCGCTGACCTGCATGCAGAACTATCCCTGGCCGGGCAATGTCCGCGAGATGCAGAACGAGATCCAGCAGATGCTGGTGACCGGCGAGGAGGGCGCCGAACTTGGCGCGGACCGGCTTTCCCGTCATATTCTGCTGGCGCAGTCAGATGATCGCGACGATGTCGAGTTCGGCGACATCGCGGGCGCCGACGGAACGCTGAAGGATCGCATCGAAATGCTTGAAGCCCGCATTATCCAGGAGACGCTGATCCGGCACCGCTGGAACAAGTCCAGGGCGGCCCGCGAACTCGGTCTTTCCCGGGTCGGCCTGCGGGGTAAGCTGGAGCGTTACGGGCTGGAGAAGGTCAAGCCGATGCCTGCGCGTCGCGCCGCGGGCGCGGCATAGGAAAGAGATGGTGACAGACCTCGTGGCAAGATCCCCGTCATCGGTGGCGCTGAGCAAGCGCGGCGGCATGTCCCTGGCGGACGGCACCGACGAGATGTGGATCGATGTCATCCACAAGATGGACGAGGTCTATGCCGAACTGGTCGAATCCCAGGCTGAACTCGAACTCAAGAACACACGCCTGGAAGAGGCCTATGCCTTTATCGGCTCGGTTCTGGAATCGATGGCCGACGTCGTGATCGTGTGCGACGGCTCGGGCGCCATCCAGCAGGTCAACAATGCGCTTGAAAACATCACCGGACACACCGCCGGCGAACTGCAGGGCAAGGCGCTCGCCACTATTTTCCGGCCGGACAGCCAAGAGGTCGTCTCGGGGTTCATGAGCCGGCTGCGGGCGGGCGAGATGATTTCCCAGTGCGAGCTTTCGGTCGCCGCGCGCTCGGAGGAATTGTCGGCCATTTCGGTCAACTGCTCGCCGCGGACCGGCCATGACGGCAGGATCGACGGCATGGTTGTCGTGGGCCGGCCGATTGGCGAGTTGCAGCGCGCCTACCGCCAACTCAACGACGCCCACCGGCAATTATCGCAGACCCAGCAGCAATTGTTGATCTCGGAGAAAATGGCGGCGTTGGGCCGGCTGGTGGCGGGCGTGGCCCACGAGCTGAACAATCCGATCAGCTTCGTCTACGGCAACATGTACGCACTCAAGCGCTACGGCGCGACCATCGTCGAATATCTCAAGAGCTGCGAAAAGAGGCTGACCTTCGAGGAGATGCAGGCGCTGCGCGAGGAACTGAAGATCGACCGGCTGCTCGCCGATATCGAGCCGCTTGTCGACGGAACCCTGGAGGGTGTCGAGCGGGTCAGCGACATCGTGCAGGACCTGCGCCGGTTTTCCAGCAACCAGCAGGAATCGGAGGAACAGTTCAACGTCGTGCGTCTGATCCGCACCGCCGCCGACTGGGTGATCAAGACCCAGCGGATCAAGCCGAATGTCCGCTTCCAGATGCCCGGCAGCCTGGAGATGAAGGGGCGCAAGGGGCAGTTGCACCAGATCATCGTCAATCTCGTGCAGAACGCGGCCGATGCGCTCGCCGACCGTCCTGATGGCGAGATTATAGTCTCCTGCGCGCAGCAAGGCGGTGACGTCGTGATCAAGGTGGCCGACAACGGCACCGGAATCCGAGCCGACCATTTCGACAAGATATTCGAGCCGTTCTTCACGACCAAGCCGATCGGCACCGGAACCGGGCTTGGCCTCTATGTCAGCTATTCCATGGCGATGAAGCAGGGCGGCGACCTGACGGTTGCGAACCGGCCGGATGGTGGCGCGGAATTCACTCTGCGGGTACCTAAAGGGATGTCGAACGATGACGGACATTAGGCCGGCAAGGCGCAACCGCGCCACGCTGCTGTGGCTGCAATCGGGCGGTTGCGGCGGTTGCTCGCTGTCCCTGCTCGGCGCCGAAGGGCCCGACCTCTATGCCGCGTTCGATGCCGCCGGTATCGATGTGCTGTGGCATCCCTCCATCACCGTCGGCAGCGGCGCCGACTATCTCCGATTGCTTGAGCGGATCTGCGCGGGCGAACAGCGCCTCGATTTCCTGTGCCTGGAAGGTGCGGTCATGCGCGGTCCGCAGGGAACTGGACGCTTTCATATGATGTCCGGTACCAACCGCTCGGTGAAGGCATGGACGGAAGAACTCGCAAGAAAGGCCGAATTCGTGGTCGCGGTCGGCAGTTGCGCCGCCTTCGGCGGGATAACCGCCGCTGGCGGCAACGAGGTCGATGCCTGCGGCCTGTCCTACGAAGGCCGCGAGGCCGGCGGGCTGCTTGGCGGCGACTTCCGCTCCGGCAGCGGCATGCCCGTGGTCAACATCGCCGGCTGCCCGATCCATCCGGACTGGTTCACCGAAACGCTGCACCAGATCGCCAGGGGCCGGTTTTCGCGCGCCGATCTCGACGAGTTCCAGCGCCCGATCGCCTACACCCAGCACCTGGTTCACCACGGCTGCGGCCGCAACGAGTTTTATGAGTTCAAGGCCAGCGCCGAGCGGCTGTGCGATCTCGGCTGTATGATGGAGAACCTTGGCTGCAAGGGCACGCAGGCGCGCGCCGACTGTAACTTGCGGCCCTGGAACGGCGCGGGGTCGTGCCTCGACGGCAACTATCCGTGCATCAACTGCACGGCCCCGCACTTTGAGGAGCCGGGGCATCCATTCACGATGACCCCGAAGATCTCGGGCATTCCCGTCGGTTTGCCGACCGACATGCCGAAAGCCTGGTTCGTGGCCCTGGCGTCGCTGTCGAAGGCCGCCACGCCGTCCAGGCTGCGGCAGAACGCAATCGCTGATCACGTTACGCACCCGCCGAGCGAGAAACCGGGCAAGAAGCCATGACGCGGCTGATTGTGGGACCGTTCAATCGCGTCGAGGGCGATCTCGAGGTCAAGCTCGACATCGGCTCCGGCGCCGTCTCCCGGGCCGAGGTCGTTTCTCCGCTCTATCGCGGTTTCGAACGGATCCTTCACGGCAAGGCCCCCGGCGACGCGCTGGTCTATGCGCCACGCATCTGCGGCATATGCTCCGTGTCGCAATCGGTGGCGGCGGCGAAAGCGCTAGCGGCCGCGTCCGGGCTCGTCGTTCCCGAAAACGGCCTGCTTTCCACCAACCTGATCCATGCGACAGAGAATGTCGCCGATCACCTGACCCATTTCTACCTGTTCTTCATGCCGGATTTCGCGCGGGAGGTTTATCGCGGCGAGTCATGGCATGACGATGCGGTGGCGCGATTTGCAGCCATGACCGGCACCGCCGCGCGCGAAGTGCTGCCGGCGCGCAGCCAGTTCATGCATCTGATGGGCATTCTCGCCGGCAAGTGGCCGCACACGCTGACGGTTCAGCCTGGCGGTTCCACACGCGCGGTCGTGTCCTCCGAACTGGCCCGTATTTCGGCGATCCTTTCCGCGTTCCGGAGCTTCCTGGAAAGGACGTTGTTCGGCGACGAGCTTGAGCGGATCGCGACCCTCGAAAGCGGGGAAGCGTTGCGCGACTGGGCGGAGGAGAAGCCCGCGACCGGCAGCGATTTCCGTCGCTTCCTCGCAATTTCGAAGGCTCTGGCGCTCGAAAAACTCGGGCCGTCGCAGGGTCGCTTCATGAGTTACGGAGCTTACGGAGCCGGAGAGGCCGCGCTGTTTCGCGCCGGTACCTATGCCGGAATACAGGCGAAACCGCTCGATCCCGCGGCAATCACCGAAGACACGAGCCATGGCTGGTACGCCTCCGGTCCGGAACCCTTGAGGCCGCTCGACGGCGAGACCCGCCCCGATGCCGCCGCGCCGGATGCCTACAGCTGGTGCAAGGCGCCGCGACTTGCCGGAAGGACGATGGAAACGGGAGCGCTGGCCCGCCAGCTCGTCGACGGCCACCCGCTCATTCGCGATCTCCACCGTGAAAGCGGCGGCAATGTCCACACTCGCGTGGTTGCCCGCGTCCTGGAGATCGCACTGGTCGTCATGGCCATGGAGCGGTGGGCTGACGCGATTGTCGCCGGCGAGCGCTTCATCGAGCACGGCAAAACGCCCGACGAGGCGGCGGGGGTGGGCCTGACCGAGGCCGCGCGAGGATCGCTCGGCCACTGGCTGCGCGTCGAGCGTGGCAAAATCGCCAACTACCAGATCATCGCGCCGACGACCTGGAACTTTTCCCCGCGCGATGCGTCCGGCGCACCGGGGCCGCTCGAGCAGGCGCTGGAAGGCGCGCCGGTGCGCGACGGCGAGACCGAGCCCGTCGCCGTCCAGCATATCGTGCGATCGTTCGACCCATGCCTGGTCTGCACGGTGCACTGAGGTCATGAGCGACGTCGCGACAAAACCTGTCGGCTGGCGCGTCCGCGTCAGGGGGCTTGTACAGGGCGTCGGCTTTCGCCCGTGTGTCTGGCATCTTGCCCGCGAAGAAGGGATCGCCGGCCAGGTGGTCAATGACGGGGCGGGGGTGGAGATCGAGGCTTGGGGAGAGGAAGCGGCGCTGCGGCGTTTTGTTCAGCGCCTTGACGCCGAGGCGCCGCCATTGGCGCGCGTCGATGCGGTCACGCACACGCTTCTGGAGGGCACCGCGGAGCGCGTCGACTTCGTGATCGCCGAAAGCGCCGATGGCGAGATTTCGACCGGGGTGGTTCCCGACGCAGCCACTTGCCCGCAATGCCTGGCGGACGTCGCCGATCCGGCCAACCGCCGCTTCGGCTACCCCTTCACCAACTGTACCCATTGCGGTCCGCGGCTTTCGATCGTCCGCTCCATACCCTACGACCGGGCCCGCACCTCGATGAACGTCTTTCCGATGTGCGCGGAATGCGGGATCGAGTATCGCGATCCAGCCGACCGACGGTTCCATGCCCAACCCAATGCGTGCCCGGTTTGCGGCCCGCACATCTGGCTCGAGGATGCCGAAGGCCGCGTCGCATGCGAAGACGTGATCGGCGAAGCCGCCCATCTGCTGCTTGGCGGCAAGATCCTGGCCATCAAGGGTATTGGCGGTTTCCATCTCGCCTGCGACGCGACCGATGACGAGGCCGTCGAACGGTTGCGCGCCCGAAAGCGCCGCTACGCCAAACCGCTGGCGGTGATGATGCGCGACATCGGCCAGGCGCATGAATATGCCGCTATCGATAACAGAGAGGCTGACCTGCTGGCCTCGAAGGTTGCGCCGATCGTCCTGCTCGAACGGCGCGGCCGGGAGCTGGCCGCCGCGATCGCGCCGGGCCACGACCGGCTTGGCGTCATGCTGCCCTACACGCCGCTGCACCATCTTCTGCTGGCGCGCGCAGGCAGGCCCCTTGTGATGACGTCGGGCAACCTGTCCGACGAACCGCAGGTTTCCGCCAACGCGGCGGCGCGGGAAAAACTGGCGCCGATTGCCGACGCCTGGCTGATGCACGACCGCGATATCGTCAACCGGCTCGACGATTCCGTGATGCGCGTCGATGTGCCGGGTCCACAGATCATGCGCCGCGCCCGCGGCCTCGCGCCGGAACCGTTGCCGCTGGCCAGGGGGTTTGAATGCCGCCCGCGCGTTTTGGCCATGGGCGGTGAGCTGAAGGCGGCCTTCTGTCTGCTCGCCGGCGGTCAGGCGACGCTGTCGCAACATATGGGCGACCTGGAGGAAGCGGCGACGCACGGCGATTATCGCCGCAACCTCGATCTCTACAGTGAGATTTTCCGCTTTGTGCCTGATGTCGTCGCGGTCGACCTGCACCCGGACTATCTCTCCACCCAATGGGGTCGCGAACGCGCCGCCGCGGACGGCACGCCGGTGGTCACAGTCCAGCACCACCATGCGCATCTGGCAAGCTGCCTCGCCGAAAACGGCATCGAACCCGGTGATGACGCGACGCTTGGCGTCATCCTGGACGGGTTGGGGGTTGGCGAGGACGGGACGATCTGGGGCGGTGAATTTCTCGCCGGCGGCTATTCGGGTTTCGCGCGGGCCGGGCATTTCCTGCCGGTCGCTCTGCCCGGCGGCGCGCAGGCGATCCGCGAGCCGTGGCGCAATGCGGTTGCCCATCTCGCCGCCGCGTTCGGCGACGACTGGCGCGACAGGCTCGCGGCGACGCCCGTCGCCGCGACGGTCGGCGAAAAGCCGGTCGGCCTTGTCGGCCGGATGCTGGAGCAGGGCATCAACACGCCGTTGTCATCGTCTGCGGGGCGCTTGTTCGACGCGGTCGCCGCCGTGCTCGGGATCTGTGCCGCGCGGCAACACTATGAGGGCCAGGCGGCCATGGAGATGGAAACCCTGGCCCGGCCGCACCTGGACGGGGCAGGGGCCTATCCGGCTGTCGCGTCGTCCTCGTCGGCCGACGATCCCCTCGTCCTGTCCTGGGCGCCGCTGTGGGATGCCTTGCTGGCCGATCAGGCCGCCGGAACCGTGCCCGGCATCATCGCCGCGCGTTTCCACAATGGACTGGCGAATTCCGTCGCCGGCGCGGCGGAGACCTGTGCCCGACGGCATGGCCTCAAGCGGATCGGGTTGAGCGGCGGCGTCATGCAAAACCGCATTCTGTTCGAAGGCCTCTACCGGGCGCTCTCGTCGCGTGGGTTCGAAGTTTTGGTGCAGATGTCGGCGCCCGCCAATGATGGCGGGCTGGCTCTCGGCCAGGCGGCCGTCGCTGCCGCCAGGTCGATGCCGGCCCGCTGATCGCTCCGAACGGGCGGCTTACCGGCCGCACGCGGCGTTTGACTTCGCCGTAAATGTTTGTGTACGAATCGAAAAAATGCGCCGGAAACGAGATGACCGTCGAAACCAAAGCTCCGGCTCACTTGCCGTATCGCCTTGATGAGCAAGTGGGATACCTGTTGCGACTGGCGAACCAGCGGCACGCGAACATCTTTGTCAAACACGCGCTGGATGGCGTAACCGCGACGCAGTTCGCGGCCCTGTCGAGGCTGCTGGAGAACGGCAAGTGTTCGCAGAACCAGCTGGGGCGGCTGGCCGGCATGGACGTCGCCACGATCAAGGGCGTGGTCGACCGGCTGCGATCGCGGAAGCTGGTGGCGGTGGAGCCTTCTCCCGACGACAGGCGGCGAACGCTCATTTCGCTGACCGGGAAGGGGGAACGGCTGACCTTGGCGATGCAGCAGGTCGGTCACACGATCACGGCCGAAACGCTGGAGCCGTTGACACCCGCCGAGCAGCGGTCGCTGGTTTGTCTGCTCGGTAAGATTTCGTGATTTTGCGTCACGTCTGGCGCGATCCGTTCGGAGGTTGGCATTGCGCGTGAAAAGCCGGATGAGGCAGGACGACCGACCGGAATGACGGGACCGGTCGCCGCATTGCTGGACAAGGGCGAACGTCTGCATCTGCAGCACGGACCGATCGACCTGATTATCGGCGCCGATGCGGCACACGATGACGGGCGCAGGCTTGCGTTCGCGGCGGCGGCGCGACGCTTCGAGACCGTTCTGACCGGCCTAGTGGACGAACTCGACCGGCACCGCGCACAGATGTCGCCTTCCGCGCCCGAGCCGGCCGATCTGGTGGCAAGGCGCATGTACCGCGCAGCCCGGCCCTATTGCCGCGACACCTTCCTGACCCCGATGATCGCGGTGGCTGGCGCGGTCGCCGACGAAATTCTCTCCGCGATGGTCGACGCCTGTGCGCTGCGGCGCGCCTATGTGAACAATGGCGGCGACATCGCCGTCCACCTTGACGGGGAGGCGCAATTCGCGGCCGCGATCGGCAGCCAGTTCGGCGCGGATCTGGGGCGCATCCGCTTCAGCCAGGCGGACGGCATCGGCGGTGTCGCAACCAGTGGCACCGGCGGACGCAGCCTTTCGTTTGGAATTGCAGACAGTGTGACCGTGCTCGCCGCCTCGGCCGCCGATGCCGACGTGGCCGCCACCCTGATCGCCAACGCCGTCGACCTGCCGGACCATCCCGATATCCGGCGGATCCCGGCCCGCGAACTGCAATCCGACAGCGATCTTGGCGATCGCCTTGTCGTTACCTCCGTGCCGGCGTTGCCCCGTGGCGCAATCGCGGAAGCGCTTGCAGCCGGCGCTGCACGGGCGCGCGACATGATGGCGGCCGGGCGGATTTGCGCCGCCGCGCTGTTCCTGCAAGGGGAAGCTGAATTGATTGGCGGGCATTTCGCCCGGTCATCCAACATACTGGAGGTCGCGGATGTCGAAACTTGATGTCAGGAAAATGGTCTTGACCATCGAAGAGATCTATCATGAGGGCGGCCCGGCATCCGACAAGCCGCATTTGCGCGGAGCCTGCTTCGCGGTCTTGACCAATCCGTTTGCGGGTCGTTACGAGCCGGATATCCAGTGGTTCATGGACGACCTGCGGCCGCTCGGCCTCCAGATGGCGAAGAAACTGGCCGACGCGCTCGGCGGGCCCGGCAAGATCGAGGGCTATGGAAAGGCTTCGCTGGTCGGGTCGGCGGGCGAGCTTGAGCACGGCGCGCTGTGGCATGCGCCTGGTGGCTATGCGATGCGCGAGGTAATCGGCGGTTCGAAGGCCATCGTACCGTCGGCGAAGAAGGTGGGGGGAACCGGCGCCCGCATCGACGTGCCGATCACCCATATCAACGCTTCCTACGTGCGCAGCCATTTCGATTCGATGGAGGTCGGCGTGAACGATGCACCGCGCGCCAGCGAACTGCTCTACGCGCTCGTGATGACCACCGGACCGCGGATCCATTCCCGTTCCGGCGGGCTGGAGGCCCGGGACATCAAGGGTGAGGACGGATTGAGGTGAGGGCCAGGATCAGGAAGATCGTGGTTACGGTCGAGGAGACACACAAGGAGATCGGTCAGACCGTTTCACCGCCCACCCGCAAGGCTGTCGCCGCCGCTGTGATCGAAAACCCGTACGCGGGGCGCTTTGTCGAAGACCTTTCCGGTCTGATCGAGATCGGGGCGGAACTGGGCGGTTTATTGGGAGAAAGGGCGGTCGCGGCGCTGGGCATCGAGCCCGGTGAGGCCCAAAGTTACGGCAAGGCCGCGATGGTCGGCGCGGACGGCGAACTGGAGCACGCCGCGGCGATCCTTCACCCAAAGCTGGGCGCGCCCCTGCGCGAAGCCGTCGGTAAGGGCGCCGCGCTGGTTCCGTCCTCAAAGAAGCGGGGCGGCCTTGGACAGAACCTCGACATCCCGCTGGGGCACAAGGACGCCGCCTATGTGCGCTCCCACTTCGATGCGGTTGAGATACGGGTCAACGACGCGCCCAGACCCGATGAAATCCTGGTCGCCGTCGCCGTGACGGACAGCGGCCGGCCGCTGCCGCGGGTTGGCGGTCTGACGGCTCGCGATGCGGAAGGCAAGGACGGCCTGCGTTGAATTGAATCGCCTCGATCGATAGCAGCAGATGCCATAATTGTGGTCTCAGCATCCTGAACGCCCCGCTGGGAGCCGAATGGCTGTCAATCGGTGCCCGTCTTGCCCGTCGATCCGACGGCAAGCGGAACCGCCGGAGCGGCGGATACCCGGTCGGGCAACCGAGACATCGTGTTTGCCTGACGCCGCCGTTCCCGGTATCGCGCGAACTGGTCATCGGCGATCACGCCGACAAGAATCACGCCGCCCATCACCGCGAAGTTGAGCGACGAGGGAATTCCGAGAAGATTGACCAGGTTCTGGAGAACCTGGAGAAGGATCACTCCGAGGATGACGCCGACGATCGATCCTTCGCCGCCGCGCAGCGAGAACCCGCCAAGGACCGCCGCGGCAATCGCGTAGAGTTCGTAGAAATTGCCGTGCGACGCCGGGTGGATGGACCGCGTGTACATCGCGAAATAGACCGCCGCGATTGCGGTCAACACGAGGCAGATGACGTAAGCAGCGATGATCGTCGCGGTGGTGTTGATACCCGAAAAGCGGGCGGCTTCCTCGTTCTTGCCCACGGCGAACAGGTGCCGGCCGAAGACGGTCATGTGCAGCACATACCAGGCGACGACCGCCACGGCCGAGAAAGCGATGATCGAATGCGGGACGCCCCCTGTGCGGCCCGACACGAGCCACTCCAGGGTTGGAAAGCTGTCGCCGAACGAGAACCCGGCCGTGCCGTCAGCGGTATAGAACCGCGCCACGCCCCGATAGATCAGCAGCCCGCACAGTGTGACGACGAAGGGTTGAAGCTGCATCCTCGTGACCAGCCATCCGTGGATCGACCCCAGAACGGCGCCGATTGCCAGCACGACGACGAACGCGACCGGCCAGGCAACGCCTTGGTTCACTATCAGGTCGACGAAGATCACCCCCAGCAGCGCGATGACCGAACCGACAGACAATTCGATTCCCGCCGTGACAATGACGAAAGCCTCAGCGACGGAGAACAATCCGAACAGGCCGATCAGATTGGCGGTGTTCGCGAGGTTTATGGGGGAGAGAAAACGCGGATTGATCAGCGCGACCACGCCACCCACGATGAGGATCAGCACCGCCAGCCCGATATCTTTCTTATGCATCGCTCACCCCCGTTCAGCCCACCGCGAGGCTCAGAATATTGTGCTCCGACAATTCCTCTGATGAGAGGATGCCGGTGATTTCTCCCCGACGCATGACAGCCACGCGGTTGGACACGCCGATCACTTCTTCCATGTCGCTCGAGATCATCAGGACGCCGAGGCCCCGGTCCGCCAGGGTTTGCAGCAGCCGGTAGACCTCAGCCTTCGAACCGACATCGATACCGCGCGTCGGTTCGTCCACGATGAGGAGGATGGGCTCCCTCGCAAGCCACTTCGCCAGGACGACCTTTTGCTGGTTGCCCCCGGACAGCTCGGCAACCGCGCTGTGCAGGGAAGGGGTCTTGATGCCCAGCATGTCGCGGGAGGAGCCGGCGAGCGCGAGTTCGCGCGATCGTATGATCCGTCCGGACCTGGAAAGCCGCCCGAGACTCGGCAGCGCGATATTTCCGGCGACCGAGAAGTCCAGGTGCAGGCCTTGCTCCTTTCGATCCTCCGGAACCAGACACATGCCTCCCGCGATCGCCGATGCGACCGACATCGGCGCAAGCGGGGCGCCGTCGAGCACCACACGTCCGTGTACAACGGGATCGATTCCGAACAGCGCACGAACGAGTTCGGTGCGGCCCGCCCCGACGAGGCCCGCCAGACCGAGAACTTCGCCGCGGTTCACGGTGAGGTTGGCTCGGGCGGCGGGAAAAGCCGTCGTCGCGACGTCTTTCACTTCCAAAACGGGCATCTGGCCGCTGTGCGGGCGCTTTTCGTAGAACTGGTTGAGGTCGCGCCCGATCATCATGTTGATCATGCGGTCGCCACGGATTTCGTCGGCCGCGAGTTCGCCGGCATTGCGACCGTCGCGCAAAACGGTCACGCGGTCGGCGATGGCCTCGACCTCCTTCAGCCGATGGCTGATGAACAGAACGGCGACGTTCCGCGACTTCAACTGCCGGATGATGTCGAGCAGCCGTTTCGTCTCCGAAAAGGTCAGGCTCGACGTCGGTTCATCAAGGATCACGAGCCGGGCATCGATGGACAGGGCGCGGGCGATTTCCAGCAACTGGAGTTCGGCCAGCGACAGTTTCGCAACCGGATCGTCCGGCCCGAACGGCGCATCGAGCATGTCGAGAATGGGTTGCACGGCGCGAGCCATGGCCCGCCGGTCGAGCGTCCTGAACGGTCCTTTTGAGATTTCGCGCCCGAGCAGGATATTGGCGGCAACGTCGAGATTGGTGAAGGAGTTCAACTCCTGGTGAACGAAGGCTATGCCGCGTGTCACGGCCTGGGCGGGCGTCAGATGGCTGTGGCTTTCGCCACAGATCTCGATGGTGCCGCCGTCGGGAACGATGTTGCCGCCGAGGACCTTCATCAGCGTCGATTTGCCGGCCCCGTTCTCTCCGATGAGGCCGACTACCTCTCCGCCCGCGACCTGAAGGCTGACGTCATCGAGCGCAACGACACCCGGATACAGCTTGGAAATGCCGGAAAGGTTGATACTGAAGCGGCTGTTCATCGCATAGTGCATTCCGCGCCTTGCTGGCCTTGCCGGTAGGTCCGGAAACCATACTCCCAAAGGCGCACGGGCGCACCCTCGGTTGCGCGCCCGTGCAAAGCCGGGTAGACCCTGGGAGGTTACCTACCCGCCTATTCTCTCCTTGAGCTGGGCCTCGAACGCATCGACGTTTGACTTGTCGATGACCTTGGTCGGAACGATGATCAGGCCGTCGTCGGGAACGCCGGACTTGTCGCCTTCCAGATACGAGGCCATCAACTTCATGCCCTGATATCCCCACTGGTAGGGATCCTGAACGACCGTGCCCGCGAAATGGCCCGCGCGTACGGCACCGAGCGTAGCCGGGTCTTCGTCGAAGGCGATGACGGTGATGTCGCCGAGCCTGCCGGCGGCTTGGAGCGCCTGGTAGATCATCGGCGGGTTGTAGGAATAGAAACCGACCATGCAGTCGATCTCGGGATTGGCAGCCAGCACGTCGTCGACATTTGCGCGCGCGCGCGGAAAATCGACATCGTCGCCGCGCACGTCAACGAGTTCGATCCCGTGCCCTTTGACCGCCTCGCGGAACCCGGCAATACGCTCGACCGCGTTGTCGGCGCCCAAGAACCCGACAAAGCCCATGCATTTGCCGCCGTCAGGCATTGCCTTGACCGCGATTTCGCCGGCCTGGATTCCGGCCGCCGTGTTTGACGAACCCAGATAGGCGATGCGGTTGCTGTTCGGTGCGTCGCTGTCGGTGGTGAAAAGCGGGACTTGGGATGCGATGCGATTGAAGGCGTCGATGGACGTCTTCGGATCGACCGACGAGATCATGATCGCATCGGTTCCGGCCGCCACCAGATCATCCATCAAGGCGTTCTGCAGGGCCGCGGTTCCCTGCGTCGGATAGCGGAACTGAAGTTCGTAGCCGGGAAGCTCCGCCTGCGCGGCCTTCACGCCGGCCTCCGACAGCTTCCAGAAGTCCGAAGCGGCGTTCACGACGAAAGCGAGCTTCGGTTTCTCCTGCGCGGCGGCGGTTCCGCACAGCGCGGTTGCGAGCGCGAGGGCGCCGGCTAGATATCTGATTTTCATGGTTTCTCCTCCCAAAAGCAAATTGCGTTGTCCGTCTGCGCGGATATCAACGCAAATATTATTAATACAATCACAAATAATTAGCAATATCGAAGCCGCCATCATATGTGCCGGCTGGCGGCAGGACCCTTCGCGAGGTGTGGGGCGGAGATCCTTGCTTGGCGGGGTGTGGCGCGGGCGCAAAAAAACCAGGCCGCGGACGGCCTGGTTTCGTTGATTTGGATGCGGCCGGTCAGTTGTTGGCGCAGAAGCCCGGATCGTCCTGGTTGCAGACGTCGAGGCCGGTGTAGAGCGGATCGTCGACCTTCTCGCCCTTGATCAACTGGATCATCACGTC
>JBNLDE010000183.1:0-11413 GCA_050304175.1 Zhengella sp. | reverse complement strand
GAACAAGAATTCAACTACAATGCCATGATGTCGCAACGCGGCATCGTCAATCTCTGTCATTCCGACGGCCAGCGTGATGCCTTTGCGCGCCGCGGCAACGCCATGCACCTGGCCGGCGCCGGCGCGGTTTTGCTCGACCGCGACGGCATCCGCGAGTTGTGTCCGTTTCTCAATTTCGACAATTCGCGCTTTCCCATTCGCGGCGGCCTGTGGCAGCCGCGCGGCGGCACTGCCCGCCACGATGCCGTTGCCTGGGGTTATGCGCGCGGGGCCGACCGGCGCGGTGTCGACATCGTCCAGAACTGCGAGGTCACCGGGTTCCGGATCGAGAACGGCCGCTGTCTCGGCGTCGAGACCACGCGCGGACCGATCCGCGCAAAGAAGGTCGGCGTCTGTGTCGCCGGTTCGTCGGGCCGGGTGATGGCGATGGCCGGCATGCGCCTGCCGATCGAGAGCCAGGTGCTGCAGGCCTTCGTGACCGAAGGCCTGAAACCGATCATCCCGGGCGTCGTCACCTTCGGCGTCGGGCACTTCTACATCTCGCAATCCGACAAGGGCGGCCTGGTCTTCGGCGGCGATCTGGACGGCTACAACACCTACGCCCAGCGTGGCAATCTGGAGACCGTCAACGAGGTCATCGAAGCCGGCATGACGATGATGCCCATGATTGGGCGCGCACGCGTGCTACGCAGTTGGGGCGGATTGGTCGACATGTCGATGGACGGTTCGCCCTTTATCGACAGGACGCACATCGGCGGCCTCTATTTCAATGGCGGCTGGTGTTATGGCGGCTTCAAGGCGACGCCAGCATCGGGCTTCTGCTATGCCCATCTGCTGGCAAAGGACGAACCGCATCCGCTCGCCCGCGCCTTCCGCCTGGACCGGTACATGAGCGGCGCCCTCATTGACGAGGAAGCGACCGGTCCGAATCCGAACCTGCACTAAGGCAATCGAGCGATGATCATCAATCACCCGCTGCTTGGCCCCCGCAATGCCGCCGAGTTCACCTATCTCGGCGATGCACGCCTGATCGACCGCCCGGACCCGGCGCGCGGAAATGCAGCCGAGCTGTTCCATGACTACGTCTATCTCCGCGACAACCCCGCGGGCGAACACCGCGAATTGTGGTTCCATGAGCACGGCGACCGGTCATGGCTCGTGGTCACCCGTAATACGCTGACCCATGAAATCACAATGGTCGAAATGGCGCGCGACGTTGCGCTTGCACGGGGGGTTGGCAAATGAGCCAGCCGAACCGCGTGGAAGGCGGGCTGATCGACCGCTCGCAGGTGCTGTCATTCACCTTCGACGGAAAGCGCTATCAGGGCCATGGCGGCGACACGCTGGCTTCGGCACTGGTCGCAAATAATGTCCGCCTCGTTGGGCGGTCGTTCAAATATCACCGCCCGCGCGGCATTTTCACCGCCGGCTCGGAAGAACCGAACGCGCTGGTGGAATTGCGTTCCGGCGCGCATCGCGAGCCGAACACACGAGCCACGGTGGCGGAACTGTTCGACGGATTGGAAGCGAAGAGCCAGAACCATCGCGGTTCGCTGCGCCACGACCTGCTGGCTGTAAACGACTTGTTGGCGCCGTTCCTGACGGCCGGCTTCTACTACAAGACCTTCATGTGGCCGAAATCTTTCTGGGAGAAGCTCTACGAGCCGGCGATCCGCGCCGCCGCCGGTTTGGGCAGCTTATCCGGCCAGTCCGATCCCGACTGCTACGACCACGGTTACCTGCACTGCGACGTTCTGGTGATCGGAGCCGGGCCCGCGGGATTGGCCGCCGCGATTCAGGCGGGGCGCTCTGGCGCGCGCGTCATCCTTGCCGACGAAGATTTCCAGTTCGGCGGACGGCTCAACGCTGAAACGTACGAAATAGACGGCAAGGCCGGTGCCATGTGGGCCTCCGCGGCAGGTGCCGAACTGGCCTCGATGGAAAATGTCCGGTTGCTTGCACGCACAACCGTTTTCGGTGCCTACGACCATGGCCTCTATGGCGCGCTCGAACGGCGAACCGATCATTTGCGCGGCAGCCAGGGCAAACCGCGGCAGGTGCTGTGGCAAATCCGGACGAGGCGCGCCATTCTTGCCGGCGGGGCGACCGAACGCGGCATCGCCTTTTCCGGCAACGACCGGCCGGGCATCATGCTGGCGGCTAGCGTGCGAACCTATGCCAACCGGTTCGCGGCGACGCCCGGAAAACGCGTAGCCGTCTTCACCAACAACGATGACGGCTGGCGAACAGCTTCGGACCTCTCGGCAAAAGGCATCACGATTGCGGCTGTCGTCGACGTCCGCGACACCAAACCGCTTGTGAGCATCCCCGGAGCGGCGATCGTGATGGGCGGACGGGTCATGGCGACCCAGGGCCGGCACGGCATTCGCTCGATTACGCTGGCGAGCGGCCAGACCATCGCAACCGATTGTCTCGCAGTTTCCGGCGGATGGAACCCGAACGTCCATCTGACATGTCATCATCGCGGCAAGCCGGAATGGCGCGAAGACATCGCCGCTTTCGTGCCGGACAATGACTTGCCGCCTGGCATGGTCGCCGCCGGCGCGGCCAACGGAACGCTGACGTTGGCGGCGGCGCTCGCCGAAGGGCACATGCGCGCCTCCTCCGTTGTGGCGGCGCTCGGCTTCAAGGCGGCCAAAACCGAGCTGCCTTCGGCCAATGACGAACCGGCGACCATCGCGGCTTTCTGGCACGTGGCCGAAGGAAGGGGCCGAGCCTGGCTCGACCTTCAGAACGATGTCACGGTCAAGGATGTGAAGCTCGCCCACCAGGAGGGTTTCCGCTCCGTCGAACACATGAAGCGCTACACGACGCTCGGCATGGCGACCGACCAAGGCAAGACCGCGAACGTCCCGGCGCTCGCCATCATGGCGGAATGCACCGGCAAGTCGATTCCGGACACGGGCACCACGATCTTCCGTCCGCCCTACACACCGGTTCCCGTCGGCGCCTTCGCGGGGCGTTCGCACAGTGCGCATATGCGGCCAAAACGGCTGCCCCCAAGCCACGCCTGGGCAGCCGAACTGGGGGCGTCCTTCATCGAGGCGGGATTGTGGATGCGTGCCGAGTGGTACCCGCGCAAAGGCGAAACCCACTGGCGCCAGTCGGTCGACCGCGAGGTCATCCAGACGCGCAACTCGGTCGGCATCTGCGATGTCGCCACGCTTGGCAAGATCGACATACAAGGCCGCGACGCGGCCGAATTCCTCAACCGTGTCTATGTCAACGGCTTCGCCAAGCTGCCTGTCGGCAAGGTACGCTACGGGCTGATGCTCCGCGAGGACGGCATCGTCATGGATGACGGGACGACTGCGCGTCTCGGCGAGATCCACTACGTAATGACCACGACAACAGCCAACGCAATCCCGGTGTTCCGTCATCTCGAATTCTGCCGCCAGTGCCTGTGGCCGGAACTCGACGTCCACCTGATCTCCGTCACCGACCAGTGGGGACAGTTCGCAGTGGCCGGGCCGAATTCCCGCAGATTACTGCAGAAAGTCGTCGACGAGGCCTTCGACATTTCCGATGACGCCTTCCCGTTCATGGCCTGCGGCGAGGTTACGGTTTGCGGCGGTACGCCCGCCCGGTTGTTCCGGATTTCGTTCTCCGGCGAACTGGCCTACGAGATTGCCGTGCCGGCGCGATATGGTGACGCTTTGGCGCGGACCCTGATGGAGGCCGGCAAGGAATATGACGTCGCGCCCTACGGCCTTGAGGCGCTCAACGTGATGCGCATCGAGAAGGGTCATGTCACCGGCGCCGAACTGGAAGGACGCACCACGGCAGGCGATGTCGGCATGGGGCGCATGATCTCGGCCGGCAAGAACTGCATCGGAAATGTTCTTTCTCAACGCCCCGCCCTTACCGCAGATGACCGGCCAGTCCTGATGGGGTTCATTCCTGTTGACCGCACGCTGTCGCTGGACTCCGGTGCGCATTTCCTGGCACCGGGCGCCGCCGCGATCACCGAGAATGACGAAGGCTGGATGGCATCGGTCTGCCATTCGCCGACCCTTGGCCACGCAATCGGTCTCGGCTTCATCACGAATGGCAGGAAGCGGATCGGCGAGATCGTGCGCGCCGCCGATCCGCTGCGCGGCAAGGAGACCCTGGTCGAGATCGTCTCGCCGCACTTTTTTGATCCGCAAGGAGAACGGCTCCGTGGCTGATGCGATGCTAACCGCGCAAGAACCCTTCGGCGAGCTGCAGATGAATGCAAACGGCGTGACATTGTCCGGCATCATCGGCAAGGTGTTGGTGTCCGCCGCAATCCCGAACGGCGGCGAGCAGGCGTTCGTGAAAGCCCTGCAAAACGGCTACGGAGCCGACGTGCCTGCGCCCGGCCGAACGGCGCAATCCGCCGACGGCACGCTGTTGATCGGCTTGCAGCGCGATCAGATTTTCTTGCTGTTCGACCGCAGCGATGAATGGCCCGAGCACGTGGTCGCCAAAAAGATGGGCAAATCCGCTTACCTGACCGATCAGTCCGACGGCTGGGTGATGGCGCGGATGTCGGGCACCCGCTGCCGCGAAGCGCTCGAGCGCATCTGCCGGCTCGATCTCGCCCCGACGATATTTGCACAAGGCATGGCTGCTCGCACCGTGATGGAACACCTCAACGTCATCGTCCTGCGCGACGGCAACGACTCCTACCTGCTGATGTCGCCCCGCTCATCCGCGGATTCGTTTTGCCACGCGCTGGAGAGTTCGATCCGAAACATCGGATGAAACAGCACACTGCGACGTCGCTATTTCAGGTGGTTGTCGAAGAATATCGCTGTGCGCGCCCAGGCGATAGCCGCAGCTTCGGGATGAAAGCTTGCACGTTCGTCGCAATTGAAGCCATGGCCGGCGCCCTGATAGACATGGATTTCGCAATCCGGCCGCTTTGAACGCACGGTATCAACATTGCTCATCGGGATGCCCTGGTCTTCCGACCCGTAGTGAAGCTGGACGGGGCACATCGGCTTCTCATCGGCCAAAGTGGCAATGCGCCCGCCATAGAACCCCACCGAAGCGTCAAACCCCTTGAGCCGGGCCGCGGCGACAAAGGCAATCGAGCCGCCAAGGCAGAAGCCGACGATTCCGGTTTTACCGATGCCGGCAATCGCTGCACGCGCCGCCTCTGTGTCTCGCACGAATCCGTCAAAATCCGGGTTGGCAATGAACCCGCGCGCCCTTTCCACTTCCTCCGGCGTATAGCCCGACTGGAAATCGCGCTCCGTGCGATCGAACAGCGCCGGGGCGATCGTCACGTAGCCCAATGCGGCCAGCCGGTCGCAGATGGAGCGGATATGGGAGTTGACGCCAAAAATCTCCTGCACGACCACGATGCCGCCCTTGGGTGAACCTGCCGGTTCGGCGCGATAGGCGCCAAGCACATGGCCGTCGGATGCTGTCAGTTCGATACTGGGCATGAAACTCTCTTCGATTAAGCAAATTTCCGGACCGCAAGCTAGTCGCGTTGGCCAGGCTTGTCACGGGGCCATGTCGAGATCGAACAACCGCCCGGGGCCCATTCGCCCGGCTTTTATACCGGCGCCGACACCGGCCAATCTCAACATGTGCCAAAGCAGCGCCGAATTGCTGGAGATCACGGGTTTGCGGAGCTTCCCTTCCGCCTCACGGATAACCGAGAAGGTGCGCAGGTTGGTGCATGAGGCAAAAACGGCGTCGCAACCGGCTGAGCCGAGTTCGAGGATGGCGGAAAGCGTCGACGTTTCGCAAATTCGCGCCACGGTCCTTTCCTCTTTTTGCTCAAATGAAGCGAACGCCTCAGTCACGATGCCATGCCGTTCCAGCAAGGCTCGGATTGCCGACGAAACCTCGGGCACGTATGGCGTCAGGAATCCGATCCGGCCGGCGCCGAGCGCACGCAACGCCGCCACCGCTGCCGACACCGGATCGGTCACTGCGCTGTGCGGATGACGGCGTCTGATAATCTCGGCGACGACACCGGTGCCTATCACGGTTGCACCTGAGGTGCAGGCGTAACCGATGGCATCGAGCTTTGCGGCGGTCGGCAGCATCCCGGCAGCATGCGGCAAATCGGCCTCCATCGCAGCCAAAGCCTCGGAGGTCACCTCGTCGTGACTGGTCACCCGCGAATGGTAGCAAGCGATTCCCGGCGCGAGCACCTGGCGCGCCTCGACTTCAAGAGTCTCGTCGACCTGCAACAGGATCAGGCCGAGCCTGGCCAACTCGCCCGCGCCACGATCGGTCCGGTAGGGCAACGCCATGTCAGATCACCGGCAATTCGGGCGGCGCGCGCCGGGTCAGGAGTTCCGGCTCGTCGCGGGTAATCGCGATATTCTCCTCATGGACCATCATCACGCCCTCACCGATCGCAAGGCTTGGTTCGAGCGTGATGACCATACCTTCCTCCAGAACGGTTTCATCGCCGGCCATCAGTGACGGCCATTCGGTGAGCTGCATGCCGAGGCCGTGTCCGAATCGCCCCACATCCGACCTGCCGCCACCGGCCGCCTCATGCATGGCGTGAAATATATCGCTGGCCGTCGCACCGGGGCGAGCCGTTCTGAGCCCGGCCTCGGTCGCTTGCCAGAGCGTTTCGTAGGCCTGGCGCGCTGAATCGTCG
Organism: Zhengella sp.; assembly: GCA_050304175.1. Classification (GTDB taxonomy): domain Bacteria; phylum Pseudomonadota; class Alphaproteobacteria; order Rhizobiales; family Rhizobiaceae; genus JAIOIW01. The sequence goes on along the minus strand of JBNLDE010000183.1, from coordinate 4,794 downwards.
GCATGGCCGATCGCAATATTGCGGTCGAAATCGCAATAGTACCCGCTCAACGTCGAACCGGTGTCTAGCATCAGGACGTCACCCTTTTTCAAAGGCTTCGAATCGGGCGGCGAGATCACATCGCCATAACCACCCTGCCCGGCTCCACCGACGAGATAGGGAACATCCTCCGCGCCGGCCTCGAGAAGAGCGATCCGGAATGCCCGAAACGCGCCGTCGAGCGGCTGGCCTTCGAAAAACAGCTCCGGCGCCCGGGCGAACGCGTCGCTCGCGGCCCCGCAAATCGACCGGATGATTGCGATTTCCGCCGGCGATTTTATCATGCGCAGCGAGCGAACAAGCCCGGTGCTATCGGCAAACGAACCAACCACCTGCTCACGCAAGATAAAGAAATCCGCTAGCGGCATTCGCAAGCTCGCTTCCTCACCCATGGGCAGACCGATCCTGGCGCAGCCAGAGAGCGCGGCAACAAGCAAACTCAGCCCGTCGTCGGCCCGCCGCGGTGCCGGCCACGTCCGGATGTCGTCCAGCCAGGTACGATGCATCAGTTCGGCGCCGATTTCCGGAATAATCGCGACCGGTTTCCCGGTCGTTTTCAGCACCAGGAACCAGGGTCTTGTCGGGCTTTGCCAGAACAGGGTGCGAAAACCCGTGAAGTAACGGATCTCGGCCTCGGTGCAGAACAGCAATGCATCGAAGCCCTGTTGTGACATGAGCGCCTGGGCGCGGTCACAACGCCGTTCGAATTCCTCGGGCGGAAAGTCTGGTGTTGTCACGCTCAGCCTCCGACCAGCGACCGGTAGATCTCCGGATCGGTCACCCCCTCGGTGCCGAACAGGAGCACGCGGCTACCGGAGCCAAGTCCGAGCTTTTGAGCGAGACCCGGATCGAGCGACGATCCAATCAGCGCCGCGAGACCAGCCACGCCGGATTCGCCGGCGGCAACGGCCGTGTCGCCATCGAGTGGCCGGGCAAGCAGGCGCATTGCCGGGGCAACATAGCTTTCGGGTATTGTCAGGAAATCGCCGGCCTCGGCGGCGATCACCGGCCACGCCAGCGGTGATGGTTCACCACACGACAGACCGGCCATCAGCGTTTCGTCGCTGAGTTCAACCGCGGTCGCACGGCCTTCGCGCGCACTCTCAAACAGGCAGGCGGCCAATTCGGGCTCGACAACGACGGCCCGCGGCCTGTCTGAAGCCATAACCTGATTCAGCCGCGCAAAGACGGCGGCGGCAAGACCGCCGACACCGCCCTGAACGAATACATGTGTCGGTGGCGCTGTACATTGCGCTACCGCCTCGTCGATCATGACGCCATAACCGGCCATCACGTCGCGCGACGGATCGCTATAGCCTTCCCACGACGTGTCGGAGATTACGAACCAGCCATTGGCCTCGGCGTTCTCGCGGGCGAGCCGAACCGAGTCGTCATAATCACCGACGATCCGAACCACCTTCGCGCCAAGATCGCGCATCGCCTGGGCCCGTCCCTCGGAAACCTCGGCGTGGATATAGATGACGCATCGCGCGCCGAAGCGTTGCGCGCCCCAGGCCAGCGACCGGCCGTGATTGCCGTCTGTCGCCGAGACAAGCGTGATCGCCGATGCTTCTTCCGCGAACCGCCGATTGCGGACATCGGCAAGCGAAACCTTCTCGCCCCGCATCATGCCGATTTTACGCGCGAGCTGGCGCTCGGCGGCATACGCCCCGCCAAGCGCCTTGAAACTGCCCAGCCCGAAGCGCGGGCCTTCGTCCTTGTAGTAGATCCCATCGAGACCGAGCCGGCAGGCCAGCGCGTCGAGGGACACCAGCGGCGTCGGCATGTAACCTTCCCAGCAGGTGATTTCCGCTCTAGCCCGCGCGAAGTCGTCCGCCGTCAGGATACGGTCGACCGATTCGTCCTCCACGGGCGCAGTGGCAAAATGACGTGGCGCGACCGCGCGAAACGGCGCTAACACGTCCGTTCCGCCCGACGCTGGCAAATTTCGACGTTTCTGATCGCGAGCCGGCACGCCACGCGATCCGAGCCGCTCAACCCGGCGTCATGCCGCGCAGGCGTTCGGAGCGCCGGCGCAACAGTTCGAGCGTCGTCAGCAGCACGATCGAGATCGCGATCAGGATCGTGGCGACCGCCAGGATGGTCGGTGATATCTGTTCGCGCAGGCCGGTGAACATCTGCCAAGGCAGCGTTTTCTGGGTAGCCGAGCCGACGAACAACACGACGACCACTTCGTCGAAGGAAGTGATGAATGCGAACAGTGCGCCCGATACGACGCCCGGAATGATCAGCGGCAGTTGTACTTTGAAGAAGGTGGTGATCGGGTTGGCGCCGAGATTGGCCGCGGCGCGTGTCAAGGAGCGGTCGAAACCGACAAGCGTCGCCGTCACCGTAATTATGACGAACGGAATGCCGAGGGCGGCGTGGGCCAATATTACTTTGATGTACCCCACAAAGGCCTGATCGAGCCCCAGCGCGCCCTCCATCCAGTTTCCGATCTTGCTATAGAAAAAGAACATGCCCGTGGCCGAGATGATCAGCGGGACAATCATTGGTGAAATCAGGATCGCCATGATCGTCCCGCGGAACGGTACATTGCTCTGGCTCAGTCCAATAGCAGCCAAGGTACCAAAAGTGACCGACAGTAACGTGGCAAACGGCGCGATAATCAGGGAGTTCTTGAAGCTACGCTGCCATTCGTTGTTGGTGAAGAAGTCCACATAGTGCTTCAGCGAGTAGCCCGCCGGATCGAACTTCAACATTTCGGGAGTGAAGGTGAAAAAGTCCTCTGCGTTGAACGACAGCGGAATGATGACCAGAATCGGCGCGATCAGGAAGAATAGGATCAGCGCGCATATGACGCGGAAGCTGTAATACCAGCCGATCTGGCCAGCGGAGGCATAAGGTGGCAAGGCGCTCATATCGTTACCCCAGCTTCACATTGTCGATGCCGACGATCTTGTCGTAGATCCAGTACAGGGCCAGCACGAGGATCAGCAGGATCGATCCGAGCGCCGCGGCCAGGCCCCAGTTGAGCGACGACGAGATGTGGTAGGCAATCCGGTTGGAGATGAACACGCCAGTGGTGCCACCGACCAGTTCCGGTGTGATGTAGTAACCAATCGAAAGGATGAAGACGAGGATCGAGCCGGCGCCGATGCCGGGCACCGATTGCGGGAAATAGACCCGCCAGAAGGCCGTCCAGTCGGTCGCGCCGAGGCTCTTGGCGGCGCGCACATAGCTTGGCGGGATTGTCTTCATCACCGAGTAGAGCGGCAAGATCATGAACGGCAGCAGAATGTGCGTCATGGCGATGATCGTACCGGTCTGGTTGTTGATCATGATCAGCCTGTTGGCATCGTCGACGATGCCCAGCCAGACCAAAATATCGTTGATCACGCCCTGCTGCTGCAACAGCACCTTCCAGGCCGAGGTGCGCACCAGTAGCGACGTCCAGAACGGGAGCAGCACCAGGATCATCAGCATGTTGGATGTCCGCAGCGGCAGGTTGGAGAGCAGGAACGCAACCGGATAACCCAGCAGAAGACAGGAAAAGGTGATCACCAGCGACATTATGATCGTGCGGCCAAAAAGCCTCAGGTAGATACGCTGATTCTCATCGCGCTGGCTGACGCCGTCGGCGGTAAGCTGCATGTCTACGGAATTAAGGAAGTAGCCCGGGGTAAATGACGGCGAATAGGTCTGTATGGTGCGCCAGACTTGGCGGTCGCCCCAGTCTTTCTCCAGGTCGATAAACTGCTCCTTGAGGCTGACGGTCTCGAAACCGCCTGCCGCCTTGGCAGTGTTGGCGATCAGCGGGTCGACATTCGGTGCATTCTCAAGCCTGGCGAGGTCGACGTAGAGCGCCGTGAACAGGAAATCCTCAAGCTTTTCCTCGGCCGGGTCATCGCCTTCGCTTTCCACGAATTCTGCCCAGCGCTCCCAACTGCGCGCCGCGAAAGGCAGCGCTTTACGGTTGGCCGACTTGTCGAAAAGCGAGACCCATGTCTTCGGATCCTTCCACGCCGGGTCGAGCGCGATGATCTGTTTCGTGTAGACGTCGGTATCGAACCGCTTCACGCCGCGTCCGCTCTTGCGGAACAGCGAAGAGATGCCGGTGAGTTCGTAGTTCAGTCGGGTGCCGAGCCGGGTGTGGTTCTTTTCTTCCTGGGCGATGAACATGTCGACGTAGAACGCCGTGTAGACATCTTCACCCGGCAATTCAGACGCACCAGAATCCCAGTCGTCGAGACGGACCACGGTTTCGGGTAGGATTTCGGACACGATCTGGTTTTCAACCGAGCGGAACAGCATGTCCGCGATCGGCATGATGAAAGTGGCGAGGATGAAGATCAGCAGTGGTGCAATCAGCAACAGTGCCCGCATCTTCTGGCGCCTCAGCGCCCTTCTAAGGCTGCGTTTGAGCGGTGTGCCGTCGGCGGCAAGCACCGGACCGGACTGGGTCGTATCGCTCATCTTTCCCCGCCTGTCATTCAAATCCCCGGAAATTCATAATCGGCGGAAAGGGCCGGAACCGGCCCTTTCCGTTGCTTCGCGAATGCTTATTTCGCGAGCCAAGCCTGGAACTTGGCGTCGATATCGTCGCGATAGTCAGCCCAGAACTCGTAATTGTAGAGGAATGTGTTCTTGGCGTTGTTCGGATCGGTCGGCATATGCGGCGCCATGTCGATGCCGAGCTCGGCATGCTTGCCGACCAGCGGCGCCGACGACTTTCGGGCTGGGCCGTACGAAATGAACTTGGCCTGATCCGCGAGCCGCTGCGTATCGGTCGCG
>JBNLDE010000182.1:0-18144 GCA_050304175.1 Zhengella sp. | reverse complement strand
GGCTATGCCGATCGCGCTGCCGCCCGAGACGGTGAGCACGCCGCCCCGCACGGCGCAGTAGCTTGTCTTTCCCGCAGCGTCCTGCCAGCGCGCGACACAGGCGTTGAGCACGGTCAGGAAATCGGCATGGCCGGGCAGGATGCCGAACTCGCCGCTGCCGTCCCTTGCCCGGAAGGACCGGATATCGTCGGCCCTGAACAGCACGTCGAGCGGCGTGGTGATCGAAAGGGAAAGCGTTTGCGGGCTCATGCCGCACCCGCCTTTGCCGGTTCCGGGGAAGCGGCTGCGCCACGGGACCTGCGGGCGTCCTCCTTGTCGCGGGCCTCCTTCATGGTTCCGATCATGTAAAGCGAGGCCTCGTCCCAGTCGTCGCAGTCGCCGGCAAGGATCGCCTCGCACCCGGCAATGGTGTCCTCCAGCGGGACCGAACGGCCCTCCATGCCGGTAAACGCGGCCGCAACGAAGAACGGTTGCGTCAGGAAGCGCTGCAGCTTGCGCGCCCGGGAAACAAGGGTGCGTTCCTCCGCGCCGAGTTCTTCCACGCCGAGCAGGGCGATCACGTCGCGCAGTTCCTGGTATTCCTCGATGGTCTCGCGGACCTTGATCGCCACGTTGGCGTGCCTGGCGCCGACGATCAGCGGATCGAGCACCACCGAGGTGGTGGCGATCGGGTCGATGGCCGGATAGACGCCCTCGGCCGCCAGCTGGCGCGACAGCACCACCATGCTGTCGACATGGCTGCTGATCGCCGAAACCGCGGGATCGGTGAAATCGTCGGCGGGAACATAGACGGCCTCGACCGCGGTGACCGAGGCGCCGCCGAGCGAGGCGATGCGTTCCTGCAGTTCGGCGACCTCGGTTTCGAGCGTCGGCTGGTAGCCGACGCGCGACGGCTTGCGCCCGAGCAGGCCCGAAACCTCCGATCCCGCCTGGATGAAGCGGTAGACATTGTCCATCAGCAGCAGGACGTTGCGCACCTTCTCGTCGCGGAAATACTCGGCGATCGTCATGGCGGTGAGGGGAACCCGCCAGCGTGCGCCGGGCGGTTCGTTCATCTGCCCGTAGACGAGCACGGTGCGGTCGAGAACGCCCGACGAGCGCATCTCGTTGTAGAGTTCGTGGCCTTCGCGGCACCGCTCGCCGACGCCGGCGAACACCGAAACGCCGGAGTATCCCGACACCATGGCGTGGATCAGTTCCATGACCAGGACGGTCTTTCCGACCCCGGCGCCGCCGAACATGGCGGCCTTGCCGCCCTGGATGATCGGCGCGAGCAGGTCGATGACCTTGATGCCGGTCTTGAACAGGTCGAGCGATCCGCTCTGGCGGGACATGGACGGAGCAGGGCGGTGGATCGGGTATCTGGGCACGTCTGCCCCTATCGCGCTCCCGTTGTCTATGGCTTCGCCGCTGACGCTGATCAGCCGTCCAAGCACGGCGTCGCCAACCGGCGTCGATAGCGGCGCGCCGGTCAGGCGGACAGCGGCGCCGCGATGCAGCCCTTGCGTCGACTGGATCGAGATGGCGCGCACCGTTTCGCGGTCGAGATGCAATTGAACCTCGGCGGTGATTTCCAGACTGCCGGTCTCGACCAGAAGCGCGTCATGGATTTCGGGAAGGTCGCCATCGACGGCGATGTCGAGCACCGGCCCCCTGATCGCGACCACGCGTCCGCGTCGGTCCGGGTCGGAATGGCGGGCAGGGGCGCGGTTCATGGGCGATCCATCGGGTCCGCCCCGCCGCCGCGGACGCACCGCGGCCATGCTGCGCGTGTCGCGGCTCGGAAAAACTGCTGCTCGGCGCCGGTCAGTCTTTCCTCCCTTGTTCCCCGAAATGTTTGTCGAGATAGCGGACCCAATGATCGAAATCCTGTTCCAGTGCGTGCACATCGCGCTCTATTTCATTGGCGATGCCGTCCCAGACCGATCCTTCGGATTCGGGAAGATTCTGCCGGATCCTGTTGGCCTTTTCACCGATGTCCCGCGCCTTTTCGGCATGATCGGCCGACATCTCGCCGACTGACGAAAACTGGCCGAGTCTCTCTGCGAGCCGGTCCACCAGCGCTGCAATCCGCTTGTTGATGTCCGATAGCGCGGATTGGTTTGTCATTGTCGAACTCCTGTCCTTGCTGATGCAGCAATCTGCAACACCGAGCATGTTACCATGTCCAGCATTTGACAATGGCGGGCGGATGTCTTTGATCGTCGTCAACAAGGCGACAGTAGCACGGCAGCGGAGTCCGACACGACCGGCGACCGGGACGTGCTCGCGCATGTCAGGCAGGTTTCGTCGCCTGGAGGCCAGAGACGCAGCGCACCACAGTGCAGCGCGCAGGGGATTGGCAAGCGCAATCCCGCGCCTGTCGGGATCTGCATATCAAAGTCGCATAAGATGGATTATGGAACTAATACCTTGGATCCATATGAGCCAAGCGGCCTTTGGCGATACAAGCCGAGCGGCTGACTACGCGGCGAGATCCGAGACCCGCGCATGTGCCGCCCTGACCAGATCGTGCGGCCTGGCGCTGAAGACGGCATCGTGCGCGCCCGCAGCCGCCCAGACGAGATCGAAGCGCAGCAGCGACTCGTCGGCGAGGCACGGGATTTCGATCTTGTGCCCGATCGGCGCGACGCCGCCAATGGCAAAACCGGTTTCGTCGCGGACCCGGCGCGGGTCGGCACGCTCGAGTTTCTCGCCGGTCAGCGCCGTGGCCTTGTCGAGGTCCAGCGACTTGTCGCCTGAAACCAGGAACAGATAGAGTTTCGAGCTGTCGGCGCCGCGAAACACGAGCGATTTTACGATCTGCGCGACGGAACAGCCGCATTGTTCGGCGGCTTCCTTGGCCGTGCGCGTCGATTCACCCATGCGCCGGATCTCGATCTCAAGTCCGGCCCGTTCAGCCGCCGCTTGCACACGATCCGTACTGCGTTTCATGAATTAACCTACCAAAACAATATTATGGAACTGAAAGTTCAAGTACCATGCCATCATAAGCGGGTTCGACATGGGCCGGTGTTTCCGCCATCACGACGTCGTAGTCGAGCGGCGTGTGCATGTGTGTCAGCACCGCCAGGCGCGGCTGGAGCCGATCGATCCAGTCCAGCGCTTCGCCAACCGAAAAATGACTCGGGTGACGCCGGTATTGCAAGGCGTCGATAATGAGGACTTCCAGGCCGGTGAGCCGCTCGGCGGTATGGTCGGGAAAGGCGCTGACATCAGGACAGTAGGCAAGATCGCCGATCCGGAAGCCCAGCGAGTGGATATCGCCGTGCATCTGGTAGAGCGGCTCGAAGGTGATCGGACCGCCCTCGCCCTTTATCGTGAACGGCTCGCCGTGCGCGATCCGGTTCGACCTGAGTATCGGCGGATAGGACGAACCTGGCGGTGTCTCGAAGACATAGCGGAACGCGTCGTGGAGCCGGGCCATGGTGTAATCGTCGGCCCAGATGTCCATCATCCGCCGTTGCGTGATGACATAGCCGCGCAGATCGTCGATGCCGTGAATATGGTCGGCGTGGGTGTGGGTGTAGACGGCCGCGTCGAGTGTGCCCGCGCCGGACGAAATCATCTGCTCCCGGAAGTCCGGCCCGGTGTCAATGACGACACGGGTGACCTTGCCGTCTTCGGCGATGCGTTCGACCAGCGCGGCGGCGCGGCGCCGGCGGTTGCGCGGATTGTCCGGATTGCAATTGCCCCAGTCGCCCGATATGCGCGGCACGCCGGGCGAAGAACCGCAACCGAGGATGGTGAAGCGCAGCGTCGCGGCCATGGCGCGTTCAGACGTCTGCGCCGGCCGGCGCCGGCATTTTGGCGAACAGGCGCAGGCAGTTAGCGGTCGTGGTTTCCGCCAGCGCGTCCGGTTCGACGCCTTTTACCTCGGCCAGAATCGACGCCGTATGGGCGACATAGGACGGCTCATTGCGCTTTCCCCGGAACGGCACCGGCGCCAGGTAGGGCGCGTCGGTTTCCACCAGCAACCGTTCGGCCGGCAGGTCGCGGGCGACCTCGCGCAGTTCCTCGGATTTCCTGAAGGTCAGGATGCCCGAAAACGACACGTAGCCACCCAGCGCGATGCAGGTTTCGGCGAGCGCGCGGCCCGACGAAAAGCAGTGCAAAATGAAGGGGAAAGCCCCCTTCCCCGTTTCCTCTTCCAGGATTGCTGCCATGTCGTCATCGGCATCGCGGGAATGGATGACGAGTGGCAGGCCCGTCTGGCGCGCCGCGGCGATGTGCCGGCGAAAAACCGTGGCCTGAATGTCCCGTGGCGACTTGTCGTAATAGTAGTCGAGCCCGGCCTCGCCGATGGCGACGCATTTGGGATGCCGCGCCAGGTCCACCAATTGTTCGGTGGTGACGTCGGGTTCTTGCGCCGCGCTGTGCGGGTGGGTGCCGACCGAGCAGAACACCGGCTCGTAGGCTTCGGCGATCGCCTTGACAGCGTCGAACCGGGCCACGCGCGTCGAGATCGTGACCATGCGCTGCACGCCGGCTTCGACCGCCCGAGCGACGATGTCGTCGCGCTCGGAGTCGAAATCTGGGAAACCGAGATGGCAATGGCTGTCGATAAGCATGGCGTCAGGCGACTTCCGGCTCGACATAGCGCGGGAACACGCCTTGCGGCGGCGGCAGCGGCGTGCCTGGCTGTAGCGCGTCATTGATATTGGCGAAGGCGCGCGCGCCGGTCGGCACGGCTACCAGATCGAGCAGTTTCGCCGACGCGCCCGGCATAAAGGGCTGCGTGACGAGCGCGATGCGGCGCACCGTCTCGGCCATGGTGTAAAGCACCGTCTTCATCCGCTCCGGATCGGTCTTGCGCAACGCCCACGGCGCTTGGGCGTCGATATAGCGGTCGGCTTCCGAAACGACGGCGAAAATCGCCTCCAGCGCGCGATTGATCGCCTGGCGGCCCATGGCCTCCCGCGTCGCTTCCAGGGCGGCCGATGCGGAGGCGAACAACGCCCGGTCGGCATCGGTCAGCGCGGAATTGTCAGGCACCAGGCCGTCGCAATTCTTGGCGATCATCGACAGCGAACGCTGAGCCAGATTACCAAGTCCGTTTGCGAGGTCGGCGTTGATGCGCTGGACAATCGCCTCGTGGCTGTACGAGCCGTCCTGGCCGAACGGCACCTCGCGCATGAAGAAGTAGCGCACCTGGTCGAGGCCGTAGGCGTCGACCAGGGCGAACGGGTCGACCACGTTGCCGACCGACTTCGACATTTTCTCGCCCTTGTTGAACAAAAAGCCGTGGGCAAAGACTCTCTTCGGCAGTTCGACGCCAGCCGACATCAGGAACGCCGGCCAGTATACGGCGTGAAACCGCACGATGTCCTTGCCGATGATGTGCATCGCCGGCCAGTAGGACCATTTGTCCGCGGACTCGTCGGGAAAGCCGGCCGCCGTAATGTAGTTGGTCAGGGCGTCGACCCACACATACATCACGTGCTTGTCGTTGCCCGGCACCGGAACGCCCCAATTGAAGCTGGTGCGCGAGATCGAGAGATCCTTCAGACCGGATTTGACAAAACTCATCACTTCGTTGCGCCGCTCCGGCGGCGCGACGAAATCGGGATTCTTGTCGTAGAGTTCCAGCAGGCGGTCGCCATAGGCCGACAGGCGAAAATAGTAGCTTTCCTCCTCGACCCAATCGACCGGCGAACCGAGCGGTTCGCGGCGCACGCCGTCTTCGCCGACCGTGGTTTCGCCCTCGTCGAAGAAGGCTTCCTGACGCACTGAGTACCAGCCGCCATAGGTGCCCAGATAGATGTCGCCTGCCTCTTCCATGCGTTTCCACAGCGCCTGACATGAAATGCGATGTCGGTCCTCGGTGGTGCGGATGAAATCGTCATGGGAGCAGCCGAGCGTCTCGACCATTCGGCGGAACACGGCCGAGTTGCGGTCAGCCAGTTCGATGGGCGAGATTCCCTCCTGTTCGGCCGTCTGCTGCATCTTCTGGCCGTGTTCGTCGGTGCCGGTCAGAAAGAAGACATCCTTGCCGTCATGGCGTGCGAAACGGGCGAGCACGTCGGTCGCGATGGCAGTGTAGGCATGGCCGATGTGGGGAACGCCGTTGGGATAGAAGATCGGCGTGGTGATGTAGAACTTATCTTTTTGCATCGACTGGAGACTCGTTGTGTCGCGGCGGCGCTTCGCCTGCCCTGTTTCGTGGCGGTGAGATAACGCAATTATCCGGCGATTGCCATACGCGCAAAGGGTCCCGGATTATCGCGCGGCAAGATCGGCATTGAGCCGGTGCAGCAATCCCATCACGTGCTGGCGCTTGTCGAGATTGTAGACCTCCGTCTCGCGGATGGTCGCGGCGGTCTCGCTCCACAATTCGCTGAGCCGCAGCGCTCGGGCGCCCTGGCCGGCCCCGGCACTGGCCGAGGCCGCGCGCGCCACGCGCTCGGCGATATGGCGATTGAAGATGTCGAACTGGATCGAGGCATCGCGCCCGGTCAAGGCCTGGGCGATTTTGTCGGCGGCCATGACGTCGAAGGAGCCGGCGTCGATCACCGCATCTGCAGCGCTGGCGATCTCCAGCCCGCCATACTGGGTGAGCAGAAACGCCGTGCGCGCGCTGCCCTGCGCGAGGTCGAAAAAGGCGCTCCGCCCGGCCGCGTCTTCCGGCATTTCGGCACCAACCGCGCTCAGCACCTGTTCCAGTTCGCTGTGGCCGAGCGGCGCGAAGCGGTGGATCTGGCAGCGCGACCGGATTGTCGGCAACAGGCGTCCCGGCGAGTGGCTGATCAGGATGAACAGGGTCCTTTGCGGCGGCTCCTCGAGATTTTTCAGCACGGCGTTGGCCGCCGATGTGTTCATGTCGTCCGCGGTGTCGACGATCACCAGCCTGTAGCCGCCGTCATGAGCGGTGTGCGACAGGAAGCGCGAGACCCGGCGGACTTCCTCGACCGTGATGACAGTCTTGAAAAGCTTGCGCTTTTCGTCGAAAGGCCGGGTCAGGTGCAGGATTCCGGGATGGGAGCCGGTTGCAATCTGGCGCCACAGTCCGGAGGCCGGATCGGGCGCGGCGATCGTATCCGGCGCATCGGCGAAGTTCGGATGGGCGAGCAGATGGTGAGCGACGTGAAAAGCCAATGTGGCCTTGCCGACGCCCGAAGGTCCGGTGAACAGCAGCGCGTGGTGCAGCTTGCCGGCGCGATAGGCGGCGGCGATGCGGGCCGCGATTTCGCCGTGCCCCGTCCTGAACGGGTTTTCCCGCGGCTCGGGGATGTCGGGCAGCGTGTCGAATTGTTCCGGGGCCAGTCGCTCGTCCATGGTCAGTCGCCGGCCTTTTCAAGTTGCTTTTCCGGTTGGGCGGGTTTTGACCGGATCAAGGCGCGGACGGCTTTCGCGATTGCATGGGCGACGGCGTCCGGCGATGCCGAGGCGTCGATCACCACACAGCGCTCCGGCTCGGCTTCGGCAATCTCGAGATAGGCCGCGCGCCTGCGTTGCTGGATGTCCATGTCTTCCTTTTCGAACCGGTCCGCGGTCTCGCCGCCGCGCCGCGCGGCCGCCCGCTCCATGCCGGCCTCCACGGGCAGGTCGAGCACCAGCGTGAGGTCGGGCACCATCCCGTCGACCGTGACGCGTTCGAGCGCGGTCATGAATGTCTTGTCGAGCGCGCCGGTCACGCCCTGGTAGACGCGCGAGGAATCCATGAACCGGTCGCACAGCACGATATCGCCGCGCTCGACGGCCGGTCGGATGACGCGGTCGACATGATCGGCGCGGGCGGCGGCAAAGAGTACGGCTTCCATCGCCGGCCCGAGCGCCTCGGCTGCGCCCGACAGCAGGACATGGCGGACCGCCTCGGCGCCGGTCGAACCGCCCGGCTCGCGGGTGACGACGATCTTGTGGCCGGCGCGGCGCAGGGTTTCGGCGACGCGCTCGATCTGGGTCGACTTGCCCGCGCCCTCGCCGCCCTCGAATGTGATGAAATAACCGCGGCTCACGCCTGTCTGCCCACTTCGTGGAATCTGTTGTCGGAAGAGCGCAAACTAGTTCCTTTTGCGTCGATGGGAAACCGTTTAGCCGGGGGCGCTCGGGTTGAATCTCGGCCCCGGCGCGCTAGCCGCGCAGCCAGCCGATCATCAGTTCCTCGACCGCGTCGAGCGCCCGTTGCGGCAAACTGCCCTTGCCGACGTCCTCGACCGCATAGAGCGGGGTCTCCTGGCTCAGCGTGTCGCCGATCCAGACCTTGAGCTTGCCGACCTCGTCTCCCTTTTCGATCGGGGCAACAACCGGGCCGTCATAGACGATTCGCGCGATCAGCCGGTCGCGGTTGGTGATCGGGACGAGGATCGATATCGGACCCTTGGCGGCGACCGCAATGCCGGATTTCTCGCCGCCATAGGTCGAGGCCTCGCCGACGGTCTCGCCGGCGGCGAAAAGCTCGACTTTCTCGAAGGCGCGGATGCCCCAGTCGAGGATCTTGCGGGCCTCCTCGGCGCGCGCCCGTTCGCTCTCCAGCCCGCTCATGGCCACGAACAGGCGCTTGTTGTCGCGGTTGACCGCACCGACGATCGCGTAGCCGCTTTCCTCGGTGTAGCCGGTCTTCATGCCGTCAGCGCCGATATCCATCCTGAGTAGCGGATTGCGGTTGCGCTGACGGATCTTGTTCCAGGTGAAATCTTCCTGGCTGTAATATTTGTAGAATTCCGGGTAGGTCCGCCAGATGTGCAGCGCGAGCATCGCCAGTTCGCGCACGGTCACGTACTGCCCTTCCGCCGGCAAACCGGTCGAGTTCTTGAAGACCGATTTTTCCATCCCGAGCGAGCGGGCCCGTTCGGTCATCAACCGGGCGAAATTCTCCTCCGAACCGGCCATGCCCTCGGCGATGATGATGCAACCATCGTTCGCGGACTGCACGATGACGCCCTGGATGAGGTCCTCGAGACGGATTTCGGACTTGAGCTCGGCGAACATGGTCGATCCGCCGGACGACGCGCCGCCCGTGCGCCACGCGTTTTCGCTGACATAGAACGTGTCGTCCAGCGACAGGCGGCCGGACTTGATGGCATTGAAGACCACTTCCATGGTCATCAGCTTGGCCAGCGAGGCCGGCGGTATGAGCTTGTCGGGATTCTTCGAAAACAGGATCGATCCCGTCTCGGCATCGATCATGAAGGCTTCGCTGGCCGAGGTCTCGAACAATTGCGCGCGCGCGGCGCCGTTCGATATCCCGACAAGCAGCAAAGACAGGAAAGCGATGCGAAATACCGCGGCAACGGATTGCATGAGAACAGCCTGATTTTCTATTTCGCCTTTACGACCGTCCCCCCGGCGCCTCCGAATAAACGGACCCCGCGGCAACCGGACCACGACCGCAATTCGCTCCACCCTACCCCATTTCATCGAAAATGGAATTGGAGCCGGGGCAAATTTCCCGAAGTATTAGCTAGATAAGAAACGAGATCGCGCCGATCCGGTGCAAGATACCGTCAGTAGCGGGAAACCCGCATTACGGGCGCACAACCAGGGCGTCGGCCGCGCCGCTCTTCCAGGCCGCAGCGAGGAGCGTGTCGATATCGGCTGCGGCTTTCGGATAGACGGCCACCGAATACCAGGTGTTGCCGCCATCCTTCGTGATCTCGATTTCGCTGCGCGCGATCCGCCCGAGCTTGTCGGCAAGCGCTTCGGCAACCGCGCGCGATGTGAAGGTGCCGGCCGCGACATAGGCACCGGGCCCGCGGCTTTCGCCGCCGGCCTGCTCGCGCCAGGCGGCCCGCACCCGGTCGGCGTCGAGATTGAGCTTGCCGAATGCCGCGACGGCCGCCGGCCGGTCGGCTTCGGACGCATATCCGAGTGCGAGGGCGACCCGCGGACGCTTGACGATCAACGGCCCGCGATCCGGTATCGCTGCCGGAACGTCTGCCGCGCGCTGCGCCTCGAACGGGTCGGCCGCCACGCCGGGCAGGCCCGCGGCCGGAATCTCGTGCCCGGAAGCGCCCGGCTTCGCCTCGTTCATGGCCAGCATCACGCCGCTCGGCAGCCCATCGGGCGACATGCCGCGCCCCGGTTTGTAGGACGCCAGCAGATATTCGTCGTCCTGGCCGTGCAGCGGCGCCTTGCCGACATATTCGACCTGGACATTGGCGACGCCGTACTGGGTGTAGCCAAGCATCTCCGCCGCGCGCTTCGACAAGTCCATGATCCGGCCATGGGCATAGGGGCCGCGATCATTGACCCTGACGATCACGGACGCGCCGTTGGCGAGGTTGGTCACCCGCGCATAGCTTGGCAGCGGCATCGTCGGATGCGCGGCCGTAAGCTGGGTCATATCGTAGATTTCACCATTGGCCGTCAGCCGGCCGTCAAAGGCTTCGCCGTACCAGGACGCCTTGCCGCGCCTGGAATAGTGCGGATCGACCTTGGGCCGGTACCATTTGCCCTTGATCTGGTACGGCTTGCCGACCTGGTAGCGGCCGCCGCCGCGCCGGTGCCGCGACGCTAGGGAGCTCACGCGCGGGCTCGCCTTCACGCCAAATTCTTTTTCGGAGAAATATTCCTTCGTGGAAGACGGCGACCGCATCGAATGCTGCCCGGTGGGAGACGCACAGGAAGCGGCCAGCAATACCGTGCTGCCGACAAGCGCTTTCGCGAGTTCCCTTTTCCAAGCCGAACCGGACAATACCCTCTCCAAAGCGTTCACCTGCGCCAAACCGCGATCAGGAACAGATTGCTCTCATTCGCGCTCAATCCCCTTGTAGCACGAAGAACCGACAATCCACTTAATGCACTGTGACGGCAACGGGGCAAATTTATGGCAGCGTTACCGAAGCTTTACACAATCCCGGAATTCGCCGGCTACGGAGGCCTTTCCATGCTTCCGCACCGCGCCTGACCCTGGCCGGTGGCGCAGACAAATATTTTTCTCTTGCGATGAACCTTTCTGCCGGCTGGCGCGACCTACTCATGGGAGCAGGAATTCCCGTCACAAAGTGGAAACGAAAGGACAAGGACATGTTCAGGAAAATCATCACCACCGCGCTGGTTTCGACCGTTCTGGCAACCGGCTTCGCCACGACTGCCTCCGCCATGGGCGGTGACGGGCCGCCGCCCTTCATCACCATGCACAATCCGGACGGTTCCAGTGTCACAGTGCGCGGTCATCGCGACGGCAGCCGGACGGTCAAAACGCGCCGCCCCGGCAAGAAGGTAAAGGTCCGCCGCGTCCCTCGCCGCGGAACGTCCTGGGCGCACAACCACACGACCGGCGTCACGTCGATCGGCGTCGCCCCTGGCGTTCACGTCATCGTCGGACCGTTCGGTGTCAGTTTCGGTTTCTAGGCGCCGGCCCCGGACCATGGACGCGCGTGCAGATGGCAGCTAGTCTTTCGCTGCCGTCTGCAACCGCCGGGGGGATGCCGGACAAGATGAACCCGAGAACCGGTACCGCCGAAGATGATCTCCTATTGATCGGTCTCGTTGCCAGTGGCGATCGCTCTGCACTGGAAAAGCTGTATGCGAACCACCATCGAAAGGTGTTTCATTTCGTCAGGCGATTTGTCCACGAGGCCGCGACCGCCGAAGACTTGGCCAACGACGTCTTTATCGAGGTCTGGCACAAGGCGGGAAGTTTCGAAGGTCGCTCATCGGTTTCGAGCTGGCTTCTGGGTATGGCCCGGTTCAAGGCGCTGACCGAAAGACGCAAGACCAGGAACACGGTCGATCCGGACGAGGCCCTGGGCGGCATCCAGGACGATGCGGACGATCCCGAGGTCGCGGCGCAAAAGAGTAATAAAAGTGCGGCGTTGAGGCTTTGCATCGAAAGGCTTCCGGAGGAACACCGGGTCGTTGTCGATCTCGTCTACTACCACGAACGACCGATCCGCGAGGTAGCCGAGATCCTCGATGTTCCTGAAAACACGGTGAAAACACGCATGTTCCACGCGCGCAAGAAACTTTCGGCGATGATGGAACAGGCAGGATTGGACAGAGGTTGGCCATGACACATTTGACAACAAGGGAACGCGAGGACCTGTCGCTGCTGTTGCCATGGTACGTGGCAGGCACGCTCGACGAAGCTGACACGGCGCGCGTCGATGCCGCGCTGGAGCGGGATCCCGCCCTGCGCGCCGAACTCGATATCGTGCTCGAAGACCAGGCCGCTGCACTCGAAGTGAGCGCACGCGAGGAAGTTCCGGTCTCTATGGAGGCCCGGTTCCATGCCGCGCTGGAAAACGCGATTTCGAAAGAAAGCCGCCTGGCGGCCCCCGCCGCCGGGGAAAGCGGCCTGCTGGAACGGATCGCGGGCTTCTTCGCGCCCCCGCGCCGCCTGGCCTTCGCCGCCATCGCGGCCGCATTGCTGATCGTGGCGCAGGGCGGGGCGATCCTCTCGCTGGTTTCCGGCCTGCCGGATGGCCAGCCGAATTATGTCACCGCCAGCGGCGACAAGTCCGAACCGGCAGAAGGATTGTTTGTCCTCGTGCGTTTCGCCGACGGCGCCTCCACTGGCGATGTCGCGGCCTGGCTCACCGCCCATGATGCGCATATTGTCGACGGCCCCCTGCCCGGCGGCATGTTCAGGTTGCGGTTTTCAAAAGATGCCGCCGACGACAGCGCGGCGCTCGCTGCCCGGATCAGCGCGCAAAAAGAGGTCTTCTCGCTCGCCTTGCCGGCGCAATAAAACGCAAAAGCCAATTTGATGCTACGATAAGAAAAAGTTTCCGACAGAGGGATGAGCCATGAACCCGAAAAAAACGGCGACCTGGGCTAGCGCCGCTCTAGTGGCATTCGTCTTCGTGGCAGTGGAAATATCTCCGGGATACGCCGAAGAAGGGCCGCCCCCGTTCACTCCGCCGCCGACAACTCCGGCGCCGAAGAAGAAGACAGTTGCACCTCCAAAAACGACCGTCCGCCGCAGCAGTGCGCCAAAACAGCGGACCGCCCGCCGCGCCGCGGTCCCGACCGAAACGGCGCCCAGCGGATTGCCGCCGGTATCGGAGACGCGCTACCTCGCAGACCAGGTGGTCGTGCGATTCCAGCTTGCCTCCCCGCAACGCAATCTCGATGCCCTTGTCGCGCGGCTCAACCTGCGCCATCTCGACGGCCGCACATTTGCCCTGGCCGGCGAGACCTTGCACCGCTACGAGATTGTATCGGACGCCAGCGTCTCTGAAACGATCGCCGCTTTGGAAGCCGATCCGAACGTCGTCTATGCCCAACCCAACTATCTCTATGCGCTTCAGCAGGTGACAACCGGGGCGAATGCCTCGCAATATGCGCTCGACCGGCTCGACCTGCGCGCCGCCCAGGACATCACGCGCGGCGAAAAAGTCCGCATCGCGGTGATCGATTCCGCGATCGACATATCCCACCCGGAACTGGCCAGGGCTTCGGTCGAAATCATCGATGTCGCCGACAAGGACGGCGACAAGCCGGCTGCTCACGGCACCTCGATCGCAGGCGTCATCGTGGCGGGTGCAAGCCTCACCGGCGTCGCGCCAGGCGCGGAACTGATCGGCGTGACGGCATTTGCGCCCGATTCGTCCGGGACGGCGCGCGGCAACAGCTGGACCATTGCCACGGCCATGGATGCGGCGTGGCGCGCCAAGGCCCAAATCTTCAACCTGAGCTTTGCCGGCCCGCCTGACCCGCTGATCGAGAACGGCCTGAAAGGCGCGACAAGGCGCGGAATTATCTCGTTCGCGGCGGCGGGCAACGAGGGACCGGACGCCGACCCGCTCTACCCGGCGGCCTACGATACGACAGTCGGGGTGACTGCGACCGACGCCAATGATGCGATTTATACAAAAGCGAACGGCGGCGACTATGTGGAACTGGCTGCGCCGGGCGTCGATATCCTGACACCCGCGCCAGGCGGCGCCTTCGCATTTTCGTCCGGCACGTCGCTCGCCACGGCCCATGCCAGCGGGCTCGCCGCACTGGTCATGTCCGCCGCCCCCGGCCTTTCACCGGCACGGGTAGAGGAAATGATCGCCAAGTCGGCCAAGGACCTCGGCGCGCCGGGCCGCGATCCGGTGTTCGGCGCTGGCATTCCCGACGCCCTGCAACTGATCAGAGCCGTTAAAGACGAATGAGACGGGCTTGACGGAAGCCGCGGACCGGTCGTCCAGGTTCACCGCATCAGCACGACCGGAACCTTGCACGTCCGGATCATTTCCGACGTCGTCGATCCGATGATCAGGCTGCGGATACGGCTGTGGCCATAGGCGCCCATCACCACCAGGTCGAACCCCGCCTCTTCGACAAACTTGCCGAGCGAAGATTCGGGCTGTCCCTGGATCAGGCTTGTTTCGGCGTCGATGCCCGCGGCCTTGAGCATGGCGCGCGCGTCTTCGAGGCCCTTTTCCGCCTCCGCCGTGGCGGCACCGACCGTGACGATGGAGATCTTCAGGCCGACATAGAGCGGGTTTCGGGCAATGTGATCGATGGCCTTCATGGCCGATGCACCGCCGTCATAGGCGACAACTACCTTTTCGACCGGCTTGAACGCTCGCGACGCGACAAAAACCGGCCTGGTGCTCACCCGCACGATACGTTCCAGGTTCGATCCGAGATGCCCTTTGGCGAAATCGGCTGCCTCGCCGCGTTTGCCGATCAGGACCATGTCGGCATCCTTTTCCTGCTCGGTCACCGTCTCGACGATGTCGCCGTGACGCAGGCGGGTGGTGATGCCGGTCACACCGGCCCGGGCAAGGATGGCATGCGCATCCTCGAGGATGGCGCGGCCGCGCTGAACCACCAGCTTGGCCCGCCGTTCATCGAGCGTTGCCAGCTCTTCCAGAAGCGCACTGCGCGCACCGAGCGCGATGGCGCCTGACAGATCCGCCTTTTCCGGCGCCATCCGCCGGCCGAGAACGTGCAGCAACTCCACCGGCGCACCCGTCCGCGCCGAAACCCACGCCGCGTGATCGCACACACTGGTGGAATAGATGGAACCGTCAACGAGCGCGATGATCTTGTTGGTCATGGTCACGGCCCCCTCAATGCACCATCAGCTTGTCGATCGCCCCGGGCTTGTCGTGGATCGCAAGCCGGTCGACGATCGTTTCGGAGGCTTCGTTCAATCCGACGATCTGCACCTCGGCTCCGTCACGGCGGAATTTCAGCACGGCCATGTCAAGCGCCTGCACGGAGCTGATGTCCCAGATATGGGCTGCGCCGACATCGATGATGACGCGTTCGAGTGCCTCCTTGAAGTCAAATGCCCGCATGAAATCCTCGACCGATGCAAAGAACAGCTGGCCCTCGATGCGGTAAGTCCGTTCCCGCCCGTCGGCCGTGATCGTCGAACTCACCCGGAACAGCTGCGCGATCTTGCCGGCGAAGAAGATGCCGGACAGCAGGACGCCGACCAGCACGCCGATCGCAAGATTGTGGGTATAAACGACGGTGCCGACCGTGGCGAGCATGACGATCGAGGACGACCGCGGATGGGTGCGAAGGTTGGTCACCGACGACCAGGAGAAGGTGCCGACCGAGACCATGATCATGATGGCGACCAGGGCGGCCATGGGGATAACGCGCACCAGATCGCCCAGACCGACCACGAGGATCAGCAGGATGACGCCGGCGGCGAAGGTGGAAAGCCGGCCCCGCCCTCCGGATTTCACGTTGATCATCGACTGTCCGATCATGGCACAGCCCGCCATCCCGCCGATAAAGGCGGTCGCGGTGTTTGCAATCCCCTGCCCGATGCACTCCTGGT
Organism: Zhengella sp.; assembly: GCA_050304175.1. Lineage (GTDB taxonomy): Bacteria > Pseudomonadota > Alphaproteobacteria > Rhizobiales > Rhizobiaceae > JAIOIW01. The sequence goes on along the minus strand of JBNLDE010000182.1, from coordinate 2,468 downwards.
TGCGCTCGGAACTGGTGTCGGTCAGGTCATCGACGATGTTTTGCGTCATCAGGCTTTCCAGTAGCCCGACCACGGCGACCGCAACCGAGTACGGCAGGATGATCGACAGGGTTTCGAACGTCAGCGGAATGTCGGGGATGAGAAACACCGGCAAAGTGTCCGGCAGGGCCCCCATGTCGCCCACGGTACGCACATCCCATCCAAAGACGTAGGTAACCGCCGTGAGCACGACAATCGTCACGAGAGGCGAAGGGACCGCCCTGGTCAGGACCGGGAAGAGATAGATGATGGCCAGTCCGGCGGCGACCAGGACATAGGTGAGCCAGGTCACCCGCGACGGGTCGAGTTCGGGCAACTGGGCAAGGAAGATCAGGATCGCCAGCGCGTTGACGAAACCGGTCATCACCGATTTCGAAACGAAGCGCATGACATGGCCGAGCTTCAGCAGACCCGCGCCGACCTGCAGCAACCCTGCCAGGACCGTGGCCGCCAGCAGATATTGCAGCCCGTGATCGCGCACCAGCGTCACCATGAGCACCGCGGTGGCCGCGGTGGCCGCCGAGATCATCCCGGGGCGCCCGCCGACAATGGCGGTGATCACCGCGATGGAGAACGACGCATACAGGCCGACCTTCGGGTCGACACCCGCGATGATCGAGAAGGCGATCGCTTCGGGAATCAGCGCCAGCGCGACGACCAGACCGGAAAGCAGGTCTCCGCGGACGTTTCCGGTCCACTGGCGCCGATAGCTGTCGAAATTGGGCATAACGGTCTCCGGCAAGGGATGCGGCTTGCACGGAGCCGCCGCCCCTGCCTCTTGGATTTGGTCTGGACGGTTGTCCGGATGATTGCCGGCTGAGCGATCAGCCGTGGCGCGGCCGGAACATGAGGTGCGCCACGCTTAATGCTGCAATGCAAAAAGAGCAAGTGCCGGGCCCGGCGCCGGCAGACGGCTATTGCCGGTGCGCGCGCAACCGGTCGACGATCTTCTGGAGCGCGACCGCGTCGTTGGAGAAGATCCAGTCGACGCCGCGGTTCATCTCCCGATAGAGGCAATTGCGCGAGCGGATAAACCCGGTACCCGTCTTGCGGCCGGCCTCCTCGTGCATTCGCTTGATGGTATTGTTCAGCAGAACAAAGTGGCCGGTCACTCCGCCGCAATCGGACTTGAGCGCCTTTTCGCTCAGTGACGCCATGTTCGCAAGCGCGACGGCGAGGCAGCAATGGCGGGGCTGGATGTCGAACGTCTCGAACAGTCCGGGGTCCAAGGCCAGGATGTGATAGTCGTCACACGGCGTCAGTCCCGCCAACTGCTCCTTCAGGATTTGCCTTTGCCGCGCAATATCTGGAAAGCGCTCCGCCTTCAGCTCCAGCATCAGATGAGTTTTGTGGCCGAACTGCCCGACCAGTTCTGCGAGGCTCGGAACCTCGGGCACGGCCTGCCGCAATTCCGCAAATGTCACCGACGCGATCGTGACCTTCTTGCCGAAGATGCGCCGGGTGTCGGGATCGTGGATGATGACCGGAACGCAGTCGGCGGTCCAGCGGATATCCGCCTCGATGCCCCAGACGCCGGCGGACCGCGCCAGCTCGAAAGCCTTCAGCGTGTTTTCGCGCACCGCCCTGTTGTCGTGCGCGCCGCGGTGCGCCACGATCCGGCAGCGCTCGATAGCCTCCTGGCCGGGCCGGGCGCGCGGCACCACCGCCATCCAGGCGTCGACGGCCGCCTGCGCTGCCTGGGCAATCCAATCCTTCAATCCATCCCCCGCGCATCATGTCTGTCGGCCCAGGGCATCAGCGGGTACCCGGCCGGGAAAGATACGCGCTCAGGTTCAGGGACCGCCGCCGCCGGCCGTCCGAAGGTCCGGTTCAGGAATGGGCGCGCGATATCGTCTCGTTCATCCCGTCGGCGAGGGTCGGCCGCTCGGTGGAATAATAGACCCCGATCTGCGGATGCCCGGTGTCGAGCGCGACCTGCATCGCGGCCGAAAGATCCGACGTATCATGGGTTTCGGGCAGGTGGCGGACGGTCATGTCCAGGTTCTTGTAGGTCTTCGACGTCTTGTCGAATGTGACGCAGGGCGAAAGCACGTGCAGGTAGGAGAAACCGCGATGGGCGACCGCCGCCTCGATCATCCGGGTCAGGTGGTGCGGATCGCCGGCATAGGCCTGCGCGACCCAGCTTGCCCCGAAGGACAGGAGCATCATCAGGGGATTCAGCGGCTGGTCGACATTGTGATAGGGCGTCGACGTCGTCCTGAAACCGAGCACGGAGGTTGGAGACGTCTGGCCCTTGGTGAGGCCGTAGACGCCGTTGTCGAACACGATGTAGGTGATGTCGACATTGCGCCGCGCGGCATGGGGTATATGCGCCCCGCCTATGGCGAACGCATCACCGTCGCCGCCGACAACGATGACGTTGAGATCGTCATTGGCCATCTTGATCCCGGTCGCCACCGGCAGCGCCC
>JBNLDE010000181.1:0-15567 GCA_050304175.1 Zhengella sp. | reverse complement strand
CGGTTATTGCTTTCCGTCGATCCTCGGCGCCAAGATCGCCTGTCCCGATACACCGGTGGTCGGTTTCGCTGGCGACGGCGCTTTCGGCATTTCCATGAACGAAATGACCGCCTGCGGCCGTGACGGATGGCCGGCGATCACCATGGTGGTGTTCCGCAACTATCAATGGGGCGCGGAAAAGCGCAATTCGACGCTCTGGTATGACGACAATTTCGTCGGGACCGAGCTCGATCTCGATGTCAGCTATGCGGCCATCGCGCGGGCATGCGGGCTCCAGGGCGTCCAGGCGACCACCATGGCCGAATTGACCGAAGCGCTTTCACGGGCGATCGACGCCCAGATGAAGGTAAAGGTCACAACCTTCATCGAGGTCATTCTAAATCAGGAACTTGGCGAGCCTTTCCGCCGCGATGCGATGAAGAAACCGGTCAAGGTCGCCGGCGTCAGCCGCGACGACATGTGTCCGCAGTAGCGACAAGGCGGTGAGCGCGGAGGGCTTTGGTGCCGGCCGGCCGCGCGCCGGCTAGAAGGCCTTGAATGTGAGCGTCGTCAGCGAGCGCGCGATACCCTCGATGTCGAGGATATGGTCGTTGACGTATTTTCCGATATCGGTTTCGCTCGGCAGGTAGAGTTTCATCAACAGGTCGAAATCGCCGCTCGTCGAATAGAGTTCTGACGCGATTTCCCGTTCATAGAGCTCCTCTGCAACCTGGTAGGTCTTGCCCGGCTGGCAGCGCAACTGCACGAAAACGCAATTCATGAACCCGTCCTGACACTTCGCACCGCCTTGGCGGCATTTCGTTTGCGCGGCAGTATGTTATGGGGATCGGCAGCTTGTAAAGCGAACAATGACCGGCTGGTCGGGCTGTCCAAAGCCAGCAAAGGAGATTGAAACGTGATCGTGGATTGGGATGACGCCTACGCGAATGCGCCGCACGTACCCGGTGGCGAGGACTACCCGGCCAGATGGGAAGAAAAGGCCGCCGCATTTCGCACTCTCATGGAGACCGAAGGCCGGATCGAGGCGGACATCAGCTATGGCGCGGCCGATCGCGAGAAATTCGACCTGTTCAGGCCGAAAGGCACCGCGCAGGGACTCGCAGTTTTCATTCATGGCGGCTATTGGTACGCGTTCGACAAGTCGATCTGGTCGCATCTTGCCGCGGGTCCCCTCGCGCGCGGCTGGGCCGTGGCCATACCCAGCTACACATTGGCGCCGAATGCCCGGATCTCGACCATCACCCGCCAGGTGGGCCATGCGATCGAGGCGGCGGCGAAACTGGCCGACGGTCCGCTCACACTTTCGGGTCACTCGGCCGGCGGGCATCTCGCAACCCGTATGATCTGCCGCGATACGCCGCTCCCCGACACCGTGGCCGCGCGGATCAGGCGGGTCGTGTCAATCTCGGGGGTCCATGATCTGCGCCCGCTGATGATGACCACGCTCAACGAACTGCTTTATCTCGACGAGGCCGAGGCCGTTGCTGAAAGCCCTGCCCTCAACCGCCCGGTTACCGGCGCCAACCTCATGTGCTGGGTCGGCGGCGACGAACGCCCCGAATTCGTCCGCCAAAATGACCTGCTGGCGAATGTCTGGACCGGCCTCGGCGCCAACGCCTCGGCCTCGCATGCGCCCGGTCGGCATCATTTCAACGTCATCGAGGACCTCGAAGACGCCGACAGCATGTTATCCGCCCTGGTCGCGGGCTAGCCCGGGAAATCAGGCGCTGCGCGACGTGCGGTAGACATTGACGCCCAGTTCGCGGATCTTCTTGCGCAGCGTGTTGCGATTCAATCCGAGCAATTCGGCGGCGCGGATTTGGTTGCCCCGAGTCGCGGTCATGGTCGCGAGGACCAGCGGATATTCGACCTCCGCCAGGATCCGCTGATAGAGGCCGGGCGGCGGCAGATCTTCTCCGAACGAGCGGAAATAGCGCTGCAGATAGTGCTCGATGGCCTGCGATACCGTAATCTCCTCCGGTAGCATCGCGGGCCCGGCGGACATATCGACGCCCTGCGAGCCAGTAAGCTCGGCCTCGATGATCTCGGCAGTGATTTCGTCCTGCGGATACAGGGCCGCCAGCCGCCGGACCAGATTCTCCAGTTCGCGTACGTTTCCCGGCCACGGATAGCGCCGAAGCCTTTCAAGAGCCTCGCCCGTCGCACGCTTGGCCGGTAGTCCCTCGCTTTCTCCGCTCTTGAAGAAATGGCGAACGAGGTCGGGAATATCCTCCGTACGCTCGCGCAACGGCGGCAACCTGAGCGGAACGACGTTAAGGCGGTAGAACAGGTCCTCACGGAACAGGCCCTGGTTAATGGACGAGCGCAGATCCTTGTTGGTTGCCGCAACGATCCTGACATCTGTCTTGATCGGCGTACGACCGCCAACGGTCGTGTATTCGCCCTGCTGCAGCACGCGCAGCAGGCGCGTCTGCGCTTCCATCGGCATGTCGCCGATCTCGTCGAGGAACAACGTGCCGCCCTCGGCCTGCTCGAAACGGCCGCTGGAACGGTGCTGCGCGCCCGTAAAGGCGCCGCGTTCGTGGCCAAACAGCTCCGATTCGATCAGGTCGCGCGGGATCGCCGCCATGTTGATCGCGACGAACGGGCCGTTGCGCCGACGGCCATATTCATGCAGCGCGCGGGCGACCAGCTCCTTGCCGGTTCCCGACTCGCCCATGATCATGACCGTCAGGTCGGTCTGCATCATGCGGGCCAGCATCCGGTAGATCTCCTGCATCGCAGGCGACCGGCCGACAAGCGGCATGGAATCGGGACTTTCGTCGCTCAGCTTCTCGGCCACCGGCCGGCGCGGTTCGGCGAGCGCCCGGGTCACGATGTTGAGCAGTTCGGTCAAGTCAAAGGGTTTCGGCAGATATTCGTAAGCACCCTTTTCCGATGCCCGAATGGCTGTCATGAATGTGTTTTGCGCACTCATGACAATGACCGGGAGGTCGGGACGCGCCTTCTTGATCCGTGGCAGCAGATCGAAAGCGTTTTCGTCGGGCATCACGACATCGGTGATGACCAGGTCGCCTTCGCCGTCCGCGATCCAGCGCCAGAGCGTCGCGGCGTTGGATGTCACGCGAACATCGTGCCCGGCCCGCGCGAGCGCCTGGTTGAGTACGGTGCGGATTGCCGCATCGTCATCGGCAACGAGAATCGTGCCTTTCGCCATCAGATTAAGTCTCCAGAATTGTCGCCGGTATCCAAATGGTCGTCGCCTTCCTTCCATGCCGGCATGAGAACGCGAAAGGTGGTGCCGCGAGGTGATGAATCGCATTCGATCACCCCGCCATGTTCGCCCACGACCTTGGCAACGAGGGCCAGACCGAGCCCCGAGCCATTGGTCTTGGTGGTGATGAAGGGATCGAAAATGTAAGGTACGATGTCTTCGGGAACGCCCGGACCGTTGTCGTGCACGCAGAACTCAAGCGGCAGCGAGACACGGTCCTGGCTACCTGGAACCGACAGCCGGATGCCCGGTCTGAACGCCGTCGAAAGCCGGATTTCGCCGTTCGCCGACGCGCCGATCGCCTCGGCGGCGTTCTTGACAAGATTGAGGAATATCTGGATCAACTGATCGCGATTGGCGTAGACCGGCGGCAAGGAGGGATCGTACTCCTCGCTGATCTTGATTCCGTTGGCAAAACCGTTCTTAGCCAGCGCCTTCACGTGGTCGAGGACGACGTGAATGTTGACCGGCGTGCGGTCGATCGGCCGTTCGTCGGAAAACACTTCCATGCGGTCGACCAGGGCAACGATGCGGTCCGTTTCCTCGGTGATCAGGCGTGTCAGCGCACGGTCGTCATCGGAAGCCGACAACTCGAGCAACTGGGCCGCGCCCCTGATGCCCGAAAGCGGGTTCTTTATCTCGTGGGCGAGCATGGCAGCCAGGCCCGTGACCGACCGCGCCGCGCCGCGATGCGTCATCTGGCGATCGATCTTGTCGGCCATGGACCGTTCCTGGAACATCACCACAACCGAACCGGGAATCTCGCTCACCGGCGAAACGTTCAGGTCGACGATCTTGTCCGGCCCGAGCCGCGGAGAAGAAATATCGACCCGGTATTCCGCAACCGGCGCGGACCGTTCGCGCACCTGGTCGACCAGAGCGAGAAGCGGACTGCCGAACGGCACGAAGCGCGCAAGCTTGTTGCGGGCCAGGATTGCCGATGACGATCGGAAGAAGGACTCCGCGTCGGAGTTCGCGAAGGTGATGAAATCATGGGCGTCGACCATGATCACCGGATGACGGATCGTGTTGAGCACAATCTGCGCGGGATCGATGTCGATTGCCGGCTTCTGGGTCGCCGCTGTCATGCCGCCCGTTCCATCGCCACTGTCTCCTTGTTTTGTCGAAGCGCTTCGCCAAGCTGTTTGACGATCGTCCTGGGCTCGGTGCCGGTCATGATCGCGCGCCGCAGGTGCGGTGACATGCCCGGCGCATGGCGGTCGAGATACCATCCGAGGTGCTTGCGCGCATGGCGGACACCCGAGTCCCTGCCATACAACATTAACATTTCTTCATAATGCTCTGTAATATATATACTTATCGATACATTACTTTGCTCCGCCGCCGAGACGGAGTGCCCGGCAACGGTGGCGGCGATCTCACCCGCGAGCCAAGGGCGGCCATAGTGGCCGCGCCCGATCATGACCGCATCGGCGCCGGACTGGCGCAGGATATCATGCGCGTCCCGAACCGAGGCGACGTCGCCATTGGCGACCAGGGGAATCGATACGACGTCCTTGACCGAGCGGATTGCCCGCCAATCCGCTTTACCCTTGTAAAACTGACTGCGGGTCCGGCCGTGGATAGTGATCATGCGAACGCCGGCATCTTCCGCGCGCCGTGCCATCTCAGGCGCGTTGAGTGAACTGTCATCCCAGCCAAGCCGCATTTTCAGCGTGACGGGCACCCTGACCGCACCGACCACCGCATCAATCAACCGCAGGGCATGATCCGGATCCCGCATCAAGGCCGATCCGCACGCGCCGCCCGTAACCTTTTTGGCCGGGCACCCCATATTGATATCGATAATGTTGGCGCCGGCGCCTTCGGCAATTTTCGCCGCTTCCGCCATCGCTTCAACGTCGCGTCCGACAATCTGGACCGATTGAACCGGCACATGGGCAAGGCGGATCCGGCGTTCCGATTCGGCCCTGCCCTTGGCTAGCTCGCCACTCGCCACCATCTCGCTCACGGTCAATCCGGCACCCGCACGATGGGCACGCAGCCGAAACGGCTGGTCTGTCACCCCGGACATCGGCGCGAGAAAGACCCTGTTGGGCAGGATAACGTTACCGATTTGCAGCGGTGTTGCGAGAGTTGTCTGTTCTGGCATGCACAATTTCGATGCAGTTCTTCGTACTGCACGTTTTCTAGCCATTTTTCCGTTGCAGTGCAACAAATGAATGGCCGGTAAGATGGCCTTGGTAAACATTTCTTCTGGCAAACCGAATGCACCGCGCTTATGCAGCAGGCGACTGGGAGATATCAGGTGCCGAGCCAACCCTCCATGCCGGGCAAAGAACGCATTGCAGCCGTCATCGTGGCCGCCGGACGCGGCGAGCGCGCGGGACAGCCCGAGCAAGGTCCCAAGCAATATCGCCTCATCGGCGGTAAGGCCGTCATTGCCCGGACGATCGAGGCCTTCAAGCAGGACGAACGTATCGAAACGATCGCCGTCGTGATTCACGCCGATGACGATCCGCTGTTGCAGGCAGCGGCGAGCTCCCTCCTGGATGACCGCACCATCGTGGTGACGGGCGGCGCGACGCGGCAGGAATCGGTGCGCCTCGGGCTGGAAGCGCTCGTCGGGCGTGACATCGGCCAGGTTCTGATTCATGACGGCGCGCGGCCCTTCGTGAATACCGCCCTGCTCGACCGTATCGTCGACGCACTTGAGGGCGAAAACGGCGCCATTGCAGCCCTGCCGGTAACCGATACGCTGAAACGCTGCGGCGAAGACGGCCTGATCGGCGAGACCGTCCCGCGCGACGGTCTCTTCGCGGCCCAGACACCGCAGGCCTTTCCGTTTGAGGCCATGTTGGCGGCACACCGGCAAGCTGCGCGCGAAAACCGGCGCCAATTCACCGACGACGCCGCCCTGGCCGAATGGGTCGGAATTCCGGTCCGTCTGGTCGAAGGCGCACCGGAAAACATCAAGCTCACATGGTCGAGGGACATCGCAATGGCCGATATGGCGCTGGCAGGACACTTTCCGGACGTTCGCACCGGAAACGGCTACGACGTCCACGCGTTCGAACCCGGCGATGCGGTCGTGCTTTGCGGCGTGGCCATGCCCCACAACCGCAGGCTTTCGGGCCACTCGGACGCGGATGTCGGTCTTCACGCGCTCACCGACGCCCTGCTCGCAACGTTGAGCGCCGGCGATATCGGCACCCATTTCCCGCCGTCCGATCCCCAATGGAAGGGAGCCACGTCCCGGATATTTGTGGAACACGCGGCCAGGCTGGTCAAGGACGCGGGCGGACGGATCGCCAATGTCGACGTGACTCTTATCGCCGAGGCACCGAAAGTCGGACCGCATCGCCCCGCCATGACCGCCGCGATGGCCGACATGCTGGGCATTGCGACCAACCGCATTTCGGTCAAGGCGACGACAAACGAAAAACTCGGCTTCGTCGGGCGCGGCGAAGGCATCGCGGCGATCGCGACCGCAAGCGTGATCTATCCGGGCGAGGTGCCGCAATGAGTTCGACAGCGCTCGCCGAGCAAGTCCTCGACCGTGCGCGGCGGCACGGCGTGATGATCGCGGTAGCCGAAAGTTGCACCGGCGGAATGGTCTCGGCGCGGTTGACGGATATTGCCGGATCCTCGGACATGTTCGACCGGGGGTTCGTGACTTATTCCAACGAAGCCAAAACGGAGATGCTGGGCGTCAATCCGTCGACCCTCGCCAGCCATGGCGCGGTCAGCGCGGAGACCGCGCGTGAAATGGCCGAAGGGGCCTTGAACCGATCGCGGGCCGGATTGGCGATATCGATAACCGGGATAGCCGGGCCCGGCGGCTCGGCGCCCGGCAAACCGGTCGGCCTTGTCTGGTTCGCCGTCGCATCCGATGGCAGGCAACTGCGGACGGAACAAAAAATGTTTCCCGACGCGGGACGGGCCTCGGTGCGCAAGGCGGCAGCCGATCATGCGCTGCACATGCTGCTGTATGCCCTGACCTGACCGGGTTTCAAGGCCGGTATCGGCTCAAAGCACCACGACTTCGCTGCCTAGCCTCACCTTGTCGTAGATCTCCATCACATGCTCGTTGAGCATGCGAAAACACCCGTTGGAGGAGGCTGTACCAATCGTGCCTGGCGCATTCGTTCCGTGAATGCGGATGTGCGTGTCGGCCTTGCCCTGGTACAGATAGATGGCCCGCGCGCCAAGCGGATTGTTCGGTCCTCCGTCCATCCCGTCCTTGTACTTTCCATAATTCTTGGGATTGCGCTTGATCATGTCGGCTGTCGGAATCCAGCGCGGCCATTCCTGCTTGTCGCCCACTGTCGCCCGCCCGGTGAAAAGCAGACCCTCGCGCCCGACAGCCACCCTGTAGCGCCGCGCCGAGAACGCGGACTCGACAAAGTACAGATAGCGCTTCTTCGTATCGATGACGATCGTCCCGCGCCTGTAACCGGTGAAAGGCACCGACTCCGGGGCGAATTTCGTCAGGTAGCGCGCGGCCGTCTTCACTTCCTTGGGTTTGTTCGCATCAGGTCCGAGCGCCTCTGTCCTGGCGTTTTTCGTCGAGGTCTTCCCCTTGGCCGGCGTGCGGAGCGCGCTTTCGGGCGAATTGTTGATCGACGACGATGAGCCGCGTTTGAACATATCCCAGTTGAATTCGGCCCAGGCCGGAGAACTTCCGGCGAGCAAGACCGCCAACGCGGTAAGAACGAGACTGCGCATGTTCATCCAGATTTGTCCTGCAAATGCCGGCGTGCTTTCGGAAACCTCTCCCGCCGAACCCGGCCATTGGGCCGAAAGCTATGTCAAACGCCCGAATCGCGCAAGCGATCTCGTGAGGCTGAGCACCGTGTTCTGAAACAAAAGAGGCAGGCTAAAAGCCTGCCTTTCTCGTGTTTTTTCTGGAATAGCCTATTGGCCGCTGGGGACCGGCGAAACTGGCAGCGCGGGCTGCGGTATCGTATCGGTGCCGGCAGCCGAATCGCCGGTATCAGCGGGCTTGTCGGTTCCCGACACGCCGCCGCCGAGCTGATCGAGCAATCCGCCTTCCTGTGCGGCCGGTGCCTGACCGGAAACGCGGTCGAGGATATCGGTCGGTTGCTCGCTATAGCGCGCGATGAGCGACAGGCCCAGCGACGTTGCGAAAAACGCGGCAGCCAGGATAGCAGTGGTCCGCGTCAGCACGTTCGCTGCGCCACGCGCCGTCATGAAGCCCGAACCGCCACCAATTCCAAGACCGCCGCCCTCCGAGCGTTGCAGCAGAACCACGCCGACGAGCGCAAGCACGACGATCAGATGAATGACGATAATAACGGTTTCCATGACAAGATATTCCAGCATTACAGCGCGTCGCGCCGCGATTTCGGCCGCGCTTTGGCGGCTCCTTACACGGGATCACCCGGTTTTCCAAGTGCTCACGCGCCAATCACGACCTCCTATATGGAAAGTGCCGCGGCGGGCCGCAAGTTCACATTGCCAGATAGGCTTCGGCGATAGCCAGAAAATCGGCCGCCTTGAGGCTGGCGCCACCGATCAGCGCGCCGTCGACATTGGCGACAGCCAGCAATTCGCCGGCATTGGACGGCTTGACCGATCCTCCATAGAGAATACGCATGTGCCCGGCTTCGTCGCCAAGCTTGCCGGTAAGGCAACTGCGAATATGCGCATGCGCCTTGGCGACATCGACAGCAGTCGGCGTCAGCCCGGTTCCGATCGCCCAGACTGGTTCGTAGGCGATGACGGTGTCCGATGCCTTCGCTTCGGCGGGCACCGATCCGCCAAGCTGGCGTTCCAGGACTTCAAGCGTCTCGCCGTTCAGCCGCTGCTCCTCGGTCTCGCCGATGCAGATGATAGAAACCAGTCCGGCCCGCCAACCGGCCTCCGCCTTGGCGCGGACAAGAGTATCCGTCTCGCCGTGATCGGCGCGGCGCTCCGAATGCCCGACGATGACGTGGCTTCCGCCTGCATCCTTGATCATCTCGGCCGAGATGTCGCCGGTATGGGCGCCGGATACTTCCGGATGGCAGTCTTCGCCGCCGACGCGGATGTCTGTCGAGTTTGCGATCGCCGACGCGCGGGACAACAAGGTGGCCGGAACGCAGATGAGCATGTCGCACTGCGCTTCCAGTCCGGACGAAACTCCCTTGGCGATGTTCTGTAACTGAATCAGGCTCTGGGATGTCCCGTTCATCTTCCAGTTGCCCGCAACAAGCGGCCGTATTCCAGGTGTCATTTCTTAAACACTCCCTTGTTCCGCGATGGCGGTAAATTTGCCATCTGATGGACGGAATCGGCTTATAAAGCAATCGACAGCGACGCCTAACGGGGCTATTTGCCTCACAGGATACGCAACAACTGCCGGGAGATGGCCGCCTTTGTTTGAAATACACGGCTTCGACCGGTTCCAGAACGGCCGGTAATTATGTAACAACACCGCGTCCGCTTTACCAATGGAACGCATAAACAGACAGGCGTAAGAATGCTGAATTCACTCCGCAACGCAGCGGGATCTTGGGTCGCCAAGGCGTTGCTCGTTCTTCTCGTGGCCAGTTTTGCAGTCTGGGGAATATCCGGCCGCCTGGTAGACGGCTTTAACTCGAATGCGGTCATCAGCGCCGGCGAAACGACCGTCGACGTGGTGGAATACCGGTTGGCCTATGATCGCCAGTTGCGCGTGCTCAGCCAGCGCGCGGGCCAACGGATCACCCGCGAACAGGCCCAGGCCGCCGGCGTTGACGGTCAGGTCACCGCACAGCTCGTTGCGGGCGCCGTGCTCGACGAGCAATCGCGCACCATGAAGCTTGGCCTGTCTAAGGACCGGCTTGCTGCACTGACGGCCGAAGACCCCGCCTTTCGCGGTCCAAACGGAACCTTCGATCGCAGAACCTTCGACGGGGTCCTGCGCAATATCGGAATGCGTCCGCAGGATTACCTGAAAAACCGCGAGCAGGTCGCCGTTCGCCAGCAGATCGTCGAGGCTGTTTCTGACGGGGCGGCGGTGCCAGATGCGTTTCTCAAGGCCGTGGCGCTTTATCGTGGCGAAGACCGAACCGTGGACTTCGTGAAAATCCCGCTGTCGAGCGTCGAACCGATTGAGGAACCGTCTGACGAGAAGCTGAAATCCTATTTCGAGGAAAACAAGGCGAACTACTCGGCGCCGGAATATCGCAAGATCTCCTATCTCGTCCTGGACCCCGAGGCTATCGCCGACCCGTCGGTCATTGCCGACGACCAGGTTCGCGAAGACTACGAGCAGAACAAGGACAAGTACACAACGCCCGAGACCCGCAAGGTCCAGCAGATCCTGTACAAGTCCGAGGAAGACGCGAAAGCCGCCCTGGATCGCCTGCGTGCCGGCGCCACCTTCGACGAGTTGGCCGAGGCGGAAGGCAAGAGCGAGAGCGACATCGATCTCGGCATGGTCGCCAAAGCTGAGATTCCCGATCCCGCAATCGCCGACGCCGCTTTCGATCTCGGCCTCAATGCGGTCAGCGGTGTGGTCAATGGCGCTTTCGGCTCGGTCATCCTGCGCGTCACGGAAATTAAACCCGAGGTCGTGCGCCCACTCGCCGAGGTCTCCGACGAGATTCGCAAGGAACTGGCGCTGGTTGAGGCCAACCGCGTTCTCCTGGACGTCCACGATTCCTATGAGGACACCCGCGCCGGCGGCGCAACCATGGCGGAAGCCGCCGCTAAGCTGAAGCTGAAGATGGAAGTCATCGACAGCGTCGATCGCCGCGGCCTGGCGCCCGACGGTACCGTCATCAAGGGCGTTCCGGAATCTGAGGCCCTGTTGAAGAATGCGTTCGACGCGACCCAGAACGCAGAAAATCCCGCGCTTAATCTCGGACGCACCGGTTTTGTCTGGTACGAGGTTCTCGGCGTCACCCCGGCCCGCGACAGGACCCTCGACGAAGTCAGGGCCAAGGTCGTCGAGGACTGGAAGAAACACGAAGCGGCCGACCGGCTTGCAAAAAAGGCGACCGAGATCGAGGAGCGCGTAGCCGATGGCACCCCGCTCGATCAGGTCGCCACCGAGCTTGGCCTGGAAAAGCAGATCAAGCGCGGAATCAAGCGCGGCGCGGACGACGCGGATCTCGGCAGCGCGGGCGTCAACGCGGCGTTTTCGGTGGTTCAGGGCAAGACCGGGCTCGTGTCCGGCCCGTCCGGCCAGTCGCAGATCGTTTTCCAGGTCGCGGAGGTCTTCGAACCGGCCGGCGCGGGCGCGCAGGCAATCCCCGAACAGGAACGCAACGCGCTTTCGTCTGCTTTCTCCGACGACCTGCTGGATCAGCTGGTGGCAAAGCTGCAAAACCAATTCGGCGTCACCATGGACCGCGCGGCACTGCAGCGGGCACTCAGCTTCTGAGGACGGGACGGGAATTGGAGACGCCGCAGTGGACGGGGACGGCATGAGCGAACTTAAGAAAGCCATTGCGAAGGTTGCGGACGGCAGCCCGCTCGACTTCGGCGAAGCCAGGGAAGCCTTTGACATCATCATGTCGGGCGATGCGACACCGAGCCAGATCGGCGCCTTCCTGATGGCGCTTCGCGTGCGCGGTGAAACCATCGAGGAGATCTCGGGCGCCGTCAGCACCATGCGCGCCAAGATGCTGCCGGTCGAGGCACCCGACGACGCGATCGACATCGTCGGCACCGGGGGGGATGCGTCCGGCTCCTACAATGTCTCGACCTGTTCGGCCTTTGTCGTAGCCGGATGCGGCGTTCCGGTGGCCAAACACGGCAACCGCGCGCTGTCGTCGAAATCAGGCGCTGCCGACACCCTGGCCGCACTCGGTGTCAACATCGAAATCGGCGCCGATGCCATCGCCCGCTGTATCCGCGAGGCCGGCGTCGGCTTCATGTTCGCCCCGATGCATCATTCCGCCATGCGCCATGTCGGGCCGACCCGTGTCGAGCTTGGAACCCGCACGATTTTCAACCTTCTCGGACCGCTGTCGAACCCGGCAGGCGTGAAGCGTCAGCTCATCGGCGTGTTTTCGCCGAAATGGGTCGAGCCGATCGCCCACGCGATGAAGGAACTCGGTTCCACGGAGGTCTGGGTCGTTCATGGCGATGGCCTCGACGAAATGACGACCACGGGCGAAACCATTGTCGCGGCGTTGAAGGAAGGCAAGGTTTCCACGTTTACCGTCACGCCGGAAGATGCGGGCCTGAAGCGCGTCGATATGGCCGAGTTGAAGGGCGGCGATGCCGAACACAATGCGGATGCATTGCGGGCGGTCCTGCAAGGCGAGAAGAACGCGTTCCGCGACATCGCCCTGTTCAACGCCGCCGCCGCGCTGATCGTCGCCGGCAAGGCCGACAACCTCGCCGAAGGCGCCCGGCTGGCTGCGGCCTCGATCGACGAGGGCCGGGCGTTCGCCGCGCTCGAACGCCTCATCGCGGTTTCAAACGCCGGTGCGGAGTGATGGCCGATATCCTCAGGAAAATCGAAGCCTACAAGCGCCAGGAAATCGCGGCGGCGAAACAGGCCGTGCCGATGGCCGAGATCGTGGCGCGCGCCAAGGACCAGCCGGCGCCGCGCGGATTTCTCGCCGCCCTCGAAAGCCGGAAGGCTACGGGACGGTTCGGACTGATCGCCGCGATCAAGAAGGCCAGCCCGTCCAAGGGGCTGATCCGACCGGATTTCGATCCCCCGGCACTGGCCCGCGCCTATGCCGATGGCGGCGCGACGTGCCTTTCCGTACTGACCGACAAGCCGTCCTTCCAAGGTGCGCCGGAATATCTGGCCGCGGCGCGCGAAGCCTGTGACCTGCCGGCGCTGCGCAAGGATTTTATGTTCGAACCCTACCAGGTCCATGAGGCGCGAAGCTGGGGCGCCGACGCGATCCTGATCATCGTGGCCAGCCTGACCGACGACGACGCGAAAGGGCTCGAGGAAATCGCGTTTTCGCTCGGCATGGACGCGCTGGTCGAGGTCCATGACGAGCGGGAAATGGAGCGGGCGCTCAAGCTTTCCTCGCGCCTGCTCGGCGTCAACAACCGCGACCTGAGAACCTTCAACGTCGATCTGGCGACGTCCGAACGCCTCGCCGCGATGGTGCCAGACGACCGCCTGCTGGTGGGCGAAAGCGGAATCTTCACCCATGGCGACTGCCGCCGTCTAGCCGCGCACGACATCACGACCTTCCTCGTCGGCGAAAGCCTGATGCGCCAGACCGATGTCGCCGCGGCGACCCGCCTGCTGCTGAACGGCGCCGATACCTCCGCGTCGGCGCCGGAATAGGCCATGCCGGACGATCCCTCCCTCTCCCATATCGACGCCGCCGGCGAGGCCAACATGGTCGATGTTGGCGCCAAGGCCGACAGCGAGCGCACGGCCATTGCCGAAGGCGCCGTCGTCATGCGGCCGCAGACGCTTGCGACGATCCTCGAAGGCAACGCGAAAAAGGGAGACGTGATCGGTACCGCGCGGATTGCCGGCATCATGGCCGCCAAGAGGACCCATGAACTGATCCCGCTTTGCCATCCGCTGATGCTGACCAAGGTTGCCGTTGAGATCGAACCGGACGAGGCGTTGCCCGGATTGCGCGTGCGCGCCACCGCGCGGGTCACTGGCAAGACGGGCGTCGAGATGGAGGCCCTGACCGCGGCGTCGGTCGCCTGCCTGACCATCTACGACATGGCCAAGGCGGTCGACAAGGCAATGGTCCTCACGGGCATCCGCCTGCTGGAAAAGACCGGCGGCAAATCCGGCGCCTGGCAGGCGGGGAGCTGATTTCCGTGGCATTGCTGCCTGTCGAAGACGCGCTCAAACACCTGCTGGACAACACCGCGATACTGGCCAGCGAAACGGTGCCGCTCGACCAGGCGGCCGGCCGGGTCCTCGCCGAACCGGCACAGGCGCTGCGCACGCAACCGCCCTTCCCCGCCTCGGCCATGGACGGCTACGCCGTCCGCGCGGCCGACATCGCGTCCGTGCCCGCCAATCTCGACGTCATCGGCACCGCGCCGGCCGGACACGGGTTTCCCGGCACCGTCGGGAAAGGACAATGCGTCCGCATCTTCACCGGCGCTCCGGTTCCCGACGGCGCCGACACGATCCTGATCCAGGAAAACACGCGCGTCGCCGGCGAGAACCGGATCGAGGCGCTGGCCAGCGAAGCCAGGGGCCGCTACGTGCGCGCGGCCGGGCTCGATTTCACCGCGGGCGACATCGTGCTCGACGCCGGGCGCGAGCTGGATGCCGCCGCGCTCTCGCTGGCGGCCGCGGCCAACCACACGACCCTGCCCGTCATCCGCCGGCCCCGCGTCGCCATTCTCGCCACGGGCGACGAATTGCTGCCGCCAGGCAGCCACCCGGGCCCCGACCAGATCATCGCCTCCAACAGTTACGGCGTGGCCGCACTTGCCCGGCAGGCCGGCGCCGAAGTGATCGATCTGGGCATCGCGCCCGACGACCCGGGCGCCATCGGTGCGGCGGTCGAAAAGGCTCTCGAAGCATCAAGCGATGTCCTCGTCACACTCGGTGGCGCGTCGGTCGGCGACCACGATTTGGTGCGCGACGTCCTGAGTAGCGCCGGCATGACGCTCGACTTCTGGAAGATAGCGATGCGGCCCGGAAAGCCGTTGATGGTCGGCCGCTTCGATACCTGCCATGTGCTCGGCCTGCCCGGAAACCCGGTGTCGAGCCTCGTCTGCTCGCATCTTTTCCTGCTGCCGCTCCTGGCCCGGCTTTCGGGCCGCGAGCACCGTCCGCCAATCCGGCAAGCCCGGCTCGCTTCGCCGATGGACGCAAACGACCAGCGCCAGGACTATGTCCGGGCAATCTGTCGCATCGAAAACGGGGAACTGACGGTGACGCCGTTTGGACGCCAGGATTCCTCGATGCTCAAGACGCTGGCCGACGCGAACTGCCTTCTCATTCGCCCGCCCTTCGCGCCGCCGGCCGCCGCCGGAACCACGGTCGACGTCATGCTGCTGCGGGAAGTCTCCGCGCGATAGCGGATGCCGCCGCCTGACCGGACGGCAGCCTGGCGCAATTCCACATCTATTCCTTGCCACGCCCGGCGTCACCGCCGTCTGGCCACTGTCAAAGTTCGCTCCCCCGGTATCGCATGGGAGAGATGGGAAGACGGGCGGTCTCTTCACGCCAGTCTAAGTAAGTAATGCGATCCGAGGACCGCCCGTCCGGCCGCTGTCCCGCCGGTCGACCGGTCACTCGGGCTGGTAGTATCTCCCGCAAGACCCCTCAGGAGGGTTTGTTTGCGGGCCGCAGCCCTGCGGTTTCTCCGCACCCTGCCTTCCCCGCTGCCTTAAGCGGGCCGGGCAAGGCTCCGGCCTGTCGCGGGCCCTCGGATCTCCGGAACCGACCCGGAGGGGGAGGTAGCCGCCGCCCTTCC
>JBNLDE010000180.1:0-2123 GCA_050304175.1 Zhengella sp. | reverse complement strand
CGGCACCGGCGCAGGCGGCGAACCGGTGAATATCGGGGATCTGCCTGCGTCAAAGGACCGATCGTTGCGGAGAAGCCGCTACGGCTGTTGGCCCGGCTGGTCCCATCCGTGAATACGGGTGCGGCCGGGACAGACCCAGCCAAGTGACTGGCCAACCGCGGGACAGCGGCCGGCGGGGCGCGGCGGACGCGCCTTGTTTACCAAATAGAGTGGCACGGACAACGCGCCCCGCTTCCCATCGACTTTCAATGGCCAGACGCGAAAGCGGGCGTGGCAACGGTGAAACTTGAGCACCCGCCGTGTTGACAGTTGCATCTCCGGCGTCGACAACCCGGCAGCATCGAGATGGGGACACGCGTGGAACCAACAGCATCGCCTCCCGGCCGCTTCCTGGTCTTCTACTGCGGCCTGCTGATGTCGCTCGGCGCCTTTTCGGTCGACATCACCCTGCCCTCCATTCCCGCCATGGTCGCCGGCCTCGACGCCCCCTATGCGCTCGTGCAGTGGACCGTGACGGTCTACATACTCGTCTCCGGCATTGGACAGCTGTTCTGGGGCGCGGCGTCCGACCGGTTCGGCCGCAAGGCGACGATCGCCACCGGCCTCGGCCTCTACCTGGCCGGCAGCCTGATCGCGCTCGCCGCGCCGGGCATCGCCGTGCTGCTGGCCGGGCGGGCGCTGCAGGGTCTCGGCGCCGCCTCGGCGATGGTGGCCTCGCGCGCCATGATCCGCGACGTCTATTCGGGCGAGGAACTGGCGCGCAACCTGGCGCTCGCCTCGATGTTCTTCGCGCTTGGCCCGATCGTCGCGCCGCTCGTCGGCTCGGTGGTCGCCGAGTTCACCGGCTGGCGCGCCATCTTCGCGCTGCTGTCGGGCTGGTCGGTGATCCTGCTCGTCCTGCTGGTCCGCATTCCCGAGACGATTGTCGAGCGTTCGCCCGACGCGCTGTCGCTGGCCGTGTTCGCCGAGCGCACCGGCCGGCTTGTCCGCCACCCGCAGTCGCGCCGGTTCCTGGTCGTCTCGGCGGTGATCATGTCGGCCATGCTGCTGATCCTGTCGGCGGCGCCGCGCATCTACGAGGCCAATTTCGGCATCACCGGCGTCACCTTCGCCCTGTTCTTCGCCGTCCACGGCACCGGCATCGTCATCGGGCAATGGGCCAACCGCCGCATGATCCGCCGGTTCGGCATCGTCGCGGCCGCCGCGATGGGCAATGCCGTGCTGATCGCGGCCATGCTCGGAATCCTCGCCGTCTGGGCGGCCGGGCTGATGAACCCCTTCGTCCTGTCGGGGCTGCTGGTGTTGTTCGCCACCAGTTACCTGATCGTCTACTCCAATGCCGGCGCGCTGGTTCTCGATCCCCATGGCGCCATCGCCGGCCACGCCACCGCCATCTTCGGCTTTTCCAGCCAGTTGGGCGGCGCCCTGATCGTGTCGGCGATGGTCGTCTTCGTCGGCGGCGACATCGGCGCCTGGGCCGGATCGATCCTGGCGATCTGCCTGATCAACCTGGCCCTGGTCGCCACCTGGACCCGGATTCGGCCTGCCCCGGAGGAAAGCGCTTGATAAAACGAACGGTCGTGCTATTCTAATCAAATGAGCAAGGGCAAGACCACCCGAAACGCCATCCTCGACGAGGCGCTGGAAATGACCAGCGCGCTCGGGCTGGAAGGTGTGACCATCGGCGAACTGGCCGGGCGCACGAATTTGTCGAAAAGCGGACTTTATGCCCATTTCCGCTCCAAGGAAGCGCTGCAGATCGCCATCCTGGAAGCCGCCGGCGACCGCGTGAGGGACAAGGTGGTACGCCCTGCCCTGAAAGAAGCGCGGGGCATTCCGCGCATCCGCGCCCTGTTCGACAACTGGATAAACTGGCAGTCATGCGAGTTCGACGGCAGTTGCCCGTTCGTCGCCGCGGCTGCGGATCTCGACGACCGTCCCGGTCCGGTGCGCGACTATTTTGTCGGTCGGCACGCCGATCTGGTCGGTGTCTTCGCGCGCGCGGCCGAAACGGCCAAGGATTGCGGCGATTTCCGTCCCGATCTCGATGCGCGCCAGTTCGCCTTCGAATTCTGGGCGATCCAACTGGCCTTCCAGCAATATTACAAATTGCTCGGCTGGCC
>JBNLDE010000179.1:0-44921 GCA_050304175.1 Zhengella sp. | reverse complement strand
CGCCGGGGTCATCCTGATCACCATCCTGCAGTCGATGCTCTCGGTCGTGCAACCGCAGCGCTATTTCGCCCAGCTCGGCCTCGACATGCCTGCCGACACCTTCCGGCAGGTGGTTTTCGGGCTCGTCATTATCGCGATGCTGCTGCTCTATGGTCGCCAACAACTCGCGCGGTGACCCCGTTTCCACCGCGATGAACGGCGCCCAAATTTGACCCGGCCGCATCAACCCGGACATTTATGCTGGCGGTCTCGGATTACAGCCTGCGCCTATTCATGCGGCCTTTGCGCGCCATGTTGCCCGGGGGCGCCGGAAGTTCGCCTGGAGCTCAAGCAGTGGACCCTCTTTCCCAAGCTCGTGCTCGAACGCGGCGAGACCGATCTGCTGATCGCACTTGTGGTCTTTGTTCGGGCGACAATCCATCCGAATTCCTGCTGTCGGATACTCCGGTCCGTTTGGTGGACGCCGAAAACCTGGCAGCGCGGGGAATGGATGAGGCAGCCTTTCTGACGCTCGACCATGCTGACATGCAGGCGCCTTCCCTGGGACAGAGCCCTGGCGGGCGCTAAAAAAAATTTTGCATTGCACAATTTTTCCGCCTGCCTGAAATTGGGGTATGTCGCCGAAACCGCTCACCGTATTGGTTGTCGATGAAAATCGCGTACGCGCCTCGATTATCGAGGATGGCGTGCGCGCGTCGGGCAATGCCGACGTCACCGTCATCGCCGACCTGACGGGGATCGCGCGGCGAATTGCGGAAATTCAACCGGACATCATTGTCATCGATCTGGAAAATCCCAACCGCGACATGCTGGAAAACCTGTTCCAGCTCACGCGCGCGGTCCAGCGGCCGATCGCCATGTTCGTCGACCGCTCCGACCGCATGTCGATGGAGGCGGCGATCGACGCCGGTGTGTCGGCCTATGTGGTGGATGGTCTGAAGCGCGAGCGCGTGCGGCCAATCCTTGACATGGCGGTCAGTCGCTTCAACGCCTATTCGCGCATGAGCCGGGAACTGGAGCAGGCGAAGAGCGAATTGGCGGAACGCAAGGTGGTCGACCGCGCCAAAGGCATCCTGATGCGCTCCAAGGGGATCGACGAGGAAGCAGCCTACGCACTTCTGCGCAAGACGGCGATGAACCAGAACCGCAAGATCAGCGAGATCGCCCAAAGCTTGATCATGGCGGCAGGCATGTTGGACGAGTGAGACGAATGAGACGGATATGAGCGAGCAAATCTTCGCCGGCTTCATGCCCTTGACCGATAGCGCGATCCTGGTCGCCGCGCGCGAGTTCGGTTTAGCCAGGGCGGAGGGCATCGATCTCGTGCTCACTCGCGAAACCTCCTGGGCCAATATCCGTGACCGCATGGCGGTTGGCCATTTCGTTGCCGCGCATCTGCTGGCGCCGATGCCGGTGGCATCCAATCTCGGCCTGTCGCCTCTTTCCCTGCCGCTGATTGCACCGATGGCGCTGGGGTTGGGCGGGAATGCAGTCACGGTCAGCCTCGACCTTTGGCAACGGATGCGCGCCGCAGGCGCCTCCGCGGGCATTGATCCGGGCGCGGCGGGCGCGGCGTTGAAACGGGTCATCGACGCCCGGCGCGGCGATGGGCTTGATCCGCTCCAGCTTGCCGTTGTCCACCCGCACTCAGGTCACAATTTCGAGCTGCGCTACTGGTTGCGGGCCTGCGGGATCGATCCGGAGCGCGATGTCGACATCGTTATCGTTCCACCGCCGCTGATCGCCGATGCGCTTGCTTCGAAGAGGATCGACGGATTTTGCGTTGGAGAGCCCTGGAATTCAGTCGCGGTTGCCGCGGGCAGTGGTCGCATGGCAACCGTCAAGGCGGCTATCTGGCGCTCCAGCCCCGAAAAGGTGCTGGGCGTGCGCGCCGATTGGGCGGACGCCAATCCCGATCTGCATGCGCGGCTGATCCGCGCCCTGTGGCATGCCGCCGGGTTTTGCTCGCGACCGGAAAACCGGGCGGCGGTTGCCGAGGTCCTTGCGCGTCCGGAATATCTCGGGCTTCCCGCGGAGCTTGTTGTCCGTGCCCTGACCGGAAAACTCTATCTGGACAGGGACACCGTCGCTGCGATTGACGATTTCTTCATCCCGTTCGAGCGAGCGGCAACCTTTCCATGGCGCAGTCACGCCGCCTGGTTCTACAGCCAGATGGTGTTGAGCGGGCAGGTGGAGCACACCGAGCGAAACGCTGCCATTGCCATGCAGTCCTACAGGCCCGACCTCTATCGCACCGCGTTGGAACCGCTTGGCGCCGCCGTGCCCAGCGCCAACTCCAAGGTCGAAGGCGCGCTGCTGGAGCCGACGGCGGTGGGCTCGCCAACCGGAAAAATCATTCTCGGTCCGGACGGATTTTTCGACGGGAGAGTCTTCGATCCCGACCGGCTCGACGATTATATCGCCGATCGAAGCGCATCGGCGAAGTCCCGCTGACTCTTTTGCGGGCAAAATGCTGCGTTGCACAAAAAATAAGCGGAAATTCTGGCGTGATGCCTAGCGTCTAGGCGCGGCCCGAGTCGGCGCAATCTTGGTGATTGCAAAGCAAGTCATTGACAATAAAAAAGAATATTTTTCACCCGCAAACTGGCATGGCTCATGCATTACCTTGAGAAGATCCAGAGGGGATCACTCATAATGGCGTCCAACGCAGGGCGCTGAAGGCAAGGCTGCCAGACGGAACGCCGCATTCCCGGATGTACGGAAGCGGATGTCTCGTCTGGCAGTTTTTTTGTTAACGGGCCGGCCCTCCCACCGGCCGCATCGGAGACGGATATGACGAACATCCTGAAAGCCGCGTTCGACCGCCGCGTTCTGCTTGTCGGATCAGCCGCGCTGGCGCTGTCTGCCACGCTTTCGCGCGCGAATGCCGAAATGCTCGACGTCGAGAAAGACGAACTGAAGTTCGGTTTCATCAAGCTGACCGATATGGCGCCTCTCGCCGTTGCCAAGGAGCTGGGCTATTTCGAGGATGAGGGCCTCTATGTGACCTTGGAGCCGCAGGCCAACTGGAAGGTCCTGCTCGATCGCGTGATCACCGGCGAACTGGATGGCGCCCATATGCTGGCGGGCCAGCCGATCGCCGCGACCATCGGCTTCGGCACCAAGGCCGACATCATCACGCCCTTCTCCATGGATCTCAACGGCAACGGTATCACGGTTTCCAACGAGATATGGGAAATGATGAAGGCCAATGTGCCGATGAAGGACGGCAAGCCCGTCCATCCCATCAAGGCCGACGCGCTCAAGCCGGTCGTCGACAAGTTCAAGGCTGAGGGCAAGCCCTTCAACATGGGCATGGTGTTCCCGGTCTCGACCCACAATTACGAACTGCGCTACTGGCTCGCGGCCGGCGGGATCAATCCCGGCTACTATTCGCCGACCGATGTCTCGGGCCAGATCAAGGCCGACGCGCTGCTTTCGGTGACCCCGCCGCCGCAGATGCCTGCGACGCTCGAGGCCGGCACCATCTACGGCTACTGCGTCGGCGAGCCCTGGAACCAGGCCGCCGTATTCAAGGGCATCGGCGTTCCCGTCGTCACCGACTACGAGATCTGGAAGAACAATCCGGAAAAGGTGTTCGGCATCACCAAGGCATTCGCCGAGGAAAACCCCAATACCACGCTCGCGCTGACCAAGGCGCTGATCCGGGCGGCGAAGTGGCTTGACGTGAACGACAACGCCAATCGCCTGGAAGCTGTGCAGATGCTGGCCAAGTCGGAATATGTTGGCGCCGACGCCGAGGTCATCGCCAATTCCATGACCGGCACTTTTGAATACGAGAAGGGTGACAAGCGCGACGTTCCCGATTTCAACGTCTTCTATCGCTATTACGCCACCTATCCCTACTATTCGGACGCCGTCTGGTACCTGACCCAGATGCGCCGTTGGGGTCAGATATCCGATCCCAAGCCGGACAGCTGGTACGACGAAGTCGCAAAGTCGGTCTATCGTCCGGACATCTATCTGAAAGCCGCGCAGATGCTGGTCGACGAAGGTCTTGTCGACAAGGCGGACTTCCCCTGGGATTCGGACGGCTATCGCGAACCGACCCCGGCTTCCGACGTTATCGACGGCATTGCCTACGATGGCCGCAAACCCAACGCCTACATCGACTCGCTCACCATTGGCCTGAAGGGAGACCAGAAGGTCGAGGGCAGCGAAGTTGTCGGCGGCTGATCCGGCATGACGGCCGGGATCGCACCCGGCCGTCGAACGAACGGACACTCCGCAAATACACGGGAGCATCACGATGGCGAGCGCCACAGACACAGTTTCCGGTTCCGCACCGGGCGGTGCACGACGCAAGGAGAAACTGTTCTCCGCGATCAACCGGGCTTCGGGTTGGCTGGACGCGCTCGGCTTCGCCTGGCTGGTGCCGATCCTAAAGATCGCCGCCGGGGACAATCCGCGCGAACAGATGGGCGAACTGCAGCGTGTGCTCATTATTCCGCTCGCCGGCATCGTCGTGTTTCTTCTTGCCTGGGGCGTCCTGGCGCCGAAGGTTCAGACCTCTCTTGGCGCCATTCCCGGCCCGGTTCAGGTGTGGGAGCAGGCCGTCAATCTCTATCACGACCACGTTGCCGAGCGCGAAAAGGAAGCCGCGTTCTATGAGCGCCAGGACAAGCGCAACGCCAAGCTTGCCGCCGACGGCAAGACCGACCGGATCAAGATCCGGACCTACACCGGTCATCCGACCTATTTCGATCAGATTCTCACCTCGCTGTTCACTGTCGGGCTCGGTTTCCTGATCGGCACGCTGGTCGCCGTCCCGCTGGGCATCGCTTCCGGCCTGTCCAAGACGGTCAACGGTGCGATCAATCCGCTGATCCAGATCTTCAAGCCCGTTTCGCCATTGGCCTGGTTGCCAATCGTTACGATGGTGGTCTCGGCCCTGTATGTCGATGCGAGCGAGATGTTCCCCAAATCGATGGTGATTTCGGCGGTCACCGTGACCCTGTGCTCATTGTGGCCGACATTGATCAACACCGCTCTCGGCGTGGCTTCGGTCGACAAGGACCTGATGAATGTCGGCAAGGTGCTGCAATTGCCAACCAGCAAGACCATCACCAAGGTCGTGCTGCCATCCGCCCTGCCGCTGATCTTCACCGGCATGCGGCTCGCCCTTGGCGTTGGCTGGATGGTGCTGATCGCAGCCGAGATGCTCGCCCAAAATCCCGGCCTCGGCAAGTTCGTGTGGGATGAGTTCCAGAATGGCTCGTCGCAATCGCTCGCCAAAATCATGGTCGCCGTGCTGACAATCGGCCTGCTTGGCTTCCTGCTCGACCGGATCATGTACGCCCTGCAGCGTGCCTTCACCTTCTCGGCCAACCGTTGAGGGGCGGCAAGATGCATTTCCTGGAAATCTCGGCGCTGTCAAAGCACTTTGGCGAGGGCGCCAAACGCACCGATGTGCTGACCGATGTGACGCTGAAGGTCGAAGAGGGCGAATTCATCGCCATCCTCGGTTTCTCGGGCTCGGGCAAGACCACACTGATCTCCGCGATAGCCGGTCTTCTACAACCTGACGCCGGCGGCGTGATCTTCAAGGGGCGTGAGATCGACGGCCCGGGTCCGGAGCGCGGCCTGGTGTTCCAGTCCTATTCGTTGATGCCGTGGCTCTCGGTCGAGGGCAATGTCGCGCTCGCCGTCGATTCCGTTTTCAAGGCAAAACCGAAAGCGGAGCGGAGAGCCATCGTCGACAAGTATATCGACATGGTCGGCCTGACCCACGCTCGCGACCGCAAACCCGCCGAACTGTCGGGCGGTATGCGCCAGCGCGTGGCGGTTGCCCGCGCGCTGGCCATGCAACCTGAGGTCCTTTTGCTCGACGAGCCGCTGTCCGCGCTCGACGCGCTGACTCGCGCCAAATTGCAGGACGAGTTCGCCGACATTTCGCAGAAAGAGAAAAGGACTATCATTCTCATCACCAATGACGTGGATGAGGCAATCCTGCTCGCCGACCGGATCATCCCGTTGACCCCCGGTCCCAACGCCACGCTCGGGCGCGAGTTCAAGGTGCCGCTGGCCCGTCCGCGCGACCGTGCGGACATGAACTCCGACGAGGAGTTCATCCGTCTGCGCGCCGACATAACCGAATATCTGATCGAAATCGGAGCCGAGCGCGGCGCCGAGACGCAACGCGATATCATCCTCCCGGACATTGTGCCGATCACGCACAATCGTGGCGATGGACTGCCGTCGGCCTATGTCCGCGCGGCCGAGGCCGTGAATGACACCCGTTACCTCGAATTCAGCCAGCTCAAGAAAGTCTACCCGACCCCGAAAGGCCCGCTGACCGTCGTCGACGGTTTCGATCTGAAGATGAACAAAGGTGAGTTCGTCACCCTGATCGGCCATTCCGGCTGCGGCAAGTCGACTGTGCTTTCCATGGTCGCCGGGCTCAATCCGATCAGCGAAGGCGCGATCATCCTCGACGGCAAGCACATTACGCAGGCCGGCCCAGATCGGGCGGTGGTGTTCCAGGCGCCCTCTCTAATGCCCTGGTTGACCGCGTATGAGAATGTCGAGCTTGGTGTCGATCGTGTTTATCCCGACGCCGGCAAAGCCGAGAGGAACGACGTCGTCGAGTACTATCTCGCCCGCGTCGGCCTTTCCGACTCCATGCACAAGCTTTCCGGCGAGCTCTCCAACGGCATGAGACAGCGCGTCGGTATCGCGCGCGCTTTTGCGCTTTCGCCGAAGCTGCTGCTGCTCGATGAGCCATTCGGCATGCTCGACAGCCTGACGCGCTGGGAACTGCAGGACGTTCTGATGGACGTGTGGACCCGAACCCAGGTTACGGCCGTCTGCGTGACCCACGATGTCGATGAGGCGATCCTGCTCGCCGACCGCGTGGTGATGATGTCGAACGGTCCGCATGCGCGCATCGGTAACATCATGGATGTCGACCTGCCGCGCCCGCGTTCGCGCAAGGCGCTGCTGTCCCATACGGACTACTACGCCTACCGCGAAGAACTGCTCGAGTTTCTGGAGGCCTATGAGGGCGGCGCCAATCCGAGCGAACAGCAGCTTCTGTCAATCAGTGCGAAGCGCGAAACGCGCATTGATCGCCAGAAGGCGACCGCGCTGCGCGCGGCCGAATAGGAGACGACGAGATGACACCAAGAGATATCGCGCTGGTCCAGGAATCGTTCGCCAAAATTATGCCGGTTGCGTCTCAAACCGCCGAAATCTTTCACGACCGGCTGTCGGAGATCGCGCCCGGTGTCGCATCCTTGTTCAGAGGTGCTCTGGCCGGACAAGGCGGCAAACTGATGACAGCGCTCGGTGTCGTCATCGCGGGACTTAAGGATTTCGACAGCATTATGCCCGCGGCCAAGGCACTTGCCGCCAGGCATGTCGGTTATGGCGCCACGCCGGCCCAGTACGCGCCTGTTGGCGAGGCGCTGGTGTGGACGCTCGAGCACGCTCTTGGTCCCGATTTTACCAAGGAAACGAAGAACGCCTGGCTCGCCGCCTACGGCGCGCTATCCGGCGTGGCGATCGCGGAAGCATACGGCGCGGCAGCGTGAAGCAGGAGGGATTGATGAAGGAAAAACTTGTCATCATCGGTAACGGCATGGCCCCTGGCCGTATGCTCGAGCACTTGTTCGAGCAGGCGCCCGACGCCTATGACGTGACGATCTTCAACGCCGAGCCGCGCGTCAATTACGACCGCATTATGCTTTCACCTGTCCTGTCCGGCGAGAAGACCTACGAGGACATCGTCATCCACGGCGACGGCTGGTATGTCGAGCACGGCGTGATGCTTTACAAGGGTCACAGGATCACCGAATTCGACCGCAAGGTGAAGACGGTGACCGCGCAAACCGGCGAAACCGTCGCCTATGACAAGCTGGTAATCGCAACCGGCTCGAATCCATTCATTATTCCCGTCCCCGGACACGATCTGCCGGGCGTGCTTTCCTATCGCGATCTGGATGACGTGAACGCCATGCTGCTGGCGGCGCAAAGCCGCGCGAAAGCGGTCGTCATCGGTGGCGGATTGCTTGGCCTCGAAGCGGCTGCCGGCCTGCAGATGCGCGGGATGGATGTGACGGTCATCCATCTCATGCCGACCCTTATGGAGCGTCAGCTCGATCCGGCTGCTGGTTATCTGCTGCAAAGAGCTCTGGAAGAACGCGGTATCAAGGTCATGACCGGCGCCAACACCAGGCAAATCGTCGGCACGGACTATGTCGAAGGCGTTGAACTCGCTGACGGCACAATCATCGATTGTTCGCTGGTCGTCATGGCCGTCGGCATCCGGCCAAACGCGGATCTCGCCAAGGAAGCGGGTCTGGCTGTCAATCGCGGCATCGTTGTCGATGCCGGAATGCGCACCAGCGACCCGGACGTTTACGCGCTCGGCGAGTGCGCCGAAATCGATGGTCAGGTCTATGGCCTTGTTGCGCCGCTATACGAAATGGCCCGTATTGCGGCATCGCATCTGGCCGGCGACACGAAACCTGCGTTCAAGCACACCGACACGCCAACCAAACTGAAGGTAACAGGTATCGACCTCTATTCGCTGGGCGATTTCGGCGAAGGAGAGGACCGGGAGGAGATCGTCCTGCGCGACGCTGCCTCGGGTGTCTACAAACGTGTAGTGCTCAGGGACAACCGGGTTATCGGCACCGTTCTTTACGGTGAAACTGCGGACGGCGCCTGGTTCAATGACCTGAAGAAAAAGCAGACCGACATCTCCGGGATGCGCGATACGCTGATTTTTGGCCAGGCCTACCAGGGCGGTACCCCGCTGGACCCTACGGCGGCCGTTGCAGCCTTACCGGATGACGCGGAGATCTGCGGCTGCAACGGCGTCTGTAAGGGCAAGATCGTTGGTGCGATAAAGGACAAGGGCCTGACGACGATCGATGATGTCCGAGCTCACACCAAGGCGTCTGCGTCATGTGGTACGTGTACCGGCCTGGTCGAAAGGCTGATGGCTCTGACGCTGGGCGACAGCTTCAATCCGAATGCGGTCAAGCCCATGTGCGGCTGCACCGAACTTCCGCATGATGATGTGCGCCGCCTGATCAAGGCCAAGGAACTGAAGTCCATTCCAGCCGTCATGCAGGAGCTGGAATGGAAGACGTCGTGCGGATGCGCCAAGTGCCGACCGGCGCTCAACTACTACCTCGTCGCCGACTGGCCGGGCGAATACGAGGATGATTACCAGTCGCGCTACATCAACGAGCGCGTCCACGCGAACATCCAGAAGGACGGCACTTATTCGGTCGTGCCCCGGATGTGGGGTGGCGTCACCTCGGCCAAGGAACTGCGTGCGATCGCGGACGTTGTCGACAAGTTCAGCGTCCCGACCGTCAAGATGACGGGCGGACAGCGCATCGACATGCTCGGTATCCGCAAGGAGGACCTCCCGGCTATCTGGGAGGATCTGGGCAAGGCCGGTTTCGTGTCGGGGCATGCCTACGCCAAGGGCCTGCGGACGGTGAAGACCTGTGTCGGGTCCGAGTGGTGCCGTTTCGGCACCCAGGATTCAACCGGTCTTGGTGTCAAGCTCGAGAAGTTCCTTTGGGGGTCATGGACCCCCGCCAAGGTGAAACTCGCAGTTTCCGGCTGCCCGCGTAATTGCGCCGAGGCTACCTGCAAGGATGTCGGCATCGTTTGCGTCGATTCCGGTTACGAGATTCATTTCGCGGGCGCTGCCGGCCTCGACATCAAGGGCACCGAGGTGCTCGGCCTGGTCCCGAATGAGGAAGAGGCCATCGAACATATCGCGGCACTTATCCAGATGTACCGCGAGCAAGGTCATTACCTGGAGCGGATCTACAAATGGGCCAAGCGCATTGGGTATGACGAAATACGCCGCCAGATCATGGAGGACGGCGAAGCGCGCAAATCCTATTTCGAACGTTTCGTGCAATCCCAGGAATTTGCCCAGGCCGACCCTTGGTCGGAGCGTGTTTCGGGCGGAGACGCCCACGAGTTCGCTCCGATGACGATGCTATCCATGGAGGCCGCGGAATGAACGTGATGACCGGCAACTGGGTCGCGATTGGCAAGATCGATGACATTCCGCGCCGTGGCGCTCGCTGTGTTCGAAATGGCGAAATGACGATCGCCGTTTTCCGCACCGTCGACGACCGGGTTTTTGCGCTGGAAGACAAGTGTCCGCATCGCGGTGGGCCGCTCAGCCAGGGCATCGTTCACGATGGCTGCGTCACATGTCCGCTGCACAACTGGGTGATCAGTCTCGAAAACGGACAGGCGCAGGGCGCGGACGAAGGACAAACAACGACATTCCCCGTGAAACTGGAGGGCGGCAATGTCTTCCTTCAACTCGGGGCGTGAAGTCAGGAAAAGGGAACCCAAGGACAGCAAGCGGTCACGCTACTAGGCGGGCCGCATCTCGTAACCAGCCACAGCTCAATGGAAGGGGATCCAGATGGCTTATCTAGCACCACAGGAATTCGCTACGAAGATGATCGACGCGGGCGAATCAAAGGTTTTTATGTCGACGCGCGACACGTTGATCCGTGCCTACATGGCGGGAGCCATTCTAGCGCTCGCCGCCGCATTCTCGGTAACGATTGCAGTCAATACCGGGGAATTTCTGATCGGTGCGTTGCTGTTCCCGGTCGGCTTCTGCATGCTCTACCTGATGGGCTTCGATCTGCTGACTGGCGTTTTTACGCTGGTCCCGCTTGCGCTTATCGACAAGCGGCCAGGTGTCACGATCGGTGGCGTATTGCGCAACTGGACACTGGTCTTCTTTGGTAATTTTGCTGGCGCGCTTACGACCGCTGTTTTCATGGCGATCATTTTCACCATGGGCTTTACGCAGGATCCGAATGCGGTGGGCCAGAAAATCGGCCATATCGGTGAGGCCCGTACGCTCGGCTATGCCGCGGCTGGCTTCGGCGGCATGCTGACACTCTTCGTTCGCGCCGTGATGTGCAACTGGATGGTCTCGACCGGTGTTGTTGCGGCGATGATGTCTACTACCGTTTCGGGTAAGGTCATTGCCATGTGGATGCCCATCCTGGTTTTCTTTTATCTTGGCTTCGAGCACTCCATCGTGAACATGTTCCTGTTTCCGTCCGGCATAATGCTCGGCGGTCAGTTCACTTGGGCCGACTATTTCCTCTATAACGAAATTCCGACAGTGATAGGCAACCTTGTTGGTGGCCTGACCTTTGTCGGGGCAACGCTCTACACGACACATGTACGGACCGGCGCCAAGCGCGGGACGCCGAAAGCTTACGCCCCTGCGGAATAAGGGGTTGGACTTCAGCGGAGCCCCGCCCGCAAAGGCGGGGCTCCGTTTGTTCCGGGGAAATGGATGAGAAGCGATCTGGCAGTTTCAATCGGACAATATTCGGACCGGGGCCGCAAGGAAACCAATCAGGATTTCCACGGCGCGATCATTCCGGGTCAGCCCGCGCGCTCCACAAAGGGAATCGCGCTTGTCATCGCCGATGGAATATCCAGTAGCGCGGTCGGAGATGTCGCGGCCGAAACCGCAGTCAAAAGCTTTCTCACCGACTATTACTGCACCTC
Organism: Zhengella sp.; assembly: GCA_050304175.1. GTDB lineage: Bacteria > Pseudomonadota > Alphaproteobacteria > Rhizobiales > Rhizobiaceae > JAIOIW01. The sequence continues at coordinate 33,374 of JBNLDE010000179.1, read as the reverse complement.
CGATGCCTGGTCGGTAAAAACATCGGCCCAGCGGGTGATTGCCGCCGCCAATTCCTGGCTTCATGCGCAGACGCGCCGTAGCCAGTACGCCCTCGACCGCGATAAGGGATACGTTTGCACCTTGAGTGTCATGGTGTTGAAATCGCGCACGGCCCATCTGTTCCATATCGGTGACAGCCGCATTTACCGGCTGGATAGAAAATCGATGGAGCAACTGACCACGGACCACCGGGTGGTCGTTTCTTCCGAACAGAGCTATCTCGGCCGCGCGATGGGCGCCAATCCGAATGTCGAGATCGACTACGAAATGGTGCCGCTCGTCGTGGGCGATGTCTTCATGCTCGCGACCGACGGCGTTTGCGAGTTTGCCGATCCGGTGTTTGTCGCGCAGAGGGTAGCCGAACACGCCGACGACCTGGACGAGGCAGCGCGGCTGATCGCGCGGGAGGCTTTCGACCGGGGCTGCGACGACAACTTGACGGTACAGCTCGTCCGTGTCGACGATCTGCCCGATGGCGAGGCGGTCGACATCGCGGGCCAGGCTATAAGTTTGCCGGTGCCGCCATTGCCGGAGGAGGGAGGTGAGTTCGACGACTATCGCATCGTGCGGAAGCTGCACGCCTCCTCGCGCAGCCATGTCTACCTCGCCGAAGATGCCATCGAGGGGGGGCTTGCCGTCCTCAAGGTACCGTCTATCGACCTGCGCGACGACGATTCCTATCTCAGGCGTTTCATGATGGAAGAGTGGGTCGGCAGGCGAATCGACAGCATCCATGTCCTGAAGAACCATCTCCCGCGCCGAAAGCCGCGATATCTTTACCTCGCTACCGAATATGTCGAGGGCCAAACGCTGGCCCAGTGGATGGATGACAATCCCGAACCCGACATCGAAATCGTGCGCGGGATTGTCGGGCAGGTCGCCAGGGGATTGCGCGCGTTCCACCGCAAGGAAATGGTGCACCAGGATCTGCGACCCGAAAATATCATGATCGATCGTGACGGGACGGCGAAGATCATCGATTTCGGTTCCGTCAAGGTGGCTGGAGTGATCGAGGCCGAACCGGCGCTCGACAACGGGGAGATATTGGGGACGACGCAATACGCCGCGCCGGAGTACTTCCTCGGCGAATCCGGCACACCTCAATCCGACCTGTTTTCGCTTGGAGTCATTGCCTACCAGATGTTGACCGGGAAACTGCCCTACGGCGCGCAGGTCGCGCGCACCCGTTCAAGGGCGCAGCAGCGCAGGATGCGTTACTTTCCGGCCACGCTCTATAACCCCCGATTGCCCAGTTGGGTCGACCATGCGCTGCGCAAAGCAGTGCACTGGGATCCGGCCAAGCGCTACGCCGCGCTTTCCGAGTTCGAATACGAACTGCGCCGGCCGGGAGGCGGTTTTGATGATGGCGGCCAGGTGGCGTTCATTGAGCGCGACCCCGTGTTGTTCTGGAAGCTGGTTTCGTTGACGCTTGCCATTTGCGCTGTCGCGCTCATCGCCCGGATTTGGTTTTGAAGATAAGAAGATTGCACAAAAAACCGGCAGCATGTGATCAACATTAAATCTTGTGCAATCTGTTGTTTTCACGCAATATATCGGAAATGAGCAAGGCGCGGGAAATCTCCCTGCCTGCCGAACTCGAATCAGGTGATCCGCAAGGCCGCGGCCTGCCTGATCAAGCCCTTGAAGGGCGCAGCAGCGACGCTGTGTGTTTCGATCATGTTGCCAAGCGGGCGCATGTTTGGATCGCACGGCGTTTTTTGCATTTGTGAGCGGATACGGACAATGACCGATGCGCAAACCGTGAACACCACATGCCCCTATTGCGGGGTCGGATGTGGTGTGCTGGCGACGTTGGCGGCGGACGGAGCCGTCTCCATAAAGGGGGATCCCGACCATCCGGCAAACAGGGGCCGGTTGTGCTCCAAGGGATCGGCCCTCGGCGAAACGGTGGGGCTGGAGGAGCGCCTGCTGTACCCGGAGATTGCCGGCAGGCGGGCTGGCTGGGACGAGGCGCTTGATCTTGTGGCCGGCAGTTTCCGCGCCGCCATCGATGAGCATGGCCCGGATTCGGTGGCGTTTTATGTTTCCGGGCAACTTCTGACCGAGGACTACTACGCCGCCAACAAACTCATGAAGGGTTTTATCGGCACGGCTAACATCGATACCAATTCAAGACTTTGCATGGCATCGTCTGTGGCCGGGCACAAACGCGCGTTCGGTTCGGACACGGTGCCTGGCTGCTACGAGGATCTCGAAACCTGCGACCTCCTGGTGTTGACGGGAACCAACCTCGCTTGGTGCCACCCGGTCCTCTATCAAAGGATTGCTGCAGCCAGGCAATCACGACCGTCCATGAAGGTGGTTCTGATCGACCCAAGGCGCACCATGACTGCCGACATCGCTGATCTGCACCTTGCCATCCGGCCCGATGGAGATGTCGCGCTGTTTCAGGGACTGCTGTCCTATCTGGCCGAGCACGGCGCAATAGACCACGCCTATGTCGACGCCCATGTCAGCGGTATGGGCGAGGCGATCGCGGTCGCCAGGGCGTGCGACCGCGAACGAATACGGGAGATAACAGGCTTGCCTGATGCGCAACTCGCGCAATTCTACGACCTGTTCGCCCGCACCCGCAGAACGGTCACTGTCTATAGCCAGGGCGTCAACCAGTCGGCCGTTGGCACAGACAAGGTCAATGCGATCATAAACTGCCATCTGGCCACCGGGCGTATCGGCAAGCCGGGCACGGGACCGTTCTCGGTGACGGGCCAGCCCAATGCGATGGGCGGGCGCGAAGTTGGCGGGCTCGCCAATGCGCTTTCGGCCCATATGGAGATCGACAACGCGGCCCACCGAGAAACCGTTCGCGAATTCTGGAACGCGCCAAAGATCGTTTCTCGGCCCGGCCTGAAGGCGGTCGACCTGTTCCGCGCGGTCGGTGAGGGACGGATCAGGGCGTTGTGGATCATGGCAACCAATCCTGTTGTTTCACTGCCAGATGCAAGCGCAGTGGAAGCGGCGATCAGGGACTGCCCATTTGTGGTGGTATCCGACGTGTCGCGAGCGACGGACACGATCCGCCATGCCGATGTCGCCTTGCCCGCCGCGGCTTGGGGCGAGAAGGACGGCACGGTGACCAATTCGGAGCGGGTGATTTCGCGTCAGCGCGCCTTCTTGCCATTGCCGGGCGAAGCGCGGCCCGATTGGTGGCAGGTTGCCGAAGTTGCAAAGCGGCTCGGCTATGGCGACGCGTTTTCGTGGTCGGGACCGGCCGACATTTTTTCCGAACATGCAGCCTTGTCAGGTTATCGCAACGGGGGGGCGCGCGATTTCGACATCTCGGCGCATGCCGGACTGGACTCGGCCCGATTCGATGCGCTCGAACCGTTCCGCTGGCCACAATCCGCCGGGGCGAAGGGCACGGTCACACGGTTCTTTGCCAATGGCGGCTACTTCACGCCTGACCGCAAGGCGCGTGCCGTCTCGCCCGTCGAATTGGCGCTGTCGCAAGACCCAGCGGAATATCCGCTGACCCTTAATACCGGAAGAGTGCGCGACCAGTGGCATACGATGACGCGTACGGGAAAAAGCGCCCGGCTGTCGGCTCATCTGGCCGAACCCTTCGCCGAGATCCATCCCGTTGACGCAAAGCGCCTTGAGATCGGTGATGCCTTTTTGGTTCGCCTAATCAGCGCACACGGGGAAATCGTTGTCCGTTCCAGGATCACCGAACGCCAGAGACCCGGCTCCGTGTTCGTGCCGATGCACTGGACGGACCAGTTTGCGGCACGAGCACGCGTCGACACGCTGGTAGCGCCTGTGACCGATCCTGTGTCCGGTCAGCCCGCATCGAAGAACGTCCCTGTGCGGGCCGAAGTGTTTAGCCCCGCCTGCTACGGTTTTGCAGTCAGCGCCGAGAAGCCGCAGGTCGCCGACGCGGCCTATTGGGCAACTGGCCGCGTCGATGGGGGTTGGCGCACCGAATTCGCGCTCGATACCGTGCCGGGCGACATCGTCGCCATGGCCCGCAAGTTACTGCATGCGACGGCCCACGCCGAAGCAATAGCCTTCGCTGATGTGGCGCTCGGGCGCCATCGCGTCGCGCTGTTTGACGGGCAGCGGATTGTCGGCGCGGTATTTCTCGCGCCCGAACCTGTCGAGTTGTCGCGTGGCGCGGCGATTGCGGCACTGTCGCAAACCTACGCCAAACCACAGGCGCGGTTTGGCGCGCTCGCCGGGCGTATGGGCGGCGAGCGGCCCGATCCCGGTGCGATCGTATGTTCCTGCCTGTCGGTCGGTATCAACCAGATCGCAGCGGCGGTGCGCGACCGGTCCTGCACAACGGTCGAAGCCGTCGGCGAACTTCTGAAGGCAGGCACGAACTGCGGTTCTTGCCGCGGTGAAATCCGCCAGATCATCGAGGCAAACAGCGTTATAGCAGCCGAATAGGTGCTGATCTTAATCGCCGTCCACAGGCTCGATCGCGATTCCGGCCAGTTCGGCCCTGAGCAGGCGTTGGGCGCCGGTGCGTGCAAACCGGGTCATCAGCGCCTTGCGGCGGGCTGGCGCTATTCGGTGCTCGGGCGCCTCGCGCAGGATTTCCGCGCCATATCCGTCCGACAGCACAAATCCGGCGTCCTGCGGGAAAATTTCCTGAGGGACATCTGGATGGGTCGCGAAGAACAGCCGGTCGCACCATTCACGATAGTCCGGCCACTTGTTGTCGGCGCGAAAGTCCTCAATCGATGACTTGATTTCGACGATCCAGAAATCGCCCTTGCCGGTCAACACCATCAGGTCGGCGCGCCGACCCGTGGCCAGCGTCACTTCCGGCAGGCAGACGGCCTGCAAATTGGCGAGCAACCGCTGCACGCCGCGGCGCACGAGCATCGCCCTCTCGGATTGCCGGCCGTCGACGAGCGGATTGGCGGGCAGGGAATTGACAATCGGCATGACCGGAACATGCCATGAACATAGCGCTTTGAAAACCCCCGCGACAAAGACCCTCAAGGCCTGTCGCGTGGGTGTGGCGTACGTCGAGACTTCTGCGCTGCCTGTCGCGACCCGTCGCGAACGGCTGTTGCCAAAACGCCATAGCACTTCACGTAACATTAAATACTTGCGCTTTCGGTGCGTTAACGGCTTGGCAACCATATGAATCCGATATTTACTCCCGTGTCGAAATTGTGGCCCGAATCGGGCAATATGGGCTAATTCAGGGATTATGGATCCAATTATGAAGACCAGATCGTTCTTTGTTGCGGTCGGCCTTGCTCTCGCAACCGCGCTTGCAGGTTGTTCGGGCATGCCTATGCAAACCTTCTCTTCTTCCTATGGCATCAAGAAAGACGCAGGTTACAGTCTGCCGCGCGTCCCGATCTACAAGATTCCGAAGAAGTATCACCGCCAGATCGTGCGGTATGAAACCAAGGAAAAACCCGGAACGATCATTGTCGAAACCAAGGACAAGTTCCTCTACTACGTGATGGAAGACGGTAAGGCGATGCGCTACGGCATCGGCGTTGGCCGCGAAGGCTTCACATGGTCGGGGACGGCGCGGATCGGCATGAAGCGCGAATGGCCGACCTGGACGCCGCCCGCGGCGATGATCAAGCGCCAGCCGGAACTTGCGAAATATCGCGGCGGCATGAATCCGGGCTTGAGGAATCCGCTCGGCGCCCGCGCCTTGTATCTCTACAACAAGCGCGGCGACATGGGATACCGGCTGCACGGATCTCCCGAATGGTGGTCGATCGGCGGCAACGTGTCGTCGGGCTGCATCCGCCTGATAAACCAGGACGTGATCGACCTTTATAATCGTGCCGAGGTCGGCGCGAAGGTTATCGTCAGGTAATCTGCGCAAACCGGCAAACGCCAGCCACGATAAATAAAAGCCGCCCGCGAGGCGGCTTTTTTTGTTGCCGGTGCGCAATTCCCACGCAAGCTTGGCTCGCTACTTTCCGGGAACCCATCCTGGAGATATGCCTTGAAAGACCAGTTACAGTCGATCCTGACAAGTCTCACGGCTCTTGGCCTGCGCAAACTGAGTATCCTCGGAGCGACCGCAGTACTTCTGCTCGCGATGATCGGATTCGGCGCCTACTACATGAACAGGCCCGCGTTCGAGACACTTTATGTCGGCCTGGATCGTGACGATGTAAACCGGATTGGCATTGTCCTGTCCGATGCCGGAATCGCATACGATATTGATAGTTCGGGCACGACCGTGCTGGTTGAAACGGGCAGCACGAGTCGCGCCCGGATGATCCTCGCCGAGAAGGAATTGCCGGGAAGTTCGGGCGCTGGCTATGAGCTGTTCGACAATCTGGGATCGCTCGGACTGACGTCCTTCATGCAGGAAGTCACCCTGGTGCGCGCGCTTGAGGGCGAAATCGCCCGCACAATCCAGGGGATCAGCGGGGTTAAGGCCGCGCGTGTCCACGTCGTGATGCCTGACCGGAACGGCTTTCGCGGCCGGGACCGCAAACCGACCGCTTCGGTGCTTTTGCGCTCCAACGGGTCCGACCTCAAGGGCAAGGCCTACGCCATCCGCCACCTGGTCGCTGCGGGCGTGCCGGGCCTGACCAGCGACAACGTCACCATACTCGACGCGTCTGGAGAATTGCTCGCCGCCGGGCAGGATCCCATGGTCAATGCGCTGAACGGATCGATAGACATAGAGCATAACGTCGAAAGCGAACTTGAGCGCAATATCGCTGACGCGCTCGGACCTCATCTCGGATCCGACAACTATCGCGTCAGCGTTCGCGCCGACATCGATACGGACCAGCGGCAGATCGAGGAAACGGTCTACGATCCGGAATCGCGCGTTGAACGCTCCGTGCAGGTTGTAAAGACCCAGGACAAAGCGAGCCAGCAGAGTACAGTTGATAGCGCGAGCGTGGAAAGCGCGATACCGGAAACGGCTCCCGCCACGACCACAACCTCGCCGGCATCGTCGGAAGAGCGCGAGCGGCGTGAGGAGACCACGAATTACGAAATCAACTCCAAGCGCATAGCGACCGTTTCGAACGGCTACCGCGTGAAGAGGCTTTCGATTGCAATCGTCCTCAACAAGGACCGGATCACGCAAATCCTGGGCGGTTCGCCCACGCAGGCCGAGATTGACCAGCGCCTCGACGAATTGAAGAAAGTCGCGTCAGTGGCGGCCGGCATGAGTGAGAAGCGCGGTGACGCGATCACCGTTGCGGCGGTCGAGTTCCAGAGCGACCAGATGCTGGGTGCAGCCGAGCCGTCACTGATGGAGAGTCTGGGCGCTTACGCCAACACCGGAATTAACGCGCTGGCCTTTATCATCGTCTCGGTTCTGGTCCTGGTTCTTGGCGTACGTCCGCTGATTCGTGCGTTGGGTGGCCAGGCGGAAGCCGAAATGCCCCAAACGGACAACATCCTAGACATGCCGGGTATGGATGACGTGGCGCTGGGCGAGATGCCGTCGTTGGGCGATATGCCCGGACTCGGCAGTGAAGTGCCGACGGATGTTTCCGATGACGGCTCGTTCCAGAGTTATTCCAGTTTCGGACCCAGCCGCGATGAGTATCTCGCCGAGGTGATTGGGCAGACCGAGCGCTCGCCCCAGGAGCGGTTGGAGATTATGGCCGACCACGATGACGCCCGGACGGCCCAGGTGTTGAGGCGCTGGATCGCGGCGGAGGCTGCGTAATGACATCGGGCAGGCCGGGATCTGGCGGCGGCCGGTTCGTTGGAATGGCCGAAACCGCGACCGGGGCCCGTGGCGCTTTCGAGCCGCTGGGCCGGTTCGGATCAAATCCCGGACAGCAGGGGACGTTCAAGCCGTTTCACACCGCAGCCAGCGATCCGGTTATGGACTCGCTGAACAGCGACGAGAACCCGTTTGCATCCGGATTTAACTTGGACGGCGCGCTTGAATCGGAACCGGTGAGCGAGGACTTTCTCGGTCAGGGTTTGGGTGATGACGAGCCGCTTCTTTCCGGTGACGCACTGGGCGAGGATTGGCCATCCGGCCTGGGCGACGAACCCGGTCTGTCCGAGGCCGACACCTTGCTGCCTGGCGAACTCGGCGAAGAAACCGGACTGGCAGAAGGGGAAGAGGCGCTTATCGATTCTGCGGGTGAGATCGACATGTCGGGTGGAATTGCCGATCTCGGCGAGATGCTCGCCGTGATGCCAGGCGATGCAGCCGAGATGTCGGCCCCGGACGAGGGGGAGCCGACCGATGCGCTGGACGACCAGCACGAGCGGGAGCTGGAGGCCGTCAGGGCGGAATATGGCGAGCTGGTCGCCGAGCGCATCAGCGCGGGGTTGAAAGCGATCGAACAGCAGATCGTCGACGAGATCAGCGCCGACGTTGCCCAGATCCTGACGCCAATTCTGAGCGAACAGGCGCGGAGCAGCAGCACGGCAGCATTTGTCGAGGCCCTGCGCAGCGCATTGGCCGATGCGAATGCTGTCTCGATCCGGGTCGAGGGGCCGGCCGATCTTCTCGAGCGCGTGAAAAAGTCGCGGGCCAGCGGAGACAAGAGGCTCGAGTTCAAAACCGCCGAACGGGTCGACCTGCGCGCCCAAATCGCGGATTCGTCCATAACGACACGACTGAGCGAATGGGCGGCGGAACTTGCCGGAGCGGTCGATGAGCGGCAATAGCAACCACGCCCAGGAAATCATCATTATCAAGCGGAACAGCCATGGTGAAGATGGTCATCACGGTGGCGCGTGGAAGATCGCCTTTGCCGATTTCATGACGGCGATGATGGCGCTCTTCCTGGTGCTGTGGCTGATCAACGCGGCCAACGAGGAAACCAAGAAAGCGGTCGCTAGCTATTTTAATCCGGTCAAGCTCGTCGAACGCAATGAGAGCAAGAAAGGATTACAGGACAAGAATGGCGGGCCGACCACGAATGAGGAAACCGGCGGTCTGCCCTCCGACGAAAGTACGCTGGAGAAATCGGAAACACGTCGCGACAAGGAAAAAGAGTTTTTCGACGATCCCTTTATTGCGCTTGCCGAGATTTCCGAGCGCAAGACCGACCGCGCAAATGCGATCGCGCGGGGCGCCGGTGGCGGTTCCGGCGAGGAAAGCCCGTCTTCTCCCTTCCCCGACCCATTCGGGCCGGACTTTGCCGGTCAGGCGGAGGCACTCGGCGACCTGACGCAGCCAGGACCGAACAAGGTCGCCGTGGCCGACTCGATGACTCCCGGCGAGGAGGACATGCACGATGAAAAGACGGCCGCCGCGCGAGCGAGCGGAGAAGATCGGGGCGCGGTCGACAAAACGGCCGTGAAGGCTGACAGGAATTTGGCAAAAACAGCGAAGGATGGGCTGACCGAAAGCGGCGACAAGTCGATGACCGACGCTGAGACTGCCGAGAACACGGCCAAGAAGGTCGATAAAGACTCGTCCGCAAAAGCCAAGGCGAAACAGATCGGGGAGACCAGCAAAAAGCTCTATGCGGAGATAACAAAGACCATGGGAGCCGAAAAGGAGCTGCCTGCGGCAATGAACAAGATGCTCGAGGTCAAGGCGGTTGAGGACGGTGTCTTAATATCGGTGACCGATCAGCTCGGATTTTCGATGTTCGAAATCGGTTCTGCTGTCCCGCTCAGACAGACGGTGCTGGCGATGGATGGAATCGCCAAAGTGCTGGCGGCTAAAAAGGGTCAGTTGCGGATATACGGTCATACCGATGCGCGGCCGTTTTCGACCCCTGATGACGACAACTGGCGCCTTTCGGCTGCGCGCGCTCATGCTGCCTATTTCATGCTGGTGCGCGGCGGGGTGAAGGAAAGCCGGTTCAGCCAGATCGCGGGTTATGCTGACCGACAGCCCAAGAATCCCGATGATCCCAACGCGGACGTGAACCGCCGGATCGAGATTTTGCTGGAGGTCCAGTGAGCAGGCTCGCACCCTCGGCAGCAATCGTCGCGGCGTTTTTGTCCGTGGGCACGCCCGTGCAGGCGCAGGACAACCTTCACCCGCTGCAATTGCTCGGTGGTTTGCATCGAATCCAGGACAGCATCGCCCGCGGAGACCGGTCGGCGCTCGCCTTGCAGCCCGAATTGATCTCCATCCTCGATGAGAGCTTCCGTCGCGATTTCGCCGCGGGTGGCGGTCTCGGAGACCATGTCCGTTCGCTGATCATATTCGCTCTCGGTGGTGGCGGGGCACGGGCGTCAAGCCGCATGCTCGAACATGTGCCGAAATCCCATCCAGATTATGCGATTGCACAAGCGACGCTGGCATATATCGCCGGCGATTCCGAAAAGGCGCGGCAGTACTTCGCCAAAGTCGACGAGATGACGGTTGACGTGCCTTTGTCGGCATACGTTGCCCTCGCGAAGGGCACCGTGAACCTTTCCTACGACAAGGACGCGGCAATGCAGGCGTTCGACCATGCGCGGCTGTTGGCACCGGGAACCCTGGTCGAAGAGGTCGCGTTGCGTCGGCTGCTGTCCATCCAGTTGGCACGCGCCGATCCCGAAGGGTTCTCGCTTACTGCGCAGCAATATGTGCATCGCTACATCGACTCGCCATTCGCGTCGCAATTCGTGAAACTTTATGTCCCGGGGATCGTCAAACTCAACGACACCGTGCCGCACGAGAAGATCCTCATTCTTTTGGCGTCCTTGTCGCATGAACAACGTGTTTCGATCCTGATGCGCCTTGCGCGCAACGCGGCAGTTGCCGGGCACCTTGAGTTGTCGGCATTCGCGTCTGCGGAACTGACCCGGGAGGCTGCCGGGAAAGACACGATCTCGGAAGCGCGACTGCGGCTGTACAAGAGCCTTGCGGCAGTGACATCGCCGAACGCCGCAGTCGCCTATGCCGATCTTTCCGGGATCAACGAGGACGACCTGCCCGCCGAGGACCGGCCGCTACTGCATGCGGCGCTCAGTCTCGCCAGCGCGATCGTGAGCCCTGTCGGCAAAAGCCCGTCCCTTGTCCAGCCGCAACCGATGCCCAAACCGGAGCCGACCACGCGACAAGTCGATTCCCAGTCGGTCGAGACGATGGCGGAAACCGGACGTAAACCGCTGGTTGCGGAGAGCGATACTGGCGAGACTGCCGCGGCAAAGGCTCTCGATATATCCGTTGATAGCTTGCTCGCCAGCGCCCGCAAGAAACTGAAATCCATCGACAAGATGATTGACGAATGAGCACCATGGCCATGTCCCCGCTGACACCTGCAGTTCAATCGAAAGCGCCTGTTTCGGACGCCGCGCGAGGCCGCGCTTCGGCCGATGACGGTTTCAGGCAGTTGGTTGCCCGCAACGAGGAAACCGGCCTGCGGCAGAAACTTGATGAAGTCAGGACTGTCTCCGAAGACCTGGAACTGGCCAGCGAGACAGCTGGCGCTGAGACCGAAGATGATGGCCGCGGAATAACCATATTGGTTTCGCCCGAAGTCTTCACGCTGCCGGACAGGTTTGCCAGCGGCGACAAGACTTTAGGTGATGACGCCGGTTCGGGTGACGATGGGCAGCAAAAGGAAGCCGAAGCAGGCACCGGAACGGGCGGTCCGACAAACGACACTTCCGCCGGAAACCAGCTTTTGCCGGCCGGTGCCGGTGCGGCGATGCCGAACCAGCCCCGGCAGCGGCTCGAAAACAAGGCAGAGACCGGTTCTGTTCGAGATGAGGCTGGAGCGGCCAATGCGGTTGATGTGGAAGGCGTTGGCGTTCGCTCGACCGGTCGCGCGGTCGCGGGCAGGGATGGGCAAACTCCGGAAGAAGGCACCGGATCGATGGCTTTGCCGGCCAATGATCCGCAATCCGGGAGCGAAGCAGCGCGGCAAGCCGCGGGATCGCCGGACGCGCAGCCAGCCAATGCGGCTCGCAGTGCCGCAGTGCAGGTTGCAGCGGGGCGCGGGCCTGAGCGGAAAACGGAGCTCACCGCGTCGCACAAGTCAACCGGCGGGGGCGAGGCTGACGCTTCGTCGACCAGGTTGCAGCAATCAGAAGGAGTTCCGGTCAAGTTCGCCAAGGACAATGCCGGTGATCCTAACGACGAATCCAGACGCGGCGCGGCCGAGTTGCCGGCCAGGGAAGCGGCGTCCGACCGGAAAGCGGCGACGCCGGCAGCGATCACGCCCGGCGACGATGGTGCTGCTTCCGCGGCTAAGACCCCCGCAGCGCAATCGGTTCAGCCGGATCTGTCGGCCGCCCGGCCTGCCACGGCCGCAAGCGTGGCAAATTCCGTTATCGATGCGGTCCGCGACAATGCAAACTGGTCCACGTTCCTCAAAGCGCCGACTGCCCAATATCGGGAGACGACCGGTGCCCAGGGACAGGTTATTCAGGCTCTCAAGGTCCAGCTGCATCCCGCCGAGTTGGGGGCTTTGACCTTGAATTTGCGCGCGGCGGGAAATCGTATCGTCATCGATATCAAGGCGGAACATCAGGCCGCACACAGGCTTGCCGCCGATGGGTTGGACACGGTCGCAAAGAGCTTTCAGGCACTTGGCTATCAGGTCGATCACGTCAACCTCACCAGCAGTGATGGCCAGTCGGCATCCCTGGGCCAATGGGGGGCCAGTGGCCGCGAGCGCAGCGAGACGGAAGGACAAAGACAGGATGGCGGCTACCCGAACCGGAATGCGCCGGATGACCGCAGCGCACCTGGCAAGAGTCACGATGAACGCGCTTCTGGCCGTTCTGGCGATCGCCGCGCTTTGTACATCTAGGCAGGCAACCGCTGGTGTAAATAACGCCTGTGAACGTCACATCATTGCGGCGGCGCGACGATACGATATTCCGGTCGGGGTGCTTTATGCAGTTGGTTTGGCCGAAACCGGACGTCAAGGAAGTCTTCAACCTTATGCCCTAAATGTCGCTGGCAGAGCGATTTTTCCGGGTAGCCGCAGCGCCGCAATTGAGGAATTTCGTCGTTACTACAGCCAGGGTGAGCGTCTGATCGACGTCGGATGCATGCAAATCAATTACAAATATCACGGAAACGAATTTTCTAGCATGGAAGCGATGTTAAACCCTGAGTTGAATGTCCATTATGCAGCCAGGTTTCTTTCGCAGCTTCGAAAGAGTCAGGGTAGCTGGGCTATGGCGGTCGCCAGGTATCATGCAGGCGCCGACAATGACACGGCCCAAAAGCGTTATATATGTCGGGTTATTTCAAATCTGGTGGCTGTCGGATTCGGCCGATGGACGCCCCAGGCAACCGGCTTTTGCGATGCGAAAAGTAAAATTTTAATTAATCGCTAAAGTAGAGTCCATTCATGCGTCCGAACCGACGAAATCCCGTGTCTGAATCGCCCGAATCCTCGGAATTGCGCCATAGGCGAAATTTCGCAGTTGTCGGAGATTCTTCAGGACAGTTACCAGTTGACGTGTGGTCTCGGGGACTGATTCGTGAGGGGGCACACGATGATCGTAGTGGTCGACGAAAGAGATATTGTATTAGATGGCTATAAATCTCTTTTAAGTCGTGAAGGCTTTCCATCGACTGGTTTTTGTACAGACGAATTCTTTGAATGGATTGATACCGCGGCTGATAAAGACTTGGAGAGTATTGGCGCTTGCCTGGTAGGCGAAGTCCTTCTTGAAAAGATCAGCCCGAAATTCATTCGCGAAAAAACACGCGCACCGCTTATAGCGCTTGTCGATCAGACTTCCCTTGAAAATACGCTGAAACTTTTTGAATCCGGATTTGACGATGTGGTGCGCAAGCCCGTCCATGTTCGCGAGATCCTGGCGCGTATATCGGTGATCAAGCGCCGCGCCAATGAGACCGATTTTGCATTTGAGGGCGGACGCCTCCGGATATTCTTCGATGGACGCGATCCTGAAATCGACGGAGAGGTATTCCCGCTGCCCAGGCGCGAACGCCGTATCCTCGAATACCTGGCATCGGTCGGAGGCCGCCGGGTCGACAAGACGCAGATATTCAACGCGATCTACGGCGTCTTCGACGAGACAGTCGATGACAATGTCGTCGAGAGCCACATCTCGAAATTGCGGAAGAAGTTGCGCGCCAAGCTGGGTTACGACCCGATCGATTCCAAGAGGTTCCTCGGCTACCGGCTCGTCATCGAGGATGCCGGTGCGAAGGAAGATGGGTCGACCGCCAAAACCGTGGACAAGGTATTTTGAGCGAGCTTCGCGCAAGGTTGCATCCTTATCCTCTGCTTAAGACGCTTTTAGGAAGGGCCTGTCGATGAGCATTTATGGGATGATGCAGACCAGTATTTCGGGGATGAATGCGCAGTCCAGCCGCTTGTCCGCCGTTGCTGACAATATCGCGAATTCCGATACAACCGGCTACAAGAGAGGCGGCGTGAATTTCTCCACGCTCGTCGTTCAGGGCTCGGGGGACTGGAGGAGCACGAGCGGCGCCTATAGTTCCGGCGGTATCGTCCCGACCACCCGCTATTCCGTGAACCAGCAGGGCGCGCTGGAATACACGACCTCGGTTACCGACCTTGCGGTCCAGGGCCAGGGATTTTTCGTCGTCCAGAATGGAAGCGACGCGCCATACCTCACGCGCGCCGGTGCATTCGTTCCCGACAATCAGGGCCGGTTCATGAATTCCGCCGGATACTTCCTCATGGGGTATCCTGTCGAAAACGGTGCGGCGGCGGGGGTCGCAAACGGATTTGACGGGCTTGTCCCGGTGCAGATCGACACGAGCGATCTCCAGGCAGAAGCGACGACTACGGGCAAACTGGCGGCAAATCTCGCGGCCGATGCAGCTACCGCAGCGGGCGCCACCGCGGGTGCTAACCTTGCGACTTCGGAATTCACGCACAAGACTTCGCTTGCAACATATGACTCGCTCGGCCGTGCCGTGGTGGTCGATGTCTATTTCACCAAAACGGCAGCCAATACCTGGGAAGTCACGGCTTTCGATCAGGCGGATGCGGCCGCTCCCGACGCGCCGTTCCCCTATGCGTCTGGTCCGATGGCGACGGCAACGCTTGATTTTGACCCGACGTCAGGTGCGCTGACCGGTGCGTCCGCCAACTCGATGTCACTTGCCATTCCCGGCGGCGAAACCATGACGCTCGATCTTGCCAGCATGACCCAGCTGGCCACGGACTTCACGATCACCGATGCGGAAGCCAACGGCAATCCGCCCTTCGGAATCGATCAGGCCGAGATCACCCCGGACGGGATGGTGGTCGCACGCTATGCGAACGGCTCAAGCCGCGTCTTGTTCAAGATCCCGTTGGCGACAGTACGCAGCCCCGACCAGCTTACGCCGGTATCGGGAACAGTATTTTCGCCGAACGCCAATTCCGGTGACGTCGTTATCAAGGATGCCAGCAGCGGCGAGGTCGGTCGCGTCGTCTCGGGCGCCTTGGAGCAGTCCAACGTCGATGTCGCAGGCGAGCTCACAACGATGATCCAGTCGCAACGCGCCTACACGGCGAATTCGAAAGTGTTTCAAACAGGTTCGGAACTGTTGGATGTGATTGTCAATCTGAAGCGTTAGAGCCCCGCGACTGAAACAACCTGAACGGGTTCGAAAAGCGGCGAGGGAGAGCGATAGCAGACTGGTCGGCGCCTACTGAAAGTTGAAAAATGTCTCTGTCAACCGCACTGCAAATAGCCCAGAATTCGCTGTCAAACCTGACGCGACAGACGAGCGTTGCAGCGCGGAATGTCACCGACGCCGGGAATGAGGATTATGCTCGCCGCGAAGCGCGGCTGAACACGGCCGATTACGGTGCCCGGGTAACAACCACGGTCCGTGCGACCGATGCCCGCCTCGCCAGGGCAAGTCTGTCGGCCTTGTCCGACAGTTCCGCTCAGCGCTATTTGTCCGACCGGGTTGAGGAACTGTACACCGTCCTCAACGGTGTGGATGAATCCCTTTCCGCTTCGTCACTCCTCCTCGATCTGCACGGCAAGATACAGCAATACAGCGCTCAGCCCTCGAATGAGCTGTTTGGGCAGGATGCCGTAAATTCAGCCAAGGAATTGGCCTCGATGATCCGCGATGGATCGAAGGCCGTGCAGCAGTTTCGCGGTTCGATGGACAACGAAATCGCGGCTGCGGTTGATGACCTCAACCAGCTTCTTGATGTTTTTGGGAAGCTGAACGGCGAAATCGTCAACGGCACATTTGCCGGCAACGACGTCAACGACGCGCTCGATCAGCGCGATGCCGTGCTTAAGAAGATCGCGGCTTACGTGCCGGTCTCGACGATCAGTCGGGCGGGCAATGATCTCGTTCTGGTTACAACCGGTGGCGCAACGCTTTTCGAGACAGAGCCGCGTCTGATCTCCTTTACGCCGCAATCGACCTATGTCGCAGGCACAGTCGGAGCCACTGTGCGCATTGACGGGATACCACTTGCGGAAGGTCAGGGCGCAAATACGGCTGCAGGCGGATCGATTGCCGCCATGCTTCAGTTGCGCGACAGCACCGCGACCACACTGCAGAGTCAACTGGACGAGCTCGCTCGCGGCTTGGTCGAGACCTTTTCGGAATCCGGACCACCAGCAAGCGGATTGCCTCCGCTCGCCGGTCTGTTCACCTACGCAGGCGGACCAGGGTTGCCTCCAACCGGTACGCTCAGCACCGGTTTGGCGGCGTCCTTTCAGGTGAATGCGGCTTACGATTCCGAGCAGGGCGGTAATCCCGCCCTTCTGCGCGATGGTGGCGCGAACGGGGCCGGCTACATCGAAAATACATCTGCGGGTGCATCGTATTCCGACCGGCTGATCGCCGTGACCCGGGCTATGGATGCCGACCGGGCGTTCGATGGCGCCAGCGGCGTAGGCGGCAATCGGTCGGTTCTGCAATACGCATCGGGCGCATCGGCCTGGCTTGACGGTTTTCGCTCCGATGCGAGCATGGCCGCCGACCGCAAGGATGCACTGACCACGCAATTGACGGACAAGCTGTCCAATACCGTCGGCGTGAATATCGACGAGGAAATGTCCAAGCTCGTCGAGATCGAGCACTCCTACCAAGCTTCGGCTCGGCTTATCGAAACGGTCGACAAGATGATGCAAAGCCTTCTGGCGGCGGTGAGGTAGCGCGGGATGTTATCGCACATAAGCACACATTCGGTCGCCAGCGCGCTTCGCCTTTCGCTGCAAAACATGCAGCGTGAAATCGTCAAGGCCCAAAAGGAAACGGTGACGGGGCAGGCTACGGATCCCGGATTGGCGCTTGGCTCGCAAAACGGCCGGCGTATTTCGCTGCTGGGCGACGCGCAGCGTCTGTCATCCATTCTCGATACCAACAAGATTGCAACCAGCCGTCTGACGGTGACTCAAGACAGCATTGGTCAGATAACCACCCAAATCCAGGGAATGATGGCGTCGCTAACAGAAGCGATCGATGGCAGCAGTGCCCCGACCGTGGTTTCGGCTGGCGCCTACGCGGTCCTGGAGGGGGTTACGTCGATACTCAACACGACCCATAACGGCGATTATGTTTTTGCCGGCATCAATACCGATGCAAAACCGGTCGGCGACTACCAGGGCAGCGCGATGCAAACCGCTGTCAACAATGCCTTCACGGCCTATTTCGGCTTCAGCAAGACCAATCCGGCCGCCGCTTCGATCTCGGCGTCGGCGATGGAAACGTTCCTTGATACGCAGATAGAGCCGCTGTTTTCTGGCGCGGGATGGTCTGCTATGTCATCGGCGTCCGACGAAGGCATCCGCTCCCGCATCACGCTCACCCAGTCCACGGAGACGTCGGTCAGTGCAAACGAAAACGCGTTTCGCACGACCGTCTACGCAACCGTCATCGCAGCGGAGTTCTTTGACGGCAATCTCGGCGTCGGGGCGAAGACGGCGGTTGCGCGAAAGGCGCTGGAGCGAGTCGGCGATTCGGTCGGCGAATTGGGGAAACTCCAGAGCCGCGTCGGTTATGTGGAGCAGCAGGTCAACGAGGCCACGTCGCGGATCAGCCTGCAGAGCGAACGGTTGAACAGCCTTGGTAATGATCTGTCGGCAGTAGATCCGTATGAGGCGGCAACGAAGCTCAACACGCTTCTGACGCAGATCGAGACATCGTATTCGATTACACAGCGCGTCCAGAATCTGAGTTTGATGAAGTATTTGTAGCCGAAGCGCCAAAGGGGGGCGGGAACCAACGTGTACAAAATGGCTTATGAGGACATCCGGACGGATTCCCAGCTCGACGCCAAGGCGCGCGAGCGGGAGATCATCCAGCGTTCGATAGACCTGTTGTGCAAGGCGCGCGATGAGGGGGTGGATTCCATCGCGACCGTCGAGGCATTGCAGTTCACCGTGCGCGTCTGGACCGTCTTTCTGGACGATCTTGCCGGCGAGGAAAACCAGTTACCCCAGGAGTTGCGGGCCAATCTCATATCAATCGGAATATGGATCCTTCGTCAGGCGGAGGCGATCAGGCAGGGCGAGTCTTACGATTTCGACGGCATTATCGACATTTCCGAAATTATCAAAGATGGAATTCGATGAAGAACACGTTCAAGGTTTCCCTCAAGGCAAATGAGCGGATTTACATCAATGGAGCGGTTCTCAAGGTCGACCGGAAGACGTCGATCGAATTCCTCAACGATGTAAATTTCCTGCTCGAAAACCACGTCATGCAGGCGGAAGACGCGAAGACGCCGTTGCGTCAGCTCTATTTCGTCGTCCAAGTGATTTTGATGTCGCCCCTCGATGCCGCGGCGACTCTCGAAATCTACCGCGGCCAGATCAAGGCGCTACTGACGACATACACAAATCCCCTTGTCCTGACGGCGCTCAAGACCATCGACCAGATGGTTCATGAAAAGAAGTACTACGAGGCGATGAAATCGATCCGGGCGCTCTTCCCGCTCGAGGACGATCTTATCGCGGTAACGCAATCCGCCCGCGCGGATGAGGCGGTTTCCGCCCAGGACATCGCATCTATCAGAAAAACGGCAACAGGATAGTGACATGACCAGCATCTCCGGAGTCAGCAGTGCCGCTGCGCAGCCGTCCGCCGCCGCGGCGTCTGCGCGCAATATGGTCGACTATCA
The DNA here is from genome assembly GCA_050304175.1 of Zhengella sp. Classification (GTDB taxonomy): domain Bacteria; phylum Pseudomonadota; class Alphaproteobacteria; order Rhizobiales; family Rhizobiaceae; genus JAIOIW01. The sequence continues at coordinate 14,405 of JBNLDE010000179.1, read as the reverse complement.
GACATTCCTCTCTTTGCTTGTCGCCGAGATGAAGAACCAGGATCCGACCAATCCGATGGATTCCACCGAGTATGTCGCCCAGCTGGCAAACTTTTCCAACGTCGAGCAAAACGTTCAGATCAACAAGAAGCTCGACCAGCTGATGCAGATATCCTCCATATCCCAGGCTGGATCGCTGATCGGACACACCCTGACTTCGGCGGATGGCCAGGTGACGGGCACCATTCAGGAAGTGCGGATATTCGATGACGGTATTGTCGCGGTCCTTGACACCGGCGATGAAGTCGTGGTCAGCGGCGGCGTGACCATCAGCTGAAGCAACCCGACCATGAACCAGACCGACGCCCTCGAGATTGTGCAACTGGCGATGTGGACGGTGATCATCGTCGCGTCGCCGGCGGTCGTGCCAGCCATGATCGTGGGTCTGATAATCGCCCTGTTCCAGGCCCTGACCCAAATCCAGGAAGTCACGCTGACCTTCATCCCGAAGATCATGGTGATCTTCATATCGGTTGCCTTGTCGGCGGGCTTCATCGGCGAGGAAATCGGCGCGCTGTCGAAAGTCGTCTTCAACCGGATCGAGACCGGTTTCTAGGGCTCATTACGGTTCCGTTTCCGGATCTGCAAAGGGCGCTTCGGCGCTCTTTTTTTTGCGGAATGCGGACCGGCACAAGGTTCGCGCGATAAAGGTGATTCTGCTGTCGCGAAATTGACGAATTAGCGGGATGACCATGGCCGATACGACGAGGCCGACTACGGAAACAAGACCGGTCCCGATGACCGACGTGGCGCTCGCGCTCGGCGTGATCGTCATGCTTTCGATCCTGTTCCTGCCGATGCCGACCCTGTTGATTGACTTCGGGTTGGCCATGTCGCTCGCCCTGTCGGTCCTGATACTGATGGTCGCGCTCTGGATCGCCAGGCCGCTCGATTTCTCGGCATTCCCGACCGTTCTGCTGATGGCCACCATGCTGCGCCTGGCCCTCAACATTGCCACCACGCGCATGATTCTCTCGTCCGGGCATGAGGGTGTTAACGCGGCCGGATATGTGATCGGCGGCTTCTCGCGTTTTGTCATGAGCGGCGATTTCGTGATCGGTGTCGTCGTCTTCCTGATTCTCGTCATCGTAAATTTTGTGGTCATCACCAAGGGCTCGACCCGCATCGCGGAAGTGGGCGCGCGCTTCACGCTCGACGCCATCCCCGGCAAGCAGATGTCGATTGATGCCGACGTCTCGGCCGGCATCATTGACGAGAAGGAAGCCCAGGCGCGGCGCCGCGAACTGGAGGAGGAAAGCGCCTTCTTCGGTTCGATGGATGGCGCGTCGAAATTCGTCCGTGGTGACGCGATCGCCGGCTTGGTGATTACCGCCATCAACATTATCGGCGGAATCATAATCGGGTATTCGCGGCACGATCTGAGCCTTTCCGAAGCTGCGGATGTTTTTACGAAACTGTCTGTCGGTGACGGCCTCGTTTCGCAGATTCCGGCTCTGATCGTTTCGCTCGCCGCCGGCCTTCTGGTCTCAAAGGGCGGTACACGCGGATCTGTCGATAAGGCCGTATTCAGCCAGCTTAGCGCATATCCGAGGGCCTTGCTGGTTGCTGCCGGCCTGCTGATGGTTCTGGCCGTGATGCCGGGGCTTCCGGCATTGCCGTTCATCGTGCTCGCAGCGCTTCTCGCAGTCGCCGCCAGCCTGGTTCTGGCCCGTACGGCGAAGCAGGTGCGGGACGACAAGGCCGCCGAGCTGAAGGTGACGCAGGACAAGGCGGCGGCCGATGACAACTCGGTAAAGGCTTCGCTGAAAACGGCCGAGATCGAGCTCGTCTTCGGCAAGCAGCTCTCGACTTTTCTGCTAACCGAGCGTCAGGAACTTGCCTTCAGAATGTCGCGGATGCGCAAACGGTTCGCCTCGCAATACGGCTTCGTCGTCCCGGAAGTTCAGGTCACTGAAGACCTGATGATTCCGCCGAAGTCCTATCAGATCAAGATACATGGCACGTCGATAGCGAGTTACGAATTGCGGATCGGAGAGGTCCTCGCGCTGGTTGGCGAAAACCCGCTGCCCGACATTCCGGGGCAGGAAGTCAAGGAACCTGCCTTCGGCATGCGCGCCCTTTCGGTTCCGCAAAGCTTCATCGAAGACCTCAAGCGACTAAACATACCGAACGTCGACAATATCGGCGTGGTGCTCACTCACCTGAGCGAGGTTATCCGCAACAACCTGCCCCAGCTCTTGTCTTACAAGGATACTCGAGCTCTCGTCGCGCGCCTCGATCCCGAGTACCGCAAGCTCACCGACGAATTGTGCTCGACCCACATCTCGTATCCGGGCCTGCAGGCGGTGTTGAAGCTTCTGTTGGCCGAGCGCGTTTCGATCCGGAGCCTGGAACTCATCATCGAGGCGATCGCCGAAGTCGCGCCGCATATTCGCCGCACCGAAAAGATCGTGGAGCATGTGCGCATGCGCATCGCGCAGCAATTGTGCGGAGATATCACCGACAACGGCGTGCTCAACGTGCTGCGTCTAGGACCGCGCTGGGACATTGCCCTGCATGAAAGCGTCAAGCGCGACGCCAAGGGTGAGTTGAAGGAATTCGATATGGATCCGCGTATGCTGGAGACTTTCAGTTCCGAGACGTCGAAAGCCATTCGCCAGCAACTCGACTCCGGCAAGAGTTTTGCGATCCTCACCGCCCCCGAAGTGCGGCCCTATGTCCGCATGATCCTGGAGCGGATGCATCCCAGTCTGCCGGTGCTCTCCCATGTCGAAATCGCCCGCGGTGTCGAGCTCCGCATCCTCGGTTCGGTGTCGTGAACGAGCTGATAACGCTATCGTTTTTCGGCGTATTTCTGGCCTTCTGCCGTATCGGTGCCTGCTTCATGGTCCTTCCCGGATTTTCATCTGCAAACGTGCCGATGAGGGTTCGCGTATTCCTTGTCGCTGGCTTGTCGATTGCGCTCGCACCCGCGATCTGGACGGATATTTTGCCGCCGGCAAATCCGGACCCCGCGACCATGGTGCAATTGATTGTGACGGAAATCCTCAAGGGAGGAATAATAGGTCTGATCGCCCGCTTCTACATGCTCGCGCTTGGTTTTATCGGCTCGGCAATCGCTATGTCGGTCGGGTTCGGCAACATGCTCGGATCGTCGATAACCGAATCGGAACCCCAGGCCGCGTTCGGGACGCTGATCACGATGTCGGCGCTGATCGTGCTCTTCACGCTCGACTTCCACCACGACGTCATCATCGCGTTGGTCAAATCCTATCAGGTTCTTCCCGCCGACGGCGGGTTTCTGACTGAAAATACGCTTTCGCATCTGGTCGATACCCTTACCGACAGCTTCCTGATCGTGCTTAGGCTGGGCAGCCCGTTCATCATCTACTCCCTCGCGATGAACCTGATCTCCGGTCTCCTGAACAAGCTGACCCCCCAGATTCCCATCTACTTCATCTTTCTTCCGCTGATCATATTCGGCGGGCTCATCCTGGCCTATTTCGGCTTCCCCGTGCTGTTGAGCCTATTTGGCCAGAACTTCCAGGAAATCATGGTGTTGAACTGAGATGGCGAACAAGCGACAACGCCTGGTCAGGCTTCTGAAAGCCCAGGAACAATTGAAAAACCTGCAGGAGCAAAAGCAGGCGCAACTCCAGGCGGAGGTCGCCCGCCTCGACCGTATCAGCCAGGAGGTGGAGAAAACCATCGACGAGGGCGAATACACGTCGGCGCTGTTCTCGGACCTCGCCTATCAGTACCTTTTCCGTGTCGCCGCCGACCGAAGGGCCGCTGACGAGGCGAAGCACGCGGTTGCGCTGCAGGCGCAGGTGGAAAAAAGGCGCCTCGACCGCCTGCAGGACCGCTTTGCCGCCTTCAGCCGGGATCAGGAGCGCGAATTCGCCGAGCGCGAAAACCTTGAAAACGTCGACAAGGTATCCGGTTCCAAGTCAAGCTTCCGACAAGCTTGAACGACTATGTTCGGGTTGCTGGAAGACAGGGATATCCGATGTCGGTGGTTTTGAAGACAGACATTGTGGCCGACGTGCTCGGCGCAGCGAATCCGGGCGCGGTTGCCGCTGCCCGCCAGCGCTTGGCGGAACGTAGCTCGGCGGCCGCTGAATCATTCGAAGTCGGCGCGACGCGGGTTGCGCCTCCACCCAGACCGGATGGCAAGGCGACCCCGCCCGCGACCAGGTTCGAGGCCATGGTGCTGCGAACATTCGTCGAATCGTTGCTGCCGGACAACGCCGAGAGTGTCTACGGCAAGGGCTTGGCCGGCGATATGTGGAAGTCGACAATGGCCGAGAAGATAGCCGACCAGCTTGCGTCCCGCGGCGGCATCGGGATCGCCAACCGGCTCTTGGCGGATTTCACGATGAACGGCGAAAAACCTGAAGCCTTGAGGGGGGTCGTCGACCCCGTGTCGGTTGTTGCCGATGCGCGATCGCGCGAGGCATTGCGCGGCATAACCCTCAATGCGGATCTGGGGTTCATCCGCAACCACATGAACGATCCCGAGCAGTAATCCAGAATACGTGACCTCCATTCCGGTGGGCAGCGGCCAAGGACCGTCAAGCATGAGCAACAGTTCCTCGCAGTACAATCTGAAGACGATCCTGCAGAAAGTATCGGCCTGCGTTCGCGACGAAACGGATGCCATCCGGACATCGCGGCGCGATTTCGACATTAGTGCTTCGAACGCGCGCAAGGAACGTCTTCTTTACGAGCTCAACCGGATCAGCCGGATCATCGATGTCAGGCAGCTCGACAATGATTGCCTCGAAAGCCTGCGTAGCCTCAAGCAGGACCTGACGGTCAACGCCAGGCTGATCCAGGCGCAGATGTCGGCTGTCCAGGAAGTGGCCGACACGATGATCGATGTTCTGCGCAACGAGGGCGTCGACGGAACCTACTCGATGCACCAGTTTGGAGCGGCCGGGTGATTCGCGCCGTCCTGACCGCCCTGTGGTCCTGCGGCGTTACATTCGCAGGCGCCTATGGCGCGTCACAACTGATGCATAGTTCTCCACCGCAAGTTGGTCAGGCGATCGGCGCAAATCACGCCGAGCGCTATATTGAGGCGGACCTGACGGCAGTGCCGCGAATTGTGGACAATCAGATCGAAGGATACTTCCTTTCGCGCATGGCCTACGTTCTCGATGAACCGAAAATAACAAAAACAAATATTCCAATCGAATTGTTATTGAGTGATTTTTACTTGGGGTACGCGTATAACAATGACATCATTAAATTTACAAAGTTCGAGGATTTTAATTTAGATAAATTCAGTGACGGACTTGTTGAATATATTAACCGAAGATTCGGCGACAAGGTAGTCATTTCGAATTTGATTCTCCAAATCGACTATCGTAAAATCAAAGAAGTGAGATCGTCGATTACAGGGCCTCTTTGATTCCGCGAGGCTTGTCGAGATGTATTCCCGGCAGAATTGTCGCGTGAGTTGCAACGAGGCTAACCATGGTGGAAAGAGCAGGTAGGGATTCCGCAGTATCCCGCGGGCGCTGGAAAACCGGTTCTGCGGCTTCCGGTGACGGCGGTCGAGCTTCTGCTCTCGTTGATGTCGAAGATTTTCCGAAGGCGTTTTCGGGCTTGATCGCTCGAGGGACCGGGTATTGGATCTCGGAAATATTGCCCAGCCAGGATGGCGGATCGGAAATGCTTCTGGCCACGAGCATTCCGAAAGACGATATTGAAACGCGGCAATTGGTGGACCGCCACGGCGCGTTTTTGAACCAACTCACCGCGGACGGAGTATTCGCTCCCGCCTACCGGGACGCCGCCGGCGATGTCGGGGGCGGCTCGACGGGAAGCCGTTTTTCGAGCCGGTACGACTCGGGCAAAACGCCGGGAGATGTCGGCATTCCAGATATGCGGTACCGACTCTTGATCCCGTTTGCCGGACCGGCCGGCCGGATCTGGCTTGTCGAATTTTTCGGGGCGGAGAAGCTTGACCCGCAGGAGCGCGATTCGCTCGTCAACCAAACCCTGTTCTATCTGATGGGCAAATTGCACACCGCCGGGCGCGGTGCGGCCGAGCAACTGGCGAGCTTGAACGCGAAGGAGCTTGAATGCCTACGTTGGGCCGCCGACGGCAAGACCAGTTCCGAAATCGCGATCATCACCGGCCTGTCGGAGCACACCGTCAACCATTATCTGATCTTCGTCTGCAACAAGCTGAATGCGGTCAATCGGGCCCACGCCGTCGCCAAGGCTATCCGCGCCGGCATCATCTAGAAAACCGACAACAGTGGCAGAACCGGGTTGCAGGGGTGGCATGCCACGGCCTGGCCCCAGCCGCGCATGCGCACCCGCGTCGCGATACCGTTCGGTGCCAGGCTGAAGCAGCGGATGAGTTCCTGACGGCGAGGCTCGGTGGCGATATGGAGTTCGAGCAGTGCCACTTGGTACGGATCGCGACGGAATTCATCGATTGCCTTTTCCAGCCTTTCCACCTTCGGCTCAAACTTCGTAAGCAGGAGCCGCATGAACTCCCGCTGCCGATCCGCATCGAGGCGGCGCCTGTAACCGAGAATGTCGGTCGGGAGCGCCATACCAGAGGCTTCACCCCGGCTGGAAAGAAGCGTTTCGCAATGCGTTTCCATCGTGCCGCCCCGATTGCCACTGTACTCGCGCGGGCTGGACAACAATTTCCGTCCGCGGTCGGCAGATGGTCTGCAGCATGTCACCGAAGAAAGATGTTGTTCTCATTTGACCGCCTCGACGTCTGCGTTTGGGATCTTCGGCCCGCGGATCAAATTTTCTAGATTTGGCTTGGGAGGACCAAACTCACTGTTACCGGAGAGAAGCCCTCCCACTTCCGCCGCTAGTGCGAGAACTCCCAGATCGTTATTTCGTTGTCCGACGATCTGCAGTCGCTGAAATTGGCTTTGCCCAAAATGGCCTCCTTGCCTCGAAATTAGGGAAGAAGACGTCTGCGAATCTAGGGGTTATTCACTTGCTACATCAATGGGCTGCCGCCTAATATGGTGTAGTAGATGGGCCAAAGTCTCTGCTTGATCAGGCCGCCGATTTTTCCAAAATCTCTGAAGACGACCAAAGGGAGTTTTATTGATAACAGCTTTGCAGCGACTTGCGGGTGAATCGGTCAAACAATGGACCTATCGCAGCCTGCGCCATGCAATCATGACGGGCCAAGTGCCCCCTGGCTTGCCGGTTACAGTTGCGGGAGTATCGGAGGCTCTTGGCGTTTCTTCTATGCCGGTGCGGGAGGCGTTGCATCTTCTGGTCGCCGACGGCGCTTTGGAGTATCTCGACAACCGCCGTGTCCGCGTTCCCGACATGACACCTGAGAAATTCGACGAAATCATTGCCGCCCGTGTTGCACTTGAGACATTGGCTGCCGTGCGTGCGATGCCGTTTGTCGATTACCTTCGGCTTGACAGGATGCGGAAGATCGATGCCGAAATCGATGCAGCCTATGACCGCGGTGACCTGGAAGCCGGGATCGAGCGTAACTTCGCATTTCATCGTTGCCTTTACGAAGTGCGTTCTTCGGCCGTCCTGTTGCCGCTGATCGAATCCGTATGGTCGCGGCTTGGTCCGTTCATGCGCGAGGCGACCGAAAATCTCGAGGAAAGCTATCGCTTCGACCGTCACGCCGAAGCCATGCAGGCCATCCGCGACAAGGATGCCCAGGCACTCAACGCGGCCATCGTATCCGACATACAGGAGGGTGCGGGCTATCTTGGCCGCAAACGGTTTTTGGCCATAACGTCCTGATTGCAGACTTCCAGCGTTGCTTATCGCCGAATGTGATCGCGCTGCGGAATAGTGCCTCTTCGTACCAGTCGAGTTGGAAGCCGATCGATAGCGGCACGATTGTCGTAGATGACCCTGCGTCTCGGAAGGCTTGCCCGCGGCAATAATTTGATCAAATATAGGTTGCAATTTGATCAAATTATAGTTATGATCAATAACATTATCATTTTTCGATACGCCGATGGAGCTTCAGATGAAGCAATACGCTCGATTCTACATTGACGGCGCCTGGGTCGATCCAGTCGATGGCGCAGGCGTCCTTGATGTCGTCGACCCTTCGGTCGAGGAGGCATTTGCGACGGTCGCAATGGGCGGGCGAGGAGACGTGGATCGCGCCGTTGCCGCCGCGTCCCGTGCTTTCGAAAGCTTTTTTGCAACGAGCCGCGAGGAAAGGCTCGATCTCCTGAAGTCGGTTCTTAACGTTTATCAGAAGCGCGCCGGCGATCTCGCCTGGTCCATTTCGCATGAAATGGGTGCGCCGAAAAAGATGGCCCTCGAGAACCAGGTCGGAAGCGGTTCCGCACATATCCGGACCATGATCGACGTGCTCAAGGACTATTCCTTCGAACGGAGGATCGGCAGCACGATGGTTGTCAAGGAAGCGATCGGCGTCGTCGGGATGATCACACCCTGGAACTGGCCGCTCAACCAGATCACGTGCAAGGTAGCCCCGGCGCTTGCCGCCGGTTGCACCATGATACTCAAACCGTCCGAAATCGCGCCGATCAGCGCGCTCGTATTTACGGAAATCATGCATGAGGCGGGTGTTCCCGCTGGCGTATTCAACCTCGTCAACGGAGATGGGCCGACGGTTGGCGAAGCGCTTGCCGAGCACCCGGACGTTCACATGATTTCGATCACGGGCTCCAACCGCGCAGGCGTCGCTGTCGCCAGGGCTGCCGCTGCGACCGTCAAGCGCGTGCATCAGGAACTGGGCGGGAAATCCGCGAACATCATCCTGGATGACGCGGACTTTGCCGCCGCCGTTCGCCGGGGAACGCTTGAATGCTTCGACAATTCCGGCCAGTCCTGCAACGCGCCGACGCGTATGCTTGTGCCCGAAGACCGGATGCAACTGGCCGCAGAGGTCGCTGCCAAGGCTGCGGGATCGCTGACCGTCGGCGCGGCCGATCGCGACAGCGTGGATCTGGGCCCCGTCGTCAGCCAGGCCCAGTATGACAAGATTCAGGGCCTGATCTCCGCCGGTGTGGCCGAAGGCGCAACCCTTGCCGCAGGTGGCGTGGGCAGGCCGGACGGCCTCAATCGCGGCTACTTCGTCCGTCCGACCGTGTTCGCCGATGTAAAGCCGGGCATGCGCATCGAACGGGAGGAAATCTTCGGGCCGGTCCTTTCCATCGTCGGCTACAAGGGCGACGAAGACGCGATCCGCATAGCCAACGACTCCGTCTACGGCCTGGCCGCCTACATATCGTCTGGCGATATCGATCGGGCTCGCCGAATGGCGCGCCGACTGCGCGCAGGCAATGTCCACATCAACTACCCGGCCTGGGACACCTATGCCCCCTTCGGCGGCATGAAGCAGTCCGGCAATGGCCGCGAATACGGCGAGTTCGGTCTTGACGACTTCGTCGAGATCAAGGGCGTGATCGGATACGGCGGATGACACGGCACCAGGATTTGAACGACATGGATCGCGTAGCCAGCCGGACACCGGAGCTGGAGACAAGAAGCCCGGCGGAAATCTTTCTTGCGGCGAACCCGGACATCGAGGTTCTCGAAGCCTTCGTGATTGATGTGAACGGTGTCCCGCGCGGAAAATGGATTCCACGCGAACGGGCGCACGAGGTCTTGACCAAGGGCCTGGCAATGCCGCGCTCCGTGTTCGCTCTCGATGTTTGGGGCCGCGACGTCGATGCGGCTGGTCTCGCGGAAGGCACCGGCGACCCGGACGGGTTGTGCAAGCCGGTTCCCGGCACATTGTCGCGCGTCACTTGGCTGAAGCGCCCGACTGCGCAGGTCATGCTGAATATGTACGATTCGAACGGTGCGCCCTTCTACGGCAATCCCCGCGCAGCGCTCGAGGTCGTGCTGGAACGGTTCGCGGCCGCCAAGCTTACACCCGTCGTGGCCACCGAGCTCGAATTCTATTTGATAGACCCGGTACGCTCGGCGCTCGATCCCGTGCGCCCGCCGAATTCGCGCGACGGGCGCTGGCACACGGGTCAGACCCAGGTACTTTCGATTTCCGAGCTGCAGGACTATGAGGATGTTTTCGCCGATATCGCCTCCGCCTGCCGGGCACAAGGCGTTCCCGCCGACACGGCGCTACGCGAGAACGGCCCGGGCCAGTTCGAGATCAACCTGAATCATGTCGGTAACGCACTCAAAGCCGCCGACTATGCGGTTCTTCTGAAGCGCATCGTCAAGGCGGTCGCCCGCAAGCACGACCTCGATGCAACTTTCATGGCAAAGCCCTATGGCCGCCAGGCTGGCAACGGCATGCATGTGCATTTCTCGATCCTGGACGAAGCCGGCGACAACATCTTTGCGGACGGCAACGAGATCTCGAAGCGCATCCTGAACGCCGTTGGCGGTCTGCTGACCTACATGCCGGACAGCATGGCGGTGTTCGCCCCCCACGCCAACTCCTACCGCAGGCTTAAGCCGTCCGAGCATGCCCCGACCTATGCATCCTGGGGCATCGACAATCGCTCCGCCGCCGTCAGAGTAATCAAAGCAGGGAAGGCAGCGACCCGTATCGAACATCGCGTCGCGGGTGCGGATACGAATCCGTATCTGGTGCTTGCTATGATCCTGAGTGCAGCGCTTGCCGGGATAAAGGAAAAACTCAAGCCGGGAGCTGCGATCAGCGGCGACGACCATTCTGTGGCACATGAGCCGTTGCCGACCAACTGGGACCTGGCCCTCAAGCGCTACGCCGAATCCGGCTTTGCCATGCGTTCGTTGGGCGCGCCTTATCGCTCGCTCTACACGGCCTGCAAACAGCAGGAGATTTCGGAGTTCTCGTTCAGGGTGACCGATGTCGAATACGACGCATATATCAGGACAGTGTGAGATGAACGCGTTTGCGAAATTCGAAAATCCCGGTCACGTGAAATCCTGGTATGCCGCGACAGCGCATGAGCAGCAGCCACGCCCGGCGCTCGTGGGCGAAACGGATGCCGATGTCTGCATCATCGGCGCGGGCTTCACCGGCATTTCGGCGGCCCTCGAGCTTTCCGAGCGCGGGTTCAAGGTCGTCGTGCTGGAAGCCGAGCGAGTCGGATTCGGCGCTTCCGGCCGCAACGGCGGGCAGATCGTCAACGGCTATAGCCGCGACCTTGATACCATCCGCAAATCGTATGGCGAGGACAAGGCTGCGGCACTCGGCGCAATGTCGCTCGAGGGCGGCGACATCATCCGGGAGCGCATCGCGAAATACGCGATTGACTGCGATTTGCGCCATGGCGGTTTTTTTGCCGCCTTTACCGACAAACAGGTCCGCGAGATGGACCGGGTTCGCACAGACTGGGCCAGACGCGGGCATGACGGGTTGGAGATGGTCTCCAAGTCCGAGGTCGCCAAATATGTGAAGTCCGATCGCTACGCTGGCGGCATGATCGATCGACATGGCGGCCATATTCACCCCCTGAACCTTGTTCAGGGCGAGGCTAAAGCGGCTGAAGATCTTGGCGCGCGCATTTACGAAATGTCCCGTGCAGTTGAAGTTGGCACCGGCCCGAACCCCTTCGTCGCGACTGCCGAGGGCCGGGTTCACGCCCGTTATGTTCTGGTTTGCGGCAATGCCTATCTGGGCAAGTTGCTGCCTGCCATCGGCGGCCGCATAATGCCGGTCTCCAGCCAGGTGATGGCAACCGAGCCATTACCGAAGTCGCAGATCGAGGCGATGCTGCCGGCCGATTACTGCGTCGAGGACGCCAACTATGTGCTGGATTACTATCGCCGCACCTCGGACAACCGTCTTCTTTACGGCGGCGGCATCGGCTATGGCGGGCAGGATCCGAAGGACCTGACGCGAGTGATCCTGCCCAACATGCTGAAGACATTTCCGGAATTGAAGGGGATAAAGATCGACTATGCGTGGAGCGGCAATTTCGCGCTGACGCTGACACGCGTCCCGCATATCGGCAAGCTGTCCGACACGGTCATTTTCTCCCACGGCGACAGCGGCCATGGCGTGACGACAACGCATCTCCTTGGCAAGGTGCTTGGCGAAGCGGTTGCGGGCCATGCTGAGCGCTTTGACGTCTGGTCGTCGCTGCCGAATTTCCCGTTCCCGGGGGGGCGGATGCTTCGTGTTCCGCTCACCGCTATTGGAGCCTGGTGGTACGGGCTGCGCGACAAGCTCGGCGTATGAGACGGGTGGGTTTTGCCATGAGGATCGGCATTCTCGTTGCGGGTCATGTTCCGGAGAAAATGATTGCCACCCATGGCGACTACGGAGACATTTTCCGCCGGTTCCTGGGCGAAAGGGCATTTTCCTACCGCATCTTTCCAGTCGTCGACGGCGCATTCCCCGAAAGTGTCGAGGACGCGGACGGATGGCTGATCACCGGTTCAAGGCACGGCGTCTACGAAAATCATGCCTGGATCGCACCGCTTGAAGATTTCGTACGGCAGCTTCATGAAAAGCGCCGGCCTCTTGTTGGGGTATGCTTTGGCCACCAACTCATTGCCCAGGCGCTGGGCGGGCGGGCGGAAAAATATGAGGGCGGCTGGATCGCCGGACCGGTTTCATATTTGCGTACCGACATCGGCGAAACGCAGGAGATGCTGGCCTGGCATCAAGATCAGGTCGTCGTCAAACCCGATGCCGCCCGTGTCATCGGTTCAACCGGGGATTGCCGCTATGCGGTCCTGCAATATGGCGACCACATTTTGACCTATCAGGCCCATCCCGAATTCACCCCGCAGTTCATAACGGATCTCGTCCGGTCGCGCCCGGGGATTTTGCCAGACGAGGTGGCGCAAAATGTCGAGGCAAGCGGGAAACTCGGCGATCAATCATTTCTGGCTGAGGAAATCCGCCGCCATTTCGTGAACTCAGGGATAAAAACAAAATCGAGCGTCGCCCTTGATCAGGCGTCCTCGAATATCAGATCGAGCAGTTCCCTGATTTGAGGCAGCAACGCGTCGAGGTGCGTGTCCAGAGACATCCGATCATCCTTGATATAGGCGATGTAGTGGTTGTTCCAGTGGCTGTAGATGATGGAGGCGAGGGCGCTCGCGTCGAATTCGCCACCGCGGCGCGCCTTGCAGGGCCTGGCAACGAGGGCGTCTTCTATTGTCTTGGTGAGGGTACGGTCAATCTCGCTGTAGCGTTGCACAAATTCCGATTCCGGCTGGCGAATGGCCGTCGAATCCGCATAGCGCCAGACCGGCTTGTTGAAGATTTCCAGCGAACGTTTCGTGAAACCTGTCAGTAGCTCACAGAGATCGTCGGTCAAGCTCGCGAAAACCAGTCTCGGTCGGTTGCGGTAATCGTCAACTGCCTCCTGATGTCCCTGTAGAATAATCGCGAGGAGCAGTTCGTCCCTGCTTCCGAAGTAATTGAAAACTGTAGGCGTAGAGACGCCGGCTTCGGCTGCAATCGCCGCCATGGAGCTGTCCTCGATGCCCTGGCGCTCGAAAAGCCGTCGCGCGCATTTGAGGATCGCGTCGTGCCGCTGCTGTTTCTGCCTTTCTCGAAGGCCTGCTTTTGCTTTTTGGGTCACGTACCTCTGCCTTCTCCAACAAAAACATTTACGGAGTAAAAAATTTTATTGACACAAATTATTTCCGTCATACAGTAAGTGGCATCCGCCAACAACAATGAAAAGGGCGGTAGATGCATAAATTTCGACGCCTCCGTCGAGGCTCAAAAAAGCTATTCGACGGGCAATGGGGGTTGGCGGAAAAGGACCCGGAAAATCAGCAATCCGGCATTTTGTCCGTATCGGGAACGCGGGCCAATCTGAATCGAAGCGCGCCACGGCGAAAGCTCGTAACTGGGAGACAGAAACCGATGAACGTTCGGCAAAGTTTGAACTGGGCGGCCCTGTGAACATGGCCGACTCCGAGCATGTGCAGGCCACCCGTGGCGGGGCTGTCTCATTCCAGGGCGTCATCAAGGACTTTGGCGATTTTCGCGCTGTCGACGACGTTTCCATCGAAATTCGTCCGAACGAATTTTTCACTTTGCTCGGACCGTCGGGTTGCGGCAAGACCACCCTTCTGCGGATACTGGCCGGTTTCGAAACGCCGACTAACGGCAAAGTCCTGCTCGATCAGAGTGACATTTCGATGCTGCCGCCAAACAAGCGGCCGATCAACACAGTCTTCCAGAACTACGCTCTCTTTCCTCACATGACCGTCGCCGAAAATATCGGCTTCGGCTTGAAAATGCTCGGCAAGAGTCGCGAGGACATAGCGGCGACGGTCGAGCGGATGCTTCAGCTCGTCAAGCTCGAGGGGAGCGGTGGTCGGCCCGTGAGCCAGTTGTCCGGCGGACAGCAACAACGCGTCGCACTGGCGCGTGCATTGGCGCCGCGACCGAAACTTCTGTTGCTCGACGAACCGCTGTCCGCGCTTGATCTAAAGTTGCGAAAGTCCATGCAGGTCGAACTGAAGCGGCTGCAGGA
>JBNLDE010000178.1:0-25647 GCA_050304175.1 Zhengella sp. | reverse complement strand
ATGTCGTGTCGGTCCGATGTCATGTGAGCGCGGCCGCTCTTCCCGCGATGCGGCCGGAGAAGATGCAGCCGCCGAGGAACGTGCCTTCCAGCGCATTGTAGCCGTGATAGCCGCCGCCGCCAAAGCCGGACACCTCGCCGGCCGCGTACAGGCCGGGCACGGGCTTGCCGGAAGCGTCGAGCACCCGGGCGTCGAGATCGGTGTGCAGGCCGCCGAGCGACTTGCGGGTCAGGATGTGCAGTTTCACCGCGATCAGCGGTCCCTTGGCCGGATCGAGGATGCGGTGCGGTTTCGCGGTGCGGATCAGCTTGTCGCCGAGATAGGTGCGCGCGCCGCGGATGGCTGTGACCTGGGCGTCCTTGGAGAACGGGTTCTCGATCTCGCGGTCGCGGGCGAGGATCTGGGTTTCCAGATGATCGCGGTCGATCAGGTTTTCGCCGGTCAGCGCGTTCATCGCTTCGACCAGGTCGGACAGATTATCCTTGACGATGAAGTCGGCGCCATGGCGCTTGAAGGCCTCGACGGGGCCGGGCGCGCCCTTGCCGAGGCGGTTCCTGAGAACCGACAGCCACTTGCCCGATTCCAGGTCGGGATTCTGCTCCGATCCGGACAGGGCGAATTCCTTCTCGATGATCGCCTGGGTGAGCACGAACCAGGAATAGTCGTAGCCGGTGGCGAGAATGTGCCTGAGGGTCGAGAGCGTGTCGAAGCCGGGCAGGCACGGGGCGGGCAGGCGGTTGCCCCGGGCGTCGAACCACAGCGAGGAGGGGCCGGGCAGGATGCGGATGCCGTGATTGGGCCAGATCGGGTCCCAGTTCCGCAGTCCCTCGGTGTAGTGCCACATGCGGTCGCCATTGATGGTGGCGGCGCCGGCCTCCCCGGCGATGGCCAGCATGCGGCCGTCGACATGGTGGGGCACGCCGCAGACCATGGTCTTCGGCGGCTGGCCGAGACGCTCCGCCGGCCACGCCTTGCGGACCAGCTCGTGATTGCCGCCAATGCCGCCGGACGTGACGATGATCGCGCCGGCGGAGAATTCGAAATCGCCGGTGATCTCGCGCGAGGATTGCTGGCCGCGCGCCACCGAGGAAGGTTCCAGGATCTTGCCGGCGACACCGGTTGCCGCGCCGTTGGTAGTGACGATGCGGTCGACGCGGTGGCGGAACCGGAAGGTCACCCGCCCGGCGGATTCATGTGCGCGGACGCGGGCGATGAAGGGCGCGAGCACGCCGCCGCCCACGCCCCAGGTAACGTGAAAACGAGGTACCGAATTGCCATGGCCGTCGGCCAGGGCGCCACCGCGCTCGGCCCAGCCGACGACGGGAAACCAGCGCATGCCCATGCCATGCAGCCAGGGGCGCATCTCGCCGGCGGCGAATTCGACATAGGCCTGCGCCCAGCGGCGCGGCCAGTGGTCTTCCTCACGGTCGAATTGCGCCGAGCCCAGCCAGTCCTGCCAGGCGAGATCGCGCGAATCGCGGATCTTCATGCGCCGCTGCTCGGGGCTGTCGACGAAGAACAGGCCCCCCAGCGACCAGAAAGCCTGGCCGCCGAGCGATTGTTCGGGTTCCTGGTCGAGGATGATGACCGACTTGCCGCGGTCGCCCAGTTCCGCGGCGGCGACCAGACCGGCAAGCCCGGCCCCGACGACAATCACGTCTGCCTGCATGTCTCTCTCCCCCGGCACTATGTCTTACCTGAGCCTAGCGGCGAACCGCTTTCCCATGCAACGGGTCTCGCGGTTGACGTTGGGTCCTTGCGCCCTGCCATGGATTATGGATATTGCAACTTGGGGCTGCAAAGGGGGATTAATGTACATCTCGACTTCACGTCTTTTCCGGACCATGGCGGCGGCCATCGCCATCATTCTTGCCGCGGCGGGCACTGCCGGCGCCTATACGATCAAGGCGTCTCCGGGGAAGGACACCGGCCTGATCTGGCTGTCGTTTTTCTATCCGGTCGATTGCAAGCCGTTCACGCCGAAAGTGACGATTATCGTTAAGCCGAAATACGGCACTGTTCGTGTGGCGCGCGGCAAGCGGGACACAAGAAAGGGTATTACCGGTGGCTTTTTCTCAAACCGCTGCATTGGCAAGGGCAGGCCGACTGTCGACTATATCTACCGGTCGCGGGCCGGCTTCCGGGGCAGGGACACGGTCACGCTGCGGGTAATTCAACCCGAACGCGTCCAGTACTACCGGTTCACGATTATCGTGAAATAGCGCTTTCGGGATTCTACCCAATTTCCTGCGGCGCTGCCTTGTCGAGCAGGTCGCCGCCTTCGGCGTGCGCGCGCTCCTCCTCGACCTTGCGCGAAATGGTGTCGTCGGCCGATGTGTCGGACGCGCGCTGGTCCTCCGCTGGCAGGGTCCGCACCGGTTTTTTATCCGCCGGCTGGCGTTTTTTGACGGCTTCGGCCGGCGCGCCGGACAGGACCACGCGATAACCCGGTTCGGGGATGGCGTAGCCGGCGCCTTCCAGCGCCAGTTTCACCAGGCGGATGGCTTCGCTTTTCGCCTGCAGAAACGAGGTCTCGTTCTGGTTGACCCAGCCATTGAACTGGATAACGACCCGGGAGTCGCCGACATGATCGATCCAGGCGTCGGGTTCCGGCTCGTCGAGCGTGAACGGAAAGGCGCGGATGGTCGCCACGCCGAGATCGATGGCGGCACGCAGGTTCGCGTGCGGATCGATGCCCAGGGTGAAGTCGAACCTGCGCTCCGGATTGCGGGTGTAGTTGCGCACCACACCCTTGAACACGGTCGAATTGGGGATGCGGATGTGGTTGCCGCCGGCATCCATCAGGATCGTGGCGCGCGAGGTCAGCATCATGACGGAGCCCTCCTCGCCATCGATCTCGATCCAGTCGTTCGGCCGAAACGGCTGGCGCACGGAAAGCAGGATCGACGCGATATAGTTTTCGACCGTGTCGCGCACCGCAAAGCCCACTGCGAGGCCGACGATGCCGGCGGCGCCGAGAATGGTTCCCAGAACCGCTGTCGCCCCGAGAAAGTCGAGCGCGACGACAAGGCCGAGGCCGGCGAAGGCCAGGCTGATGATCTGGCGCAGCAGATTGGCGATGAAGGAATTCGGCGCGATGCGCGACAACGGCCACTTGCGACCGGCTAACCAGTTGCCGGCCAGTGCGATGACCGCGAAGATGACCACCGCAAGCCCGACGAGGGGCAGGTAGTTCACGAATTGTACGGTCCGGTTCTTCAGGCGCTCCCAAGCCGGCGCGATGCGCTTCGTCACCGAGGTGATCTCGGCGATCTCGTTGCGGATGTCGACTACGCCCTCGACACGGGATGCCAGCTGCTCCGCCTTGGTGGCCAGCGCGGCCTCGGCGACCTGGCCATGCAAGGTGACGACGCCTGCCTTGACGGTAGCAAAGACATCTTCCAGGCCGTCGATTTCGCTGAGGATCGATTCGATCCGGCGGTCGATGTCCCTGTCGGTCGGGCCCTGCTCGGCGGCCTTGATGGTGCCGTTCGGCTCGGTATCCTGCGCGGCAACCGGGGCGGCGAGAATAAGCGTGAGAAAGAGGGCGAAAACGAGTTTGAACGACTGCATCAATGAAGGCCCGGACCCTGCGAAAACGGTGCATTGAAACGGCCGCTCGCGCCCTTGTCCAGCGGTTGTCGGGAAATAGCTTGCGATCAGGCCGTCGCCGTGGTCATTTGGCGCCTGATTTCATTCGGAGAACACTATGATTGGCAATATTCTGATCGCACTTATTGCACTGTTGCATATCTATATTGTCTATCTGGAGATGTTTGCATGGGACACGCCGCGCGGCCGCAAGGCGTTCGGGATCACGGCGGAATTCGCCGCGCAAACAAAGACCCTGGCGGCCAACCAAGGGCTGTATAACGGCTTCCTAGCCGCCGGGTTGGTCTGGGGGCTTCTTGCCCTGGATGGCGGTTTGGCCATCAAGACCTTCTTCCTGGCATGCGTCGCGGTTGCCGGCGTTTTCGGCGCGGCGACGGCAAACACCAAGATCCTGTTTATCCAGACCGTCCCGGCCGTGATCGCGTTGGCGGTTCTCTATCTCGGGTTCTGAGCCGGCCGATCAGCGTTCGGTCAGCTTCAGTTCGATTCGGCGGTTCTTCGCGCGCGCCTCGTCGGTATCGGCGGTGTCGAGCGGCTGGAACTCGCCGAAGCCGGCGGCGACCAGCCTGTCCGCCGGCACGCCCTGGGATATCAGGAACTTGACGACCGAGATCGCGCGCGCGGCCGACAGATCCCAGTTGTCGCGCAAGCGACCCGTGCCCGATAGCGGCACGTCGTCGGTGTGACCGTCGACGCGCAGCACCCAGTTGATCTCGGGCGGAATCTCGCGCGAAAGGTCGACCACGGCGCTCGCGAGCTTGGCCATCTCGGTCTGGCCGGCCGGATTGAGCGAGTCGCCGCCCGAGGGAAACAGCACTTCCGACTGGAACACGAACCGGTCGCCGACGATTCGGATGTTTTCGCGGTCGGAGAGGATTTCGCGCAACCGGCCGAAGAAGTCCGAACGGTAGCGGTTCAGTTCCTGCACGCGCTGCGCCAGCGCCACGTTGAGCCGACGGCCGAGGTCGGCGATCTTGGCGTTGGATTCGCGGTCGCGCGCCTCCGAAACGTCCAGGGCGTCTTCCAGCGCCGCGATCTGGCGGCGCAGGGCCGAGATCTGCTGATTGAGGATTTCCACCTGGCTAAGCGCGCGCTGGCTGATCTCCTTTTCGCTCGACAATTGCCCGCTCAATTCGCCGATCTTCTGTTCCGCGGCGCTGCTCGCCCCCGAACCGCGGGCGAGGAGCTGTTCCAGCCGCGTCTTTTCAGATGTCGCCTCGTTGAGCGAGGCCTGGAGGTTGGCGAGCTGGTCGTTCAGGTCCTGGTTGCTGGTTTTTTCCAGCGAGAGGAGCCGGGTCAGTTCGTTGATCTGGGAATTGAGGCGGTTGAGCACCGCGTCCTTGCCGGAGATCTCCTGGCTCAGCAGAAACTGGGCCAGCACGAACACCGACAGCAGGAACATGATCGCCAGAAGCAAGGTCGACAATGCGTCGACAAAGCCAGGCCAGTAGTCCACCCCGCGGTCGCCGCGGCGGTTGCGGGCCAGCGCCATCTCACTTGTCCCCGGACTTTTTTTCCAATGCGCCGGCGATGCGCTCCATGGTCTTGCGCGCCGCCTTTTGCTCTTCCGCCTGCGCCTCGACCCAGTCGCGCATCATCTGCTGTTCGCTGCGCATGTTCTTGACCAGTCCGGAAACCGCTTCGGCCAGATTGGCCATGGCCGCGGTCACGCGCTGCGACGAGCCGCCCGTCTCCTGCATGTGGCGCAGGCTGTCGGCCATGGCGCGGATCTCGCCGGTGCCGCCGCCCGCTCCCGCAATCTGGAAGTCGGAGCCGACGTCAGTCACGCTGGAAAGCCAGTTTTCAAGCTCGATATAGAAGCGGTTCTGCGCGCGGCCGGCCTGCAGGTCGAGGAAACCGAGGACGAGTGATCCGGCGAGGCCGAACAGCGACGAGGAAAAAGCGGTGCCCATGCCCGCGAGCGGGCGGGCAAGGCCGCTTTTCAGCGAATCCAGCACTTCGTTGGTGTCGCCGCTGCCAGGGTCGAGCGACGCGATCGTGTCGCCGATGGAACCGATCGTCTGCAGCAATCCCCAGAAAGTGCCAAGCAGGCCGAGGAAGACGAGCAGACCAATCAGGTAGCGCGATATGTCGCGGCTTTCATCGAGGCGGGTGGCGATGGAATCGAGGATCGAGCGCATTGACATGGTGGAAAGCGAGGTCGCGCTGGAACGGCTCAGCAGGGCGCGCATCGGCGCCAGCAGCACCGGCTGTTTGGCTTCGACCCCCTCACGGAAGGAATTGACCCAGCGGACTTCGCGGAACAGCCGGACAACCTGGAGAAAAGCCAGCAGGATACCGACGGTCAGCACGCCGAGGATCAGCCCGTTCAGTCCGGGATTGGTCTGGAAGGCGGACGAGATCTGGCGATACAGGATCGCAGCGACAAAACCGGCAATCGTCAGGAAGACCAGCATGGTCAGCAGGAAGACTTGCGGAGAGGAGAGCCGACCGGGACCGTATTCCTCGTAATCGCCGGAATCGGCCGGATCAACTGGATCGATTGCTGCCATCGCCGAAGCTTCGCCTCCCCGTTTCAATTTTCCGCGTTGCGACTCTAAACGCAATTATATGGAAATTGAAAGGCGGCAATTCGGAGCGCCGGCGATCCGCCGGCCGCGGGCGCGAGCCGGGGTCAGACCGGCTTTGCCAGCACGGTCCTCAACTGGCGGTGGATGTCTTCGTTGCCTGCCACGATGGAGCCGCTCGCCAGCATGTCCTGTCCACCCTCGGCGTCGGTGACGAAGCCGCCCGCCTCGCGGATCAGCAGGATTCCCGCCGCCATGTCCCAGGGGCTCAGCGCGTGCTCCCAGAAACCATCGAAGCGGCCGGACGCGACCCAGGCCAGGTCGATGGCGGCGGCGCCGCAGCGACGGATGCCGGAACACTCGCCCATGACGTTGCGCAATTCGCGCAGCGCATTGCCGTGGTGACCGCGCCCCAGATGCGGGATGCCGGTCGCGATCACGCTTTCGGGCAGGCTGCTGCGCGCCGCTACGCGAATGCGGCGGTCGTTGAAAAAGGCGCCGCCGCCGCGCTCGGCCGTGTAGAGCTCGTCCAGGGCAGGGTTGTAGATCACGCCCGCAACGATCTGGCCCTGCCGCTCAAGAGCAATCGAGATGGCGAAGATCGGGATTCCGTGCAGGAAGTTGGTTGTTCCGTCGAGCGGGTCGACGATCCAGCGATGTTGCGAGTCTGTACCCTCGACCAGACCCCGCTCTTCCATCAGCAGCGAGTAACCGGGCCGGGCATGCGTCAGCTCGCGATAGACGATCTCCTCGGCCTTGCGGTCCGCCTGGCTGACATAGTCGCCCGGGCCCTTGACCGAAACCTGGAGGTTCTGGACCTCGCCGAAATCGCGCACCAGCGAGCGGCCGGCCTTGTGAGCGGCCTGCACCATGACATGAATGATCGCCGAACGCGCCATTGAGATACTCCGATACTGCCGTTCAGTCGGCGCGGCGAATGTAGGTGAGCTCGTCAGTGTCGACGATGATGCGCTCGCCCGCCTCGATAAACGGCGGCACCATGACCCTTACGCCATTCTCCAGGATGGCCGGCTTGTAGGACGACGCGGCCGTCTGACCCTTGACCACGGGATCGGCTTCGGCAATTGCCAGCGTTACCTGGCTGGGCAGCGAAACGCCGATCGGCTTTTCCTCGTAGAGTTCCACGGTCACAACCATGCCCTCCTGCAGAAAGGCCGCGCGGTCGCCGACGAATTCCTTTTGAAGTTCCAGCTGCTCGTAGGTTTCTGAGTCCATGAACACGAGCATGTTGTCCTGCTCGTAGAGGTAGCTGAAGTCTTTCTGCTCAAGGCGGACCTTTTCGACGGTTTCGGCGGCGCGGAATCGCTCGTTGAGTTTCGTGCCGTCGATCAGGTTCTTCAATTCGACCTGATTGTAGGCGCCGCCCTTGCCCGGCTTGACCGCATTCGTCTTGACCGCCACCCACAGACCGCCATTGTGCTCGATCACATTGCCCGGGCGAATTTCGTTGCCATTGATCTTCATCGTCTCATTTCCAGTTTCGGGCGCATTGGCGCCAGTTCGAACAATTCGGCGCTCCAAGACCACAAATTGCTTGGATAGGCAAGGGCGGCAGGGCCGCGGTTAGCGCAGCCGGTTGGCCCGTTCGATCGCGTTTTTTTGCTGCTCTGCGGTCAGCCCGTCGAGGAAGACGTTCATCTCGCGGTCGTAGAGGCCCGCCCGGCGCGCCAGGATGTACCATGCGGCCGCTTCGATCGGATCGCCCTCGTTGCCAATTCCGAGGCGATAGAGCTTGGCGACCCGGTTTTGCGCGGCCACGTTGCCTCCGATCGCGGCGGTCCTCAACCAGTTGAACCCGGCCACGGGATCGCGTTTTCCGCCCCGCCCTTCGACCAGCCACGTGCCGAGATCGAGCTGCGCGGTATCGTAACCCAGAGCCGCCGCCCGTTCGAGCCAGGCGCGGGCCGCCACCTCGTCCTGCGGCTTACCGCCGGTGCCTTCGGCATAAAGCCTGGCCAGCGCGTATTGCGCGTCCGGCAGGTTCTGACGCGCGGCCTTCTCAAACCAGGAGGCGGCGTTCACAAGTCCGCTGGAGCCCGGCGCATGTTCGATCAGCATCTGGGCGTAGTTGAACTGGGCGAAGCGATTGCCCGCCGCCGCCGCCTTTCCCATCAGTTCGAAAGCCTTCTTCTCGTCTTTCGGGACATGGTCGCCGTCCATCAGCAGCAACGCGTACTGAAACTGCGCTTCCGGCACGCCTTGCGCGGCGGCGGCGGTGTACCATTTCGCTGCCAGCGCATTGTTGCGCGCCACGCCCAGGCCGCGCGAATAGATCTCGGCTATCAATGTCTGCGCTGCCGGATCGCCTTTTTCCGCCAGCGGCTTGGCCAGGTTGAGGGCCGTGATGAACAGGCCGCGCTGAAAGGCGCCGTAGGCTCGGTCGGCGGGACGCATGCCGAAGCGCGACGGATTCACGGTGTCGTGGGCGGGCTTGTCCTCTGGCGCGCCTGCCGCATGCGCAACCAGACCAGTGGTCAGCAGCAGGCCCAATGCGATGGCGCGCGCGTGGTTCATTCGATCCTCGCGGGCGTCCGGTCGAGAATGGCGTTGGCCTCTTCGACGGCGTGTCGCGGCCCCGCCGGATCGTCGAAAACGGCGTGGCACAGGGCCACGAATTCGGCGCCTGTCGCGGCGACTTCGGCCACCGATGCGAGGTCCGATCCGGCGAGCACGACGCACGGGATCTCGACCAGCTCGGCCCACCACCTGCCGAGTGCGAGGTTGCGCGGATGCGGCTCGGGCCTGGTGTCATACCCGATGCGCCCGAAAAACAAGTAGTCGGGCTGTGCCTCGCCAAGAACCAGCGCGTCGTGGCGGGTGCGCGCGCCACCGGCGCCGAACATCAGCCTTTCATCGAACCGGCTTGCCGTTTGCGCCATGGCCTGGCGGGCATCGTCCAGGTGCACGCCGTCGGCCTCGGTGCGGCCCGCGATGCGCGTGTCCTCGGCGATCATCACCGCGACGCCGCGGGCCTGCGCCAGGGGCACGATCTTTTCGGCGCGGCGCTGAAACGCCTGGTCGTCGGCGCCGTATCCAGGCAGGATGAGCGAAGCCACGTCGCCGCCATCGAGGGCCTCGGAGACAGCATTGGCCAGTACCGCGTCGTCGGCGATGTCGGGCGCGATAAGGACAATTCGGCAACGGATGTCCGGGTTGGTGTCTTGCATGGTTGTCCCCGCGGAGGTGGTTGCCGCGGTGATGGCGGCAGAAAGTGGCTGCATTTCGGCGCAGCGGGTACTCCGCAATAGCGCAGTGCGCCCGGCGATAAAACCCCGTGGCGGTTTCATGCGAAAGCCGCGATTTCATTTTTGCCGCGCAACGACTATGGATGCGCTTCGGTCCTGCCTGGGATTATCATGGAAACCCTGTTCTCCGATCCGTGGTTCTACGCCACAGCCATACCTGCGGTCATTCTCATCGGCCTGTCGAAGGGCGGTCTGGGCGGCGCCACCGCGCTGCTGGGCGTGCCGCTGATGGCGCTGACCATGTCGCCGGTGCGCGCAGCGGCGGTGTTGCTGCCGATCCTGATCGTGATGGACCTGGTCTCGCTGTGGACCTGGCGGGGTTACCGAGACAGCGGTACGCTGAAAATCATGCTGCCCGGCGCGATGGCCGGGATTGCAATCGGCTGGGCGCTGGCGGCGCTGGTCTCGCCGGAGACAGTGAAGCTGATGGTCGGCGTCGTCGCGGCGGCGTTCGTCACGCGCTGGCTGTGGCTGAAAATCGCCAGGGTCGAAAAAACGGCGCAGCCGAGTGTGATCAAGGGGACCTTCTGGTCGACGATCGCCGGCTATACGAGCTTTGTCGCCCATGCCGGCGGGCCGCCGTTCCAGATGTATGTGCTGCCGCTGCACCTGCATCCGCGAACCTACACGGGAACCAGCGTGATCTTTTTCGCCATCGTCAACGCTGTGAAGTTGATCCCCTATTTCATGCTTGGCCAGTTCGACGCATCCACCCTGACGGCTTCGGCGGCGCTCGTGTCGATTGCCCCGTTGGCGACGCTTGCCGGCGCGTGGGTGATCAAGCGGATGCGTCCGGAAGTGTTCTATCCGTTTACCTACGCGATGGTTGCCATCGTCTCGGTGCGGCTGATCTGGGATGGCGTCAGCAAAATTGCCGGCGGATGAGCGTGGCTGCTTGACGCCGGGCCTGGCTTCCCCGAACCTGCTTGCAGGGGTTCGTCCTGGGAGGGGCAGGTGGGACATGGTGGCCTGGGCCGCGTTCGGCGCGTAATCCGCGGATCCGCCCGATGAGCCGGATTGCAATCGTCAATCCGCGCGCGGGTGGCGGACGCGCGGGGGCGTTGTGGCCGCAGCTTTTCAAGCAACTCGTCGATACCGCCGGCGCGTTCGAGCACGTCCTGACGACGGGTCCCCTCGACGCGGAGCGACAGTCGCGGGCGGCGATCGCTCGTGGTGCGAAACTGATTGTCGCCGTCGGGGGCGACGGGACAACCAACGAAGTGCTGAACGGGTTCGCGATGGCCGACGGGACAGTCGCGCGCGCGGCTGCGCTGGGGGTGATCCCCTGCGGCACGGGGTCCGATTTCGGCACCTCGTTCGGCATCGACTCGGATCCCGGCGCCGCGATTGCGGCGATCGCATCCGGGCGGGAACGGCTGATCGATATCGGCCGCGCCGACTTCACCGGTGACGACGGGCAGCCGGAGTCGCGGCTGTTTGCAAACATCGCAAGCCTCGGATTGTCGGGAACGATTGCGCGCAACGTGAACATGTCCGCTGCTTCGGCGCGATTGCCCGGCAGCCTCCGATATCTCTCCGCCACGCTGAAAGCCTTGGCTTCGTGGCAACCGCTACGGGTTCGCCTGACTGCCGACGGGACGGAATTCGAACGCGAGATCATGTTTGCGGCGGTCGCCAATGGCCGCTATTTCGGCGGCGGCATGATGGTCGCGCCGGACGCGCAGCCCGATGACGGGCTGTTCGATATCGTGATCGTCGGGCGGACCACGAAGTTGTACCTGGCGCGAAAGATCGGCCTTGTCTATCGCGGCGCCCACACGGCGCTTCCCGAAGTGGAGATCATCCGGGCGGCGCGGCTGTCCGCCGAACCGGTTGCGGCCGGCGGGGAGAGGCCGGTGTTCTTCGACATGGACGGCGAGACCCCGGGCAAACTCGGCTGCACCTTCACGATGCTGCCTGGCGCGTTGCGCCTTGCAATGTGAGGCGACCGAAGAGCATTCAGTTTACAGCGTTGCCGGTTTGTGGTGCATGATCGCGAAACATCGTGCACCCGGGAGACCGTATCTGGTGGAGGAGACAGAATGACCAGTGCCTATGACCGCGATCTCGACAAGAATCCCGCCAATTACCAGCCGCTGACGCCGATCACCTTTCTGGAACGGGCGGCAAGGACGTTTCCCGACCACCCGGCGATTGTCCATGGCCCGAGCCGGACGAGCTACGGCGAATTCTGGCAACGTTCCCTGAAGCTTGCCTCGGCATTGTCCAAACGCGGAATCGGCAAGGGCGATACGGTCGCGGTTCTGCTGTCGAATACGCCGCCGATGCTCGAAGCGCATTTCGGCGTGCCGATGATCAAGGCGGTGCTGAACACCATGAACACACGCCTCGATGCGGCAATCATCGCCTTCCAGCTCGATCATGGGGAAGCGAAGGTTTTCATGGTCGATCGCGAGTTTTCCGCCCTGGCCGCCGAAGCGTTGAAGATTGCCAAGGTCAAGCCGCTGGTCGTCGACTATGACGATCCGGTTTATCCCGACGACGCGCCCTATGCGAAGGGCGAGCGGATCGGCACGGTCGACTACGAGGCGCTCCTGGCGGAAGGCGACGCGGACTTCGCGTGGTCGATGCCGGACGACGAGTGGGACGCGATCTCGCTCAACTACACCTCCGGCACCACGGGCAATCCCAAGGGCGTGGTCTTCCATCATCGCGGCGCGGCGCTGATGGCTTATGCCAACACCATCCATTCGGGCCTGCGGCAACACTCCGTCTATCTGTGGACCCTGCCGATGTTTCATTGCAATGGCTGGTGTTTCCCGTGGACTCTCGCGGTGACCGCCTCGACCCATGTCTGCCTGCGCTGGGTCCGCGCGAAAGCGATGTACGATTCGATTGCCGACGAGGGCGTGACGACGCTTTGCGGCGCGCCGATCGTGATGTCGACGCTGCTCAACGCGCCGGAAGCCGAGAAGCGGGCGTTCGACCAGACCGTGACCTTCAACACGGCCGCGGCGCCGCCGCCGGAAGCGGTGTTGGCGGGAATGGCCGACGCCGGTTTCGCTGTCACACACCTGTACGGCCTGACCGAAACCTACGGGCCGGCGGTGGTCAATGAATGGCATGGCGAATGGGACGATCTCGACCGCGGCGCCCGGACCGCGAAAAAGGCGCGCCAGGGCGTGCGCTACGCGGCGCTGGAGGCGCTTTCCGTCCGCGACCCCGGGACGATGGCCGAGGTGCCGCATGACGGCGAGACGATTGGCGAGGTGATGTTCCGCGGCAACATCGTGATGCGCGGTTACCTGAAGAACAAGGCAGCGACCGACGAGGCCTTTGCCGGCGGCTGGTTCCACTCGGGCGATCTTGGCGTGATGCACCCGGACGGCTACATCCAGCTCAAGGACCGCTCCAAGGACATCATCATTTCCGGCGGCGAGAACATCTCGTCGATCGAGGTTGAGGACGCACTGTACAAGCATCCCGCCGTTTCCGCCTGTGGCGTAGTTGCGAAAGCCGACGAGAAATGGGGGGAGACGCCGGTCGCCTATATCGAACTGAAGCCGGGAATGTCGGCCACGGAGGCCGAAATCCTCGACCACTGCCGCGCGCTGCTGGCACGCTTCAAGTGTCCGAAGCAGATCCTCTTCGAGGAGATTCCGAAGACCTCGACCGGCAAGATCCAGAAATTCAAACTGCGGGAGATGGCAAAGGAATTGTGAGCCGAACGGAAGGAAACGGATCCAGGCCCATAATCTCGTTTCAGGACAAATTCGCCGAATATTCGGTGTTCTGTTAACCGCTCATTAAGCTTTACAGGCGTTTACTGTTTATATCCAGTGATCTGGATTCTTTCAGAGTGGTCTATCCTTCTGATTGACGCCTCCCTGTAAAACTCTCGAGAGCCGCCATTGCCGCGGCTCTTTTTTTTGGCCCGTTCGGGCGCGGCGCTGTGCGCGTTAACCCTTTGTTAAACATGAGCTTGCCAAGCGTTCGGGAAGCGCGCATTCTTAACCTCAATCCCGTATGGCAATGCGGTGTTTGTGGATCGAGTGAATCAGGGTAACGGGCGTATGAGCGAGACTGTCGACACCAACAACAAGACGGCCAGAAACACAAACATGGTCAGGTTGGCGGAAGCCCGTATATTCTCCGGAAAATTCAAGCAGCTGTACGATTCGGGAATGAGCCTGGTCGAGGAAGCCGCCGGATATCTGGACGGCGACGGGCGCCGCGCCGCCAAGGATCTGACCCGCGTGGCCTCCACGCTTTACGCCGCGGAATCGATGCGCTTGACCACGCGGCTGATGCAGATCGCCTCCTGGCTGTTGCTGCAGCGCGCCGCCAACAATGGCGAGATGACCCGTGAGCAGGTGAGCGCCGAGAAATCGAAAATCCGTCTCGATACCAATTCCGCGTCGGATTTGACGCCCGGATGGGACCAATTGCCGGCCGCCTTCCGGGATATCGTGAACCGTTCGCTGGCCTTGCAGCGCATCGTCAAGCGCATGGATGGCGAGGTCTATGGCGCGGAAGACATGGCGGGACCGGCCGGGAATGGAATCAATCCCGTAACCGATCAGATCAATCTGCTCAAGACGGCCTTCGGGGGCTGCTAATCCGCCGCGCGCTTCCGGGGGTTCCGTTCAGCCGCCATAGAGCCGGTCGAACAGCGGAAGCGCACTCATCGTCGATAGCACGATGACCGTGAAGGCGATGCGCCGATACGCCTTTTCCGAGGCCAGAGGAAACAGGAGCCATCCACCTGTAAGGCCGATGAAGTAGACGGGCGCGGCGACGAATCCCAGCTTGAGCGCATGGCCTGTCAGCAGGCCGGCAGCCCAGACATTGCCGGCGCTGATGATGTCGGAGAGAAACAACAGCACCATCATGTTGGCCCGCACCAGCGCCGGTGCGAGGCCGGACGCCATCCAGTAGAGGATGGGCGGCGGTCCGGGGATCGCGGCGATTCCGCCGAGCAGTCCGGCGATGCCCCCGACCGCAAACGAAACCGGCGCGCCGCGCGGGCCACGGTAACGCCAGCCGGAAAACAGCAGCGCGACGGCTGCAAACACAACAAAGCAGATCAGCCAGCGCAGGATCAGCGGATCGCCGACCTTCAGTATCGCGACGCCGAGCGGGATCAGAAAAAACATGCCGGCCAGAACCGGCAGGATTTCGCGCCAATGCGCGATCCTGAACGCAGGCAGCGTCACCGGGATCACAGGCAGCAGATCGATGACCAGAATGATCACGATTGCCACCCGCGGCCCGTAGAGCGCGGCAGCGACGGGCATGACGATCATGCCGGTGCCGAAGCCCGAGAAACCGCGCACCAGCCCCGCGAGCAGGACAATCGCCGCGAGTGCGATCAGGGAAATGTCGAATTCGGGCAGCGTCATTGGCAGCGGTGCTTTCGTGGCGTTGCGCAAAGGGCATACACCGTGCGGCGCGAGGCGCAATGGCCCCAGCTTTGCGCAATTGGTGGCGCACGGGTTATCCGTGGACTTGTTTCCTGTTTGTTCACATTTCGCTGGCAAGGCTGACCCAACTCGTTCAAGGTGGAGCCATGCGGGAAGCGATTCGCATAATCGGTATCGATCCGGGCCTCAGACGCACCGGCTGGGGAGTCATCGAGACGCTCGGCAACAGCCTGCGTTTCGTTGCCGCCGGAACGGTTGCCTCCGACGGCAAGGCCGATCTGGCGTCGCGGTTGTGCCAGTTGCATGACGGGCTGGCCGAGATACTGCACGTCCATGCGCCGCACGAAGCCGCGGTCGAGGTGACCTTCGTCAACAAGGATGCGGGTGCGACCCTGAAGCTGGGGCAGGCGCGCGGGATCGCCATGCTGGTGCCGGCGCGCGCGGGCCTGCGCGTTGCCGAATATGCGCCGAACGCGGTCAAGAAGGCAGTGATCGGCGTCGGTCACGGAGACAAGAGGCAGATCCAGATGATGCTCAAGGTGCTGATGCCGCGGGCGAGCTATGACAGCGACGATGCGGCCGACGCGCTGGCGATCGCCATTTGCCATGCCCACAACCGCGCAGGCCTGGCGCAGCGGCGAGCGATGGCGGCGGCGGAGTAGGCGATGATCGGCAAACTGAAGGGCGTTGTTGACGAGATCGGCGAGGATCACGCGGTGATCGACGTCCATGGCGTCTGCTATGTCGCCTATTGTTCGGCGCGAACGTTGTCCGGACTGCCCGGACCGGGCGAGGCGACGGTGGTGTTCATCGAGACCTATGTGCGCGAGGACGTGCTGCGACTCTATGGTTTCGCATCGGCGCTGGAACGCGAGTGGTTCCGCCTGCTGCAAAGCGTGCAGGGCGTGGGGTCCAAGGTCGCGCTCGCAGTCCTGTCGACATTGACTCCGGCGGATCTGGCCAATGCGATCGCGCTCAAGGACACGGCGATGGTGGCGCGGGCGCCGGGCGTCGGCAAGAAGGTCGCCGAACGCATCGTCATCGAACTGAAGAACAAGGCGCCGGCCTTCGCCGGGGCCGCATCCGGCACGATCGGGCTGAAGCAGGAGCTCGGTGAAGGCGTGGCGCCGGCGCCGGTGGCCGATGCGGTCTCGGCGCTGACCAATCTCGGCTATTCGCGCGACATCGCCGCAAACGCCGTTGCCGCGGCGCTGAAAAGCGCCGGCGAGGACGCGGATTCCGCGGCCCTGATCCGGCACGGGCTGAAGGAACTGGCGCGGTGACCCGGCACTTGCGCCGGCCCGGCTTCGGTGCGATGGAGGCGGCATGAGCGAACCGGCGCGCCTTATTTCCGCTGACAAGCGCGGCGAGGACATCGAAACCTCGCTGCGGCCGCAATCGCTTGACGATTTCGTCGGCCAGGCGGCGGCCAGGGCCAATCTCAAAGTGTTCATCGAGGCGGCCAGGGGACGCGGCGAAGCGCTCGACCATGTGCTGTTCGTCGGCCCGCCCGGGCTCGGCAAGACGACGCTGGCGCAGATCATGGCCAAGGAACTCGGCGTCAATTTCCGTTCCACCTCCGGGCCGGTCATCGCCAAGGCGGGCGACCTTGCCGCGCTGCTGACGAACCTGGAGGAAAACGACGTCCTGTTCATCGACGAGATCCACCGGCTGAACCCGGCGGTCGAGGAAATCCTCTATCCGGCGATGGAGGATTTCCAGCTCGACCTGATCATTGGCGAGGGGCCGGCGGCGCGCTCGGTCAAGATCGACCTTGCAAAGTTCACGCTGGTCGCCGCGACGACCCGGCTCGGCCTGCTGACGACGCCGTTGCGCGACCGGTTCGGCATTCCGGTGCGGCTCAATTTCTACACGGTCGAAGAGCTGGAGTTCATCGTCAAGCGTGGCGCGCGGATTATGGGACTGCCGATCGCCGAAGACGGCGCGGCCGAAATCGCCAAGCGCGCGCGCGGCACGCCGCGCATAGCCGGCCGCCTGCTGCGCCGGGTGCGCGACTTCGCCGATGTTGCGAAGGCCGGCGAGGTGACGCGGCAGATCGCCGACGAGGCGCTGACCCGACTTGAGGTCGACCAGGCGGGGCTCGATGCTCTCGACCGGCGCTATCTCGGCCAGATTGCGCGCAATTTCGGCGGCGGGCCGGTCGGTATCGAGACGATCGCGGCGGCATTGTCGGAACCGCGCGATGCGATCGAGGACATCATCGAGCCCTACCTGATCCAGCAGGGGTTGCTCCAGCGCACGCCGCGCGGACGCATGCTGACGGCCAGCGCGTGGCGACACCTCGGTCTCGACATTCCGCGCGATCTGGCGGAAAGCCAGGGCCGGCTGTTCGAGGAAGAGTAAGCGGGTCGGCCTGTCGCCACCGGTTCCGCGTACAGACCGCGGCCGGCAAGGGGCGTTCGCCAATCCATTGACCGATGTCATGGCACCATCCGGCGATTCGCGGTCAGTTTCCGGACTGTCTTCGGCGGACCTCACATGCCCGAGGCCATCGGGTGTGCGGGACGACCCGGCGGGAGGCACGGGTGAGGAGCAGATCATGAACGTCGTGCGATGGATATTCGTTTCGGCAGCATTTCTGGCCGCCGCCGCTGTTCTTCTCTGTGCCGGTCTTTTCGTTGCGTTGAGCCTGACGGATTCGCCGGTGTTTGCCTGGCGGGTGCTGCGCTACAACGAATCCGATCTTCAGGATTACCGGATTTTTCCCGATCGCCCGATCGCCAATGCGGCGTTGCCGTCACCGATCCCCCAGGGCGAAGGGCGAGTCCCGACGGTCATCGAGTATCCCTATCGCGGCCTACCGCGGAAGGAGATCGTGGATGACCTGCTGAAACGGACGCACACGAACGCATTCATCGTCATTCGCGACGACAAGGTGATCTTCGAGAAATATCCGGGAACGTCGCGCGAAGCGGTCAACACGTCCTTTTCGGCCGCCAAATCCTTCGTGTCGGCGCTGATCGGCGCGGCAATCGCTGACGGCTCGATCGGCGCGGTCACCGATCCGGTCATCAAGTATGTGCCCGAAATCGCCGGGCGCGGCCTCGACGATCTGACGATCCGCGACCTGCTGCTGATGAATTCAGGCATCGCCTACCGCCTCAACGACGATCTGCCGTTCTACATGCACCCGCTCGGCGACGACGCGTTAAGCTACTATGCGCCAGACCTGCGCAAGATCGCGCTCGCGGTGCGCGCCGGTGAGACACCGATCGGCGAGACCTTCTACTACAACAACTACCATATGCTGGTCGAAGGGCTGATCCTCGAACGTGCCACGGGAATGCATGTCGCCAGCTACCTCCAGGAACGCATCTGGAAGCCCATGGGCGCCGAGTTCCCGGCATCGTGGAGCCTGGACAGCGCGGCCAGCGGTTTCGAGAAAATGGAGAGCGGGATAAATGCCCGCGCCATCGACTATGCGCGTTTCGGCCTGGTATTCCTGCACGGCGGTGCGTGGAACGGCAACCGCATCCTGCCCGAGGCGTGGGTTCGCGAATCGACCGCGCCGCTCAGACCGGACACGAGGCGTTGGGCGATCCACGGGGACGTCCAGGCCCATGGCGGCTACCACAAATACCACTGGTGGGGCCTTTCCGATCCGCGGCGCGGCGACGATTTCTATGCCCACGGCAAATACGACCAGATCATCTATGTCGCGCCGCGAAAAAATACGGTAATCGTTCGCCTTGGCGAAAGACCGGACAGCGCAATGAGCTGGCCGCTTGCAATGCAGGCTCTGGTCGACGCCATGCCCTGAAGGACGACCGGAAGACCGTGAAGCAACCGTGATCCTCGATGGCGGAATCCTGCTGGCGATGCTGGCGACCGCGTTGCTGCTGTGGCTGCCGGGCGTTCGCGGCTTGGCGACCTGGCAGTTCTGGGCGTGCCGATCGTGATTTTCGGACAGCCGGTCGAAAACTGACGCCCGCCGGTCAGTCCGTTGCCCGGAACGGCGCGAAGCAGCCGACAATCCAATCGCGGACCGCGCCTGCGACCACGTCGTTGCGCAGATGTGGCTGGATCAGCAGCCAGGCTTCGCGGCGCGCGTTGAGTTCGCGCACCGGCGCGCCGGACGGCGCCGTGGCCAACGACAGATCCGGCAAGACGGCAGTCGCATGACCCGCGGCCACCACGGCGGCGATCGACCGCGCGCTGTTGGAAAAGAACCGTGCCTTGCGGTCGAGGTGCAGCCGGTTCAACTCGCGCGATTCCGGCGTGGCATCCAGATAGGGTGGGTAGGCGCAGACGACCGGTGCGTCATCGCGGCCGAATTGCTTCAACTTCAGCGTTCCCAGCTTTCGGATTATGAAGCCGCCGTGTTCGGGCTTTGCGAGCCGGATCGCCATGTCGGCCTCGAAATGCGGGAAGTCGACATTGCGGTCCGAGGCCAGCAGGGTGATCGCGAGCCCGGGGTTGGCGGTGAGCGGCGCGGAAACCGAAGGGGCGAGCACCGTGTCGCAGACGGCCGGGGTGGCCGCGATCCGGATATGACCGGTGATGCCGACACTGGCGGCCGGGATGCGGGTGATCGCGTCGACGTGTCCGTGGATCTCGCGCACATGGGTGAGCAGATGCGTGCATTGCGCGGTCGGCACCCAGCGCCCTTCCTCGGCCGCGAAGAGCGCAAAGGGAAAACCGCCAGCCAGGCGTTCGATCCGACGGGCGACGGTGGTTGGATTCACGCCCAGTGCCTTGCCGGCGCCGGCGTAGGTTCCGGCGGTTGCCAGGGCATCCGCGAATTTCAGATCTTCCCAGTCGAGCGGCATCGCACAATACCTGCGTTTTTGCAGCAATACGCTGCAATATTGCTGCGTGATCGCACGATGGCAAGCGCGTAATCATTGCGCCAGCCAATGGAGACGCAAATGGACCAGCCGAAAACACTCCTGCAGATGGCCGGCGCCGATCTGACGCCGGCACGGTTCGACGAGGCCGTTCTCGTCCTGATCGACTACCAGAATGAATATCTGTCCGGGCCGCTGGCCCTTACCGGTGCGAACGAGGCGGTTGCGGAAGCGGCGCTTTTGCTTGCCGCTGCCAGGGCCGCAGGCGCTCCGGTGCTTCACGTTGCGCACAAGGGGCGCGCCGGCAGCCTTTTTGACCGGGACGACAACCGTGGCCACATCATTGCCGCACTCGCGCCGGCCCGTGGCGAGGACGTGATCGAAAAACCGCTGCCCAATGCCTTCACCGGGACCAGGCTCGCGGACGCGATCGCGGCGACAGGACGGCGCAAGCTGATTGTCGCCGGGTTCATGACCCACATGTGCGTAAGTTCGACCGTCCGGGCGGCGCTCGACCTTGGGTATTCGACGACCGTCGCAGCGGCGGCTTGCGCGACGCGCGACCTGCCTGACGGCATGGGCGGCGTGGTCGCGGCGGCCGATATCCACCGCATAGCGCTGGTCGAACTGTCCGACCGGTTTGCCGTCGTCGCGCACGGCGGGGGCTGGTTCGAGGCGGCGTAAACCTACCGGGGCAGGCCGCGCACGATGTCGAGCACGTCGGGTTCGGCCCTTGCGCCGGAGAAGCTTTCGACAATGCCGAAAGCGCCGCCATAGCCCCACATCGACCAAGAGAAACCATGTCGCTCGGCGAGCGCGACCATGTCGCGGTAGTAGGCGGCCCGCCATTCGGGCTTCATCACGAATTCGTTGTCGTATTCCTGGCGGATCATGCCGAACTCGCCGAGCAGGATATCGGATCGCGCGATGCCATGGCTATCGGCCCAGCGCGCGGCCAGCGAGAAAGGCCGGGTTATGACGGCGGCGAGCTTTTCAGGCGTTGCGATCTTCGCCATTTCGTCGTTGACGAAAGACATGATGCCGGCGCGGCGCAGGAATGGCGCTTTTGACTGGACGCGGGCCTTTATCTCGCCCAACGCCCTGCGGGTCTCTGCCTTGTTGTCCCCATAGGGAGGATAGGGCAGGCCGGTGGCGTAGGGCGAGATGTCGCCGGTCCAACCCGCGCCCTGGTGGGTCAGGATGAAGGGCGCGTAGGAGTGGAAGCTCCACAGCAGGTTGCCATCGGGAAAATCGGCCGGATCCATGACCGCAAGCCCGTCCGCCGATCCCCAGCAGGCGCCGGAAAGCACAAGGGTCGTTTCCAGCGCCGCGGCACGCGCGGCCGCCCAGATCTGTCTCAGTTTTCCGGTCCAGCGTTTGGCGTCCTTGCGCCCGCATTCGGTCACCGGTTCGTTCATCAGTTCCAACGCGACGGCGGCCGGATCTTCCTTCGCAATCGTCTGCGCCATCCGCCGCACGAGACCGACATAGGCATCGAAGACGCGTTCGTCGTCCAGGATCTCGCCGGTGCCGACGCTTCGCCCGGGGCCGGCCGGGATGGCATGGAGGTCGACGATCGCCTCGAGGCCGGCGCCGGTTACCAGGCGCACGGAATCCAGCACGGACGCGAACAGCGCGTCGCGGAAGGCCTCGGTCTTCGGCGACAGGAACGGCGCGGGATCGACCGGGATGCGCACCATCGAAAAGCCAGCCGCCTTGAGCTCCGCGATTTCTGCCGCGCCGACAGTTTTGCGCCATTCGGGAAATGGCAGCAGCGCTTCCCGGCTGCTCCATTTATCCTCGCCGGGCCAGTTCACCCAGATGTCGAGGCTGATGCCGCGCCCGGGTTTGAAGCTGGCCGCACCGGCCGGCGATACGAATGGGAGCGCGACGGCCATCAGCAGGAGGAAGGTCTTGATTGCGCTCATGATCGGTGCCATCCGTCATCGGGAGGGTGAAGCATTTTGACATGGCAGGGCCGGCCCGGGAAGGAAAGCGGCATGGGAGAACATGGTGAATCGGTGGATATCGCGTCGGGTCTTTCGGGCGAGCTGACCGAAGACGGCCACCGGCTTCTCGCGCGCGTCTATTTCGCCGACACCGATTTCTCCGGTGTCGTCTATCACGCCCGCTACCTGGAATTCCTCGAACGCGGGCGGTCCGATTTCCTCAGGCTTGCCGGCGTCCACCATTCGGAACTTGCCGACGGCAAACATGGCGAGAAGCTGGTGTGGGTGGTCAGGCGCATGGAAATCGATTTCCGCGCGCCGGCGCGGATCGACGACGTGCTGGAGGTGGTGACCCGGATCGCCGAGATATCGGGTGCGCGGACACGCATGGAGCAGGCGATCAGGCGCGGCGGCGATCTGCTGATATCGGCGAAAGTGGAGGCGGCCATCATTTCCGAGGGCGGGCGGCCAAGGCGCTTTCCGGCGACCTGGATTGCCGCGTTGATGCCCGCAGGGGCCGGCCGCGCGCCCGAATCCTAACCCATCCTTAACCATAACGATTCATGAATGACCGCAGCATGCCGAAGGTGCGGCCGGCGGGCGGCCACGCCTTGGTTTAACCAAATTTTGCCCGGAAAAGACCCGCAATGGCCGGTAATCGTTACACAGTCGGCAAATTTTTCGGACAGACGGGAAGCAGGGGCGGAAATCGCGTCGATCGCGCGTGAACCAGCCCTCCAGGGGATTCGGATTGAAATGGAACAGTTAGCACTCGCGGCGCCGGTCGGCGAATTGTCGGTCTGGTCGCTTTTCTGGCAGGCAGGCTGGGTGGTCAAGCTGGTCATGATCGGCCTGCTCGGCGCATCCGTGTGGACCTGGGCGATCATCTTCGACAAGGTCATCTCCTACGGGCGGATGCGCACTGCGCTCAACCGCTTCGAGCAGGTGTTCTGGTCGGGACAGTCGCTTGAGGAGCTCTACCGTACCCTGTCGGACCGCAAGACGTCGGGCATGGGCGCGATCTTTGTCGCCGCGATGCGCGAGTGGAAAAAGAGCTACGAGAAGGGCGCGCGTTCGCCGCTCGGCCTGCAGACGCGGATCGACAAGGCGATGGACCTGGCGCTGACGCGCGAGATGGAGCGCATGGAAAGCCGCCTCGGTTTCCTGGCAACGGTCGGGTCGGCGGCGCCGTTCATCGGCCTGTTCGGCACCGTGATCGGCATCATGACATCCTTCCAGGCGATTGCCGGATCGAAATCGACCAATCTGGCCGTGGTCGCGCCGGGCATCGCCGAAGCGCTGCTGGCGACCGCCATCGGCCTGCTGGCGGCCATACCGGCGGTCATCGCCTACAACAAGCTGTCGGCGGATGCGGGCAAAATCGCGAGCCGCATGGAGGGCTTCTCCGACGAGTTTTCGGCAATCCTGTCGCGGCAGATCGACGAAAAATCCGCGCCGCGGCAAGCGGCCTAGGAGCGTCCGGTCATGGGTATGCAATCGGCACAAGCCAATGCGCGCGGCGTGCGGGGATACCGCAGGCGCGGCCGCCGTCACACGATCATTTCGGAGATCAACGTCACGCCCCTGGTCGACGTGATGCTGGTGCTGCTGATCATCTTCATGGTGACGGCGCCGCTGCTGACCGTCGGCGTGCCCGTGGATCTGCCGGAGACATCCGCCCAGCCGCTGACGTCCCAGACCCAGCCTCTGGTGGTCTCGGTAGACGGCAAGGGCCGGATATTCATCCAGGAAACCGAAATCGCGTTCGACGAGGTCGTGCCGAAGCTGCAGCAGATCAAGAGCACCGGGTCGGACGCGCGCATTTATGTGCGCGGCGACAAAACGATCGACTACGGCACCGTGATGCGGGTGATGGCAAAAATACAGGCCGGCGGCTTCGACAATGTCGGTCTTGTCACGCTCGAGGACGAAAAGAGCTAGTCGGACCATGAAGGCCGGACTGACGACATCGCTGTTCCTGCACGGGGCGCTCCTCGCTTTCGGGCTGGTGACGGTCAGTGCGCCGAAGCCGTTCGACGTGGTCGAGGATTCGATTCCGGT
Organism: Zhengella sp.; assembly: GCA_050304175.1. Classification (GTDB taxonomy): domain Bacteria; phylum Pseudomonadota; class Alphaproteobacteria; order Rhizobiales; family Rhizobiaceae; genus JAIOIW01. Next base: position 2,039 of record JBNLDE010000178.1, on the reverse strand, counting down.
CACCACGATCTCGGAGTCCGAGCTGGCACAGCTCGTCGCGGGAGACCGCAAGGCGCCGGCCGGTGAGAAACCGGCACCCAAGCCGACGACGGAGAAGACCCAGGTTCCGGACGCGCAGAACGCCGGCGAAAATACGGTCGACCTGAACAACGTCCCGACCCCGAAACCCAAGCCGCGGGAAATCGAGACGGCGAGCGTGCCGAATCCGGCGCCGGAACCCGTGCCAACGCCGGTGGTCCGGCCCGAGCCCGCCCCGCAACAGAAGGTCGAGCCGGCCCCGGTGCCCGCCACCGAGGTGACGCCCAAGCCGCAGCCCAAGCAAGAGGTCAAGCCCGATCCGGTCAAGGAGGCGACCGACAGCCAGCCGGCCGAAGCCGAGACGTCGATCAGGCTGCCAGACACCGCTCCGCTTCCGCAACGGCGCCCGCAGCCGCCGGCGCCGGCGCAGACGGCCAAAGCGCCGGACCGCAAGGACTCCGACAAACCGCCGGAAAAACCCAAACCCGCCGCGAACAACGATGAGCTTGCGGCGCTCGAGGACGAGGTCAAGGCGCTGATCAACCGCGAGAAGCCGTCCGGCGGCGGCGCGAAGAAGCAGGAGCAAGAGGCGGCACTGGGCGCAAAAACGACGAATGCGCCGAAGCTGTCGGCCTCCGAACTGGGCGCGTTGCGCGACCAGCTCGGCGGATGCTGGTCGATCGACGCCGGAATCGAGGACCCGTCGAAACTGAAGGTATCGGTGACCTTCAATCTCGATCGGGACGGACGTCTGGACGGAATCCCCCGTGTGAGCAAGTCGAGCGGCAATCCCCAATTCGACCGCACCGCGGTTCGCGCCATCCAGAAATGCGATGTGCAGGGCCTCAACGTGCCGGCCGGAAAATACGAAACCTGGAAGGAAGTCGTGGTCAATTTCGACCCGGCCGATATGTTCTACTGAAGCCTCAGCCGTGCGACGACAGGATGTGCCGCTGATGATCGAGGAAGAAAGCGAGAGAAGCATGACGAATCTTTTCCGGCCGCTGCTGGCGGTAATTGCAGGTGCCGCCGGGTTGGCAGCCGCGATGATCGTCCCCGCCCATGCGCTGGTGGAGATCGACGTCAACAAGGGTGTCATCGAGCCGCTTCCGATCGCGATTACCGATTTCATCGCGGGCAACGAGGTCGGCGCCCAGATATCCGATGTGGTGTCCGCCGACCTGGCGCGTTCGGGCCTGTTCAAGCCGATCGAAAAAGGTGCGTTCGTCGAGAAAATCTCGAATCCCGATGTTGCCCCGCGGTTTGCCGACTGGAAGGTCATCAACGCGCAGGCCCTGGTGATCGGTCGGGTCAGCCGCGAGGCCGACGGCCGTCTTCGGGCCGAGTTCAGGCTTTGGGACACTTTCGCCGAACAGCAGCTGATCGGCGAGCAGTATTTCGCGAATGCCAGCAACTGGCGGCGCATCGCCCACATCATCGCGGATGCGATCTACGAACGGCTGACCGGCGAGAAGGGCTACTTCGATACGCGGATCGTGTACGTGGATGAATCCGGCCCGAAGGAACAGCGCATCAAGCGGCTGGCCATCATGGACCAGGATGGCGCCAATGTCCGCTACCTGACCAGGGGCGACGACCTGGTGTTGACGCCCCGGTTCTCGCCGTCGCGGCAGGAAGTGACCTACATGTCCTACGCGAGCGGCAAGCCGAGCATCTATTTGCTGCAGATCGAAACCGGCCAGCGCGAACCTATCGGCGAGTTTCCGGGCATGACGTTTGCGCCGCGTTTCTCGCCAGACGGCCAGCGCGTCGCGCTGTCATTCGGCCGCAACGATGGCAACGCCAATATCTATGCAATGGATCTGCGCAGCCGGAGCACCCAGCGGCTGACGGACTCCAACTCGATCGACACCTCGCCCTCCTATTCGCCAGACGCGAGCCAGATCACCTTTACCTCCGATCGTGCCGGTCGGGCGCAAATCTACGTGATGGGCGCGGACGGCTCCAATCCGAAACGCATATCGTTTGGCGAGGGAACCTACTCGACGCCGGTCTGGTCG
>JBNLDE010000177.1:0-6005 GCA_050304175.1 Zhengella sp. | reverse complement strand
CCATAACCGCATGGCCCGAACAGGCCCGGCGCCAGATATTTACGGCCCTGCTCGAATGTCGGATAGGCATTGCCGATCGCGCAATTGTTGCCGATGTCGGATGAAATGATCGCTTCCTTGGGAAGCGCGGCCTGGATCGCGCGCCAGGCCATGCGCGGGCTCATCCTGTCGGGATTTGCGTCGCGGGCGCGCTGGTTCCACGTCGTGCCCGGATCGTCCTCTTCGTGATCCATCGAGGACAGCGTCTGCAGCCAGGCCGAGCGCGTCTGGTGGACAAGTGCTTCCCGTTCACTGCGGCCTGCATCGCCGGCACCGTTGTCGAGACCGGCAAGGAGCTGCTCGGCGACCAGGCGGGAATCGCCGATGATCCCGACATCGACCCGCTTGGTCAGGCCGATCCGGTCCGGATTGAGGTCGACCTGAATCAGCTTTGCGTCCTTGGGCCAGTAGTCGATGCCGTAACAGGGCAGCGTGGAGAACGGATTGAGGCGCGTGCCGAGCGCCAGTACGACATCGGCCCGGGAGATCAGTTCCATGGCGGCTTTGGAGCCGTTGTAGCCCAGGGGCCCGGCAAACAGCGGATGGCTGCCCGGGAAGGCGTCGTTGTGCTGGTAGTTGCAGCACACAGGAGCCGAGAGCCGTTCGGCAAGCGCCCTGGACGCATCGATAGCGCCGGCAAGCACGACGCCGGCGCCGTTGAGAATGACCGGAAAACTGGCTTGCGACAGAATGCTGGCGGCCCGCGCGATCGCGTCGGCGCCACCCGCGGGGCGCTCGAACTGCACGATCTGCGGCAATTCGATATCGACCTCTTCGGTCCACATGTCGCGCGGGATGTTGATTTGGGCGGGGGCGGAGCCTCTCCAGGCCTTCGCGACGACCCGGTTGAGAACCTCTGCGATCCGAGACGGGTCGCGCACTTCCTCCTGGTAGCAGACCATATCGGAAAACAGGTTCATCTGGGGAATTTCCTGGAATCCGCCCTGGCCGATCGTCTTGTTGGCGGCCTGCGGCGTCACCAGCAACATCGGCGTGTGGTTCCAGAACGCCGTCTTGATCGGGGTCACGAAGTTGGTGATGCCGGGCCCGTTCTGCGCGATGCACATCGCCATCTTGCCGGACGAACGGGTGAAGCCGTCGCACATCATGCCGGCATTACACTCGTGCGCGGTGTCCCAAAACGTGATCCCGGCCTGCGGAAAAAGGTCGGATATCGGCATGAAGGCGGAACCGATAATGCCGAAAGCATGCTCGATCCCGTGCATCTGCAGCACTTTGACGAAGGCCTCTTCGGTTGTCATTTTCATCGGTCCGGTTCCTCTCCTGAAAAGCGTCGCGACAGGCGCCGGCCATCGCCGCGCGCGATGCGCTGGTCGATAAGGTTTAACCGGAACGTCTGGTCTGACTTAGAACCAGTTTGGCGCAACAGGATCGGCCAGCGCGTGTCCGGACCGGCCGCGCTCGCCGTCTTGACACATGCGGGTGGCGATCCGCGCGAGACGCTCGATCCCGGGATCGATCCGTTCGGCGGGGATCGAGGAGAATCCGAGCCGGAAATAGTTTGCTCCGGCCTCGCGGTCGAAGAAGCATATGTCGCCGGGTTCGATCACGACGCCTTCGTCCAGCGCCAGTTCGGCCAGGCGGCGGGAACTGAAACCGTCCGGTCCGCGCACCCAGTATGAGGTGCCGCCAAAACCCGGTGACATCGACCAGCCCGGCAGGTGGCGGTCAAGCGCTTCGCCCATCAAGGTGCAGCGCTCCGAATAGGCCTTGTGAAGGCGCGAGATCAGCGCATTGTGATGACCAAGCGCCAGGAACAGCGCCACGACGCGCTGGTTGTTGCCCGGCGGATGCCGCAGCATAAGCCGCCTGAGCGCGCGAGCTTCGGCGACCAGTTCTGCCGGCCCGACGATAAATCCCATGCGAAGGCCCGGCATGATCGACTTTGACAGGCTGCCGATATGGACGACCCGGCCGTTGGTGTCGATCGACTTGAGGGCCGGGGCCGGTTCGCCGCGATAGTTTGTTTCGAATTCGTAGTCGTCCTCGATCACCACGGCATCGGCGTTTTCCGCCCAGTCCAGCAGCTCGCGCCGGCGCGACATGGTCATCGTGACATTAGTCGGGAACTGGTGGCTGGGCGTGACGAAGACGATCCCGGCCTTGCCAAGCTGATCGACCCTGATGCCTTCCGCGTCGACGCCGGCCGGCTGCAGGCGTTCAGTAAGCAGCGCGAAGATGTTGCGCATGTCAGGATAACCCGGATCCTCCAGCGCGACGGTGACGTCGCGCCGGACCAGCAGGCTGGCCAGGATGTACAATGCGTTCTGCGCACCGAGCGTGATCAGAATCTCGGAGGGGTCCGCCATGATGCCGCGGCGCGGCAGGATACGTTGGCGGATCTGCTCGACCAGCATGGGATCGTCCTCGGTGAACCGGTCGTCGGTCCACGCGTCGAGCCACTTGCGGCTCATCGCCTGACGGGTGCAGTCGCGCCACTCGGTAATCGGAAACAATGCCGCGTCCGCCTGCCCATAGATAAATGGATAGGGGTATTCGTGCCAGTTGTGCGGCTTGGTTATGTTGCTCTGGTCAGATGGGTGAAGCGCAAGCCGGGAGTGCCAGTCGATGCTGGACACAGCGCGTCGCGCTGCCGGCGCGTGGGCGCGTGCCGTAACCCCTTCGCGGATTTCCGGCGAGACGTAGAATCCCGACCGGTTGCGGGCGATCAGGTAACCGTCGGCTGCCAGCGCCTGATAGGCCAGCATGACCGTATTGCGCGAAACCTTGAGCCGCTGCGCCATGGCCCGTGTGGATGGCACCGGAGAATCCGCCGGGAGCTGCCCATCCAGCATTGCCGTCACCAACATTTCCCTGATCTGTGCCTGCAGCGTCGTCGCTTCAAGGCGCTGAAGGTGAAACAAGCTGTCACGCACTCTGTTCGGCTCCGCGGTTTTCTGGCCACGGCCCTGTGGAGGATCGAGCCAGACATGGTCCTGCCATCGGTCCAATCTGGACCTATAATGATGCCAATGGGAAGCGCAAAATCAAGCTTACGGAATCCGGTAGCGACCATTGCAGCCTGCCGGCCGCGCGAGAGGAGCGCCAAACACATGAACGTGGCAACGGGAACACTGCCAGGAATTGCCGTCAATTCACTCGAACAGCACTGGATGCCGTTTACCGCCAATCGCGAGTTCAAGACATCTCCGCGGCTGATCACCAAGAGCGAGGGCATGTACTTGTGGAACCACGAGGGCGGCAAGTTGATCGACGGATCGTCCGGCCTGTTCAACGTGGCGGCCGGACACGGGCGCAGGGAGATCGCCGACGCGGTGCATGCCCAGATGCTGGCCAACGACTACACGCCGCCGTTCCAGATGGGCCAGCCCGCCAGTTTCGCGCTGGCCAGCAAACTGGCCGGCATCCTTCCCGAGCCGTTCAACCATGTGTTTTTCACCAATTCCGGATCGGAATCGATTGATACCGCGCTGAAGATCGCCATGGCCTATCACCGTGCCCGCGGCGAAGGGCAGCGCATCCGTTTCGTGTCGCGCGAACGCGCCTATCACGGTGTGAACATCGGCGGAGTTTCCCTGTCCGGCATGGTGCGCAACCGCGAGACCTTCGCGGGCGTCATCCCGAACGTGGTGGTCATGCGCCACACCTGGGATGCCGACAAGCTGTTCACGCGCGGGCAGCCGGAAACCGGCGCGGAGCTGGCCAACGACCTGCAGCGCCATTGCGAAACCTATGGTGGATCGACAATCGCGGCGGTGTTTGTCGAACCCGTGGCCGGTTCCACCGGCACTTTAGTGCCGCCGAAGGGCTATCTGGAACGCTTGCGCGAGCTCTGCGATCAGTACGGAATCCTGCTGGTTTTCGATGAGGTGATCACCGGTTTTGGCCGCCTCGGAACACCGTTCGCGACCGATGCCTTCAACGTGATGCCCGACATCATGACCATGGCCAAGGCGCTGACCAACGGCGCGATCCCGATGGGCGCCGTCGCGGTGCGCGATGAGATCTACGAGACGATCACCGATGCCGCGCCGGAAAACGCCATCGAATTCTTTCACGGCTACACCTATTCCGGCCATCCGGCGGCGTGTGCGGCAGGTCTCGCGACATTGCAGATCTACGAGGACGAAGGCCTGTTTACGCGGGCGGCAGACTTGTCGGACTATTTCCTCGATGCAATCTGGTCGCTCAAGGATCTGGCCATCGTCCGCGACCTGCGAGGTTATGGCCTGATGGCGGGTATCGAGGTTCATCCGGAACCCGGAAAGCCGGGCATGCGCGGCAATGAATTGCAGAAGAAGCTGTTCTGGAACGGTTGCCACGTGAAATGGACCGGCGACACCGCGATTGTCGCGCCGTCCCTCGTTGCCGAGCGGGGGCATGTCGACGAGATCGTCGATTGCTTCAGAAAAACGTTGAGCGACGTTTGATCCCGCGCGCGAGAAGCCGCCTTATACCGAAGGCGAATCCATGAAGAGCTCGATCCTCGCGCTCAATTGCGGGTCGTCATCGGTCAAGTTCGCGGTTTTCGACACCAAGCTCGGTCGGCAATTCGACGGCCAGGTGGAAAATATCGGCGCCGCGCTGACGCCGCGGCTGGTTTTCGATGGAGAGCACCCGGAGATCGCGCCCTTGGTCGGCACGCAAAGCGCGGCGATAACCTGGTTGATCGATGAAATTATCGCGCCGCGCAGTCGCTCGATCGCGGCCGTTGGCCACAGGGTGGTTCACGGTGCGGACGTTTTCAGCAAACCGGTTCTTGTCCAACCGGCGATCCGTGCCCGGATCGCCCAGTTCGCCCCGTTGGCACCGGCGCACCAGCCGCAGAACCTGGCCGGAATCGACGCTGTCGGTCGCGCCCTGCCAGGTGTGCCGCAAATCGCCTGCTTCGATACGGCATTTCACCGGACGATTCCCGAACACAGGCATTTGTTCGCCCTGCCCAAACGGTACGCAGATGAGGGTCTGCGCCGGTTCGGATTCCACGGTCTGTCCTATCAGGGCGTGACCGAGGAACTCGTTCGCCGCCATGGCGCTTCGGCCGGCGGGCTGGTCGTCGCCTGCCATCTGGGCAATGGCTGCAGTATTTCGGGCCTCGTCGAGGGGCGGTCCGCCTGGACGTCGATGGGCTTCACGCCGCTCGACGGTCTCGTGATGGGGCGCCGACCCGGCCGCCTCGATCCGGGCGCAGTATTGTGGCTCGTCGAACGGCACGGCGGCGACGTCAAGGCGGTCGACCGGCTGCTGAACACCGAATGCGGGCTGTTCGGCATATCGGGAATATCGCCGGACATGCGGACGTTGCTGGCGGATGGAAGCGATCCGGCGCGGCTGGCCGTAACGATGTTCGTCGACCGGCTCGTGCAGGAGATCGGCGCGGCCGCTGCCGCCATCGGCGGTCTGGACAGGCTGGTCTTCACTGGTGGGATCGGCGAAAATGCCTCCGAAATCCGCGCCTGGACACTGGAAGCGCTTGGCTGGCTGGGATTCGAAACCGATACGGAGGCGAACGCCGAAAACGCGGCGACCATCACGGTTGCGTCTTCGCTGCGTGCCGCTGAGGTTGTCGCGGCGGATGAAGAAAGGGTGATCGCCCAGGCGGCCGCCGATCTTGTACGGGTCAACTAGACGCCTGACAAAACGTTTCGCCACCGCCGCTCGATTTCTTCCGGTCTGAACCGGCTTGCCGGGCCGATTGCAACAATCCGGGCAGGACCATTCTGCGCGCCGGATTGCGACATTTCCGTTTGGGCGCCGGCCCGGTGGATCAGGTACCATGTTCCCGACCGGTCGTGGACAATGCCCTTGATACGCCAGACGCCGCAATCTTCCGCACCGAGGAAGGCTTCGAGCCGCGCGACATCGACTGACTCGGTCCCCGACCACGACCAGGTGGCGTAAACTTCGTCATGGTCCACGGGACCGAGGCGCAGGGGACCGGCTTTCGTCGCAGGTGTCTTCGGCGGTGCGGAAATTACCAGTTT
>JBNLDE010000176.1:0-20025 GCA_050304175.1 Zhengella sp. | reverse complement strand
GATAGATAGGCGCCATCCTGACCGGTCACGCCGGTGATCAAGGCGGTTTTGCGGCCGGTTTTCGCAACGCTGGTCATTGGTTCAGGTTCTCCGGATCGGATATGCACGCTTCGACGAGTCGCGCCGCATTCAGTTCATTGTCGCTGTAGCTGGCCGCCAACTCGCGGTTCTTCTCGATAAACCGGCTCATGCTGTCATAGTCGACGGTTGTCAGGCGAGCGAGCGCCGTCTTGATATCGTCGGCACTCTCGCAGATCAACATGCCGCGCGTATCGAAAAATTCTCCGATATCCGGCGCTCCCCAGTAGATCGGAACCGTCTTGCATAACAGGCAGTCGATCAGTTTTTCGGTGAAGTAGGACGGTTCCCGGACATTTTCGATGACAACCGAATAGCGGTAGGGCGCCAGACCGTCGGACTTTCTGTCGAAAGGCTTGTAGCCTCGGCCCATGACATCGACATCGATCGCCGGGTTTTCGCGCAGCCAGGCGACGATTTCGTGCCTGAGCAGGTGGCCCTTCAGGTCCTTGCGCGCCGAAGCGATCAGCGATGCTGTGGCGGTCTTTGTCGTGTCGACCTCCGGCCAGTCAAGCACCCAGGTCGATCCGAACACGTAGCGGACCGCATTTGGCAGGGCCGCAAGAAGACGGAGATTTTTCGACAGGACGAAGCGGAACCGCCAACCCAGCCAACGCAGGACGGCGATCTTGCGTCCCTGCACGGCGACCGGTTCCACCACCATGACGGAAAGCCCGGCCCTTACCCCCGGGCGCGGCATATAAAGAACGCGAGAGGTAAGGTATGCGATCAAATGGTCGTCGGGCCCGAGGTCCGCGATCGTCTTGCCGGTCAGCGCGGCGGGACATCCAAGCGGAAAATGCAGCTTGTCGAGCGGTATTTGCGCGAGCCGCCAGTTGACCCTGGTCCCGTAGGGCAGGATGGCGATTACCGGGCGGCGGGCAGGAGCGGTAACATCGTCAACGCTCATGGGATCGCGACCAGTCCCTCATCCTTGACCTGGCGGATGGTCAGCGCCGTGCGCACGGTGTCGACATTGGGCGCTGCAGTGATCTCTGAGATCACGAAGTCTTGGAATGTCGACAGGTCGCGCGTGACGCAATGGAGCAGGAAGTCCGTCTCACCAGACATCATCCAGGCCCGGCGGACGATCGGCCAGTCCTGCGTCAGTTTCGAAAAGGCATGAATGTCGGCTTCGCTTTGCCTGTGCAGACCGACGAGGCAGAACGCGACCACCTCGAACCCGAGCGCCGGGCCGTTGAGCATGGCGCGATAACCTCGGATGATGCCGGCCTGTTCGAGGCGTTTGACGCGGCGCAGGCAGGGCGGGGCGGAAATGCCGACCCGGCTCGCCAGTTCCACATTGGTCATGCGGCCGTCGTCCTGAAGCTCTCTCAGGATTTTCCAGTCGATGTGATCGAGATCGGCTTGCAGCGCCTGACACTCCGCTTGTTGGGCGCGAATCCCGCGCCGACGACAATTCATAGGTCAATTCTTCCCACAGGCCAATCCGCGCGACAGCCCGGTAATAAGGCAACACGCTGTGCGAAAACAACGCACAGGGTTGAACATGGCACCCTTCAATACTTAGATCACCGCCAACACCTGAAAATACGCGCGGGCGCCCGGCGACCGCAGCGTTCAAACTTTCGCAAGGAAGACCGCCATGTCCGCTACGCACGCCCCCGTCATCATCATCGGGTCGGGGCCCGCCGGCTATACTGCCGCAATCTACGCCGCCCGCGCCATGCTCAAGCCGCTGCTGATTGCCGGCCTCGACCAGGGCGGCCAGCTGATGATCACCACCGACGTCGAAAACTATCCCGGTTTTGCCGATCCGATCATGGGACCCGACCTGATGCAGGCGATGCTGGACCAGGCCAAGAATGTCGGCGCGGAAGTGGTCAACGATCTGGTCACGGCCGTCGACATCGACAAGAAGCCGTTCCGGCTGACCTGCGATTCAGGCGCCGAATACACCTGTGACGCGCTGATTGTGGCGACCGGGGCCCAGGCCAAGTGGCTCGGCACGGAGAGCGAAAAGGCGTTCAAGGGCTTTGGCGTCTCGGCCTGCGCGACCTGTGACGGCTTCTTTTACCGCAACAAGGACGTTGTCGTCGTGGGCGGTGGCAACTCGGCGGTCGAGGAAGCGCTTTACCTGTCCAATATCGCCAGGAAGGTGACACTTGTTCACCGGCGCGACGAGTTGCGCTCGGAACGCATCCTGCAGGACCGGCTGTTCAAGAAGGATAACATCGAGGTCGTCTGGGACAGCGTGATCGACGAAATCACCGGCAACAAGCCCAAGCCGCCATTGCCGCCGTCGGTTACAGGCGTTCGGCTGAAAAATGTCAAAACCGGCGAACTGACCGAAATGCCGATCGATGGTATCTTCGTTGCCATCGGCCATGCGCCCGCCGTGTCGCTGTTCGAAGGCAAGCTGAAACAGAAGCCGAACGGCTATCTATGGACAGAGGCGGATTCGACGCGCACCGACGTGCCCGGGGTGTTTGCTGCCGGTGACGTCACCGACGACGTCTTCCGGCAAGCCGTGACAGCGGCGGGCCTGGGGTGTATGGCTGCATTGGAGGCCGAGCGCTTCCTCGCCGAGCAAGAGGCAACGCTGGAAGCGGCGGAATAAGCCGCATAGCGACGAAAATATGGACTGCAGGAGGAGCGGTCCACACGAGGGGAACGAGATGCAAGTCGATTGGGACAAGCTGCGGGTGTTTCACGCCGCCGCGCAAGCGGGGTCGTTTACCCATGCCGCGGAATCGCTCAACCTGTCCCAGTCCGCGATTTCGCGGCAGGTCAGCGCGCTGGAGCACGAGCTTGGCGTGCCGCTTTTTCATCGCCATGCCCGCGGATTGGTGCTCACCGAGCAGGGTGAAATGCTGTACACGACGGCGCATGACGTGCTGTTGAAGCTCGATGCGGTGCGCAACCGGTTGACCGAGACGACCGACCGGCCTTCTGGCACGCTCAGGGTGACCACGACCGTGGGGCTCGGGACCGGATGGCTCGCCAACCGCGTCGACGAATTTATCGAGCTCTACCCCGAAATCAGGCTGCAACTGCTGTTTTCCAATGAGGAACTGGACCTGACAACGCGCCAGGCCGACTGCGCGATCAGGTTGCGCGAACCGCAGCAGCCCGACCTGATTCAGCGACGGCTGTTCACCGTGCACTTCCACCTCTACGCGGCGCCGAGCTACGTCAACAAATACGGCAAGCCATCGACCGTCGCCGACCTGGCCGAGCACCGCCTCGTGACTTTCGGCGAGCCGGTCACGCCCTATCTGCGCGACGTCAACTGGCTGGAGACGATCGTCGGGCCCAATGGCGAGAATCTGCACGCGACATTGCAAATAAACGATATTCAGTCGATCAAGCGCGCCGTGCAGCGCGGGGCCGGAATCGCCATGTTGCCCGACTATGCCGTTGAAAAAGATTCAGGCCTTGTCCAACTGCTTCCCGAAACCAAGGTGCCGTCATTCGATACCTATTTCTGCTACCCCGTGGCGATGCGCAATCAGGTAAAGATGAATGTTTTTCGGGACTTCCTGTTGTCGAAAGCGCGCAGTTGGGCATTTTGACGGCATCATGTCAGGTGCAAAAACTTGAGCATTTGCGCAGCCATGCATCATTTGCATAGGTGCAATGCACAAATAAAAGTTGTCTATTAACCTGTTAATGGCCATATCTGGATCATCTCCGGAGCGCATTCCTCCTCCCATTGGCGCTCCCGAGTGTTCCCCTCTGGAAGTCTTGCCCCACCGGCAACTTCCATTGCTATATTGGCCGGATCGATGATCCGGCCTTTTTTTTGCCGCCGCGGAGGCGGGGACGGGAGGCGCCATGTCCTACGAGTTTACGGACCGCAGCGATGCAGGGCGGCAGCTCGCCGACCGCCTGGAGGGCAGTGTGCCGGCGGACGCGATCATCTGCGCGCTGCCGCGCGGCGGCGTGCCGGTCGCTGCGGAGATATGCCGCCGTCTCGGCAAACCTCTTGAGCTTGTTTTCGTTCGCAAGATCGGTGCGCCGGGGCAACCCGAACTCGCCTTGGGCGCGGTCGTCGACGGCGACAACCCGCATGTCGCGATCAACGCCGACATTGCAGCCTCATTCGGCCTCAAGCGGGCGCAGATCGAGAAGATGGCGCAACCGCTCCTTGAAGAGATCGAGCGGCGCAAGGCGCTCTATCTCGCGGGCAGGGCGCCGGCCGACGTCAGGGGACGCACCGTGGTGGTCGTCGATGACGGGATCGCCACCGGGGCAACCGTCCGCGCGGCGCTCGAATCACTGAAAGCGCGCGGCGCGGCGCATGTCATCCTCGCCCTTCCCGTAGCCCCGGCCGAGTCTCTCGACACGATGGTCCGGATCGCGGATGAAACCGTCTGCCTGCTGACGCCGTCCTGGTTCATGGCGGTCGGCGCGCATTACGACAGGTTCGACCAGGTGAGCGACGACGAAGTCGCGCAGACAATGGCGGCCCTCGCGGGGCCGCGGACAGATCAGCCGGAACAGTAACCACGCCGGCAAGACGGCCTGCGCCGTCCAAATTGGAAGCCTCGCCGAGAGGCTCTACACGGATGCCTGCTGTCGGTGGTCGTGGATGTCGAGCCGGGACAGGATCTCGGCCACGATGCCGCGTATCCAGCGATGCGATGGATCGGTCGTGCTGCGCTTGTGCCACAACAGGCAGATCTGAACCGGGCCGATCGGCATGGGCGGCGCGTAGATCGACAGGCCAAGGCGCGGTGCCAGCCTGTGCGCGAGTTGACTTGGGACAAGGCCGACGAGATCGCTGCTGGCGACGGCGCTGGCCACGCCACCCATGACCGGCATCGTCATGACCACACGCCGTTCGCGCCCCATGCGCGCCAACGCGGCATCGCCCATGGCGCGCAAATTGCCCTCGGGCGAAAAGACGACATGCCCGAGATCGCAGTACAGGTCGATCGGCACCGTGGTTCCCGGTTCGACGCCGGCGCGTTTCAGCCGGGCATGGCCATTACGCGCAATCATCGCAAATCCCGAGCGATGTACGGGGGTGGAATCGATCCACGACGGAAAGTCGGTTTTCGGGATTATCGCCAGATCGATCTCGCGGTGCTCCAGGGTTCCGACATAATTGTCGGGGACGAGATCGACCTGCTGTACCCGCATGCCGGGCGCCATGCGTGACAGCGTTTCGGCAAGTTCCGGCATCAGCATCTCCGAATAGAAATCGGACCCTGAAATCTTGAAGTGGCGGGTCGATGCCGACGGGTCAAAGCTTCCAGGACCCGACAGCAGGTTCTCGAGCTCATCGAGGACGCGGCGAAGCGGCAGTTCGAGGCTCCGCGCATAATCTGTCGGCTCGATGTGCTGGCCGTGGCGCACAAAAAGCGGGTCTCCGAGCGCGTGGCGCAATCGGCCGAGCGCAGCCGAAACCGCCGGTTGCGACAGGCCGATGCGCTCGCCGGCGCGGACGGTTGACTGCTCCTGCAGCAGGGCGTCGAGGGTGCGCAGGAGGTTCAGGTCGAATGCCAATAAATTCATGGGACAAATCTATATTATTATAACTATCGATTTCAATTATGTATCTGGATGCGCCACTCTTCGCCACGTCGGGAACCGCCGGAGGAGGGCGAAATGGAAGCGCAAACAGTCCCCTACGATACAAGTTGGCTGGGCACGGCCTACAAGATCATGCTGACGCCGGCGGAGACCGGCGGCCATCTTGGCTTGTTCGAGAGCCTCGACCAGCCGGGATACGGGCCGCCGCGTCACATCCACAACAAGGAGGACGAGACATTCTATGTCCTGTCCGGCGAGGTCGAATTCTGGATGAATGGACAAACGCGAATGGCAGGTCCGGGCAACACCATTTTCGTTCCGCGTGGGACCGAACATACTTTCCGCGTTGCCGGCGAGTTGCCGGCGCGGATGCTGACAATGATGACACCTGGCGGGTTCGAGGGCTTTTTCGCCGAAATGGCGAAGCATCGCTGCCGGATACCCGAGGACATGGACCAGGTCGCGGAAATCGGGGAACAATTCAATTTGACGTTCACCGGTCCGCCGCTCGGCGTGGTAAACTGAACTGCAACCAAAACCGTGGGGGATACGGAAATGAAGGGTTTGTCATTCTGGTTTTTTGCGACCGCAACGATCTACGTTTCACTGGGCATGATCTGGGGTATCGTCATGTCGGCGTCGGGCGATCATAGGCTCGCCGCGGCGCATGCGCATCTCAACCTGATCGGCTGGGTGACGATGGCGCTGTTCGGCACCTACTATCATCTCGTTCCGAAGGCGGCCGAGGGGCTTCTCGCCAAGTTCCATTTCGCGATCGCGACCCTGGGCGTCCTGATCATCGTGCCGGGTATCGTGATGGCGATCCAGCAGACCGGTGAAACGCTGGCCAAGATCGGGTCCATCCTGACCCTGCTTTCGATGTTGATTTTCGTGTATACGGTCTTCCGCAACCGGGCGGCGGCGGCTTGACAAAAACCAGACGCAGGCACAAAAGGCCCCGCGTCACATGGTGGCGCGGGGCTTTTTCAGCTCTGCCACAGGCGAGCTAGGCTGCTTTCTCCCGGGACTTGGCTTCTTCAAGCACCTGATCGGCATTGCGACCGGTCAGCTCGGCCATATGGTCGAATGTGGCCGAATAGCTGGCCACGCCAGCCGTTACCGAACGCAACTCGATGATCATGTCGCCGATCTCGGCCAGCGGCATCATCGCCTCGACCACATCCCAGCCATTCCATCCTGGCCTCGCATCGTAACCCAGGATCTGGCCGCGGCGCTGCGGGATCATTGCCGTGATCTTGGCCGTAGCATCGTTGGGCGTGGCAATCTCGACCTTCATGACAGGTTCGAGCAGAACCGGCGAAGCGCCGGGCATGGCTTCGCGCATCGCGAGCTTGGCCGCCATCTGGAACGCCATGTCAGAGGAGTCAACGGAGTGATAGGAGCCGTCAGACAGATTGACGGAGATGTCGACCACCGGGAAGCCGAGCGGGCCCTGCACGAGATAGTCGCGGATCCCGTGCTCGACCGACGGGATATACTGCTTGGGCACGACGCCACCAGAGATCGTGTCGGTGAATTCGAAACCCGCGCCGCGCGCCAGCGGCTTGATCTCCAGCACGACATCGCCGAACTGGCCGTGGCCGCCGGACTGCTTCTTGTGACGCCCGCGCTGGCTGACAGGCTTGCGGATGGTCTCGCGATAGGGCACGGACGGCGTGCCTGAATCGACCACGATCTGGTACTTGCTTTCCAGACGCTCGCGGGTGACGCGCAGATGCATTTCGCCATGACCCTTGATCACCGTTTCGCCGGTGTCGGGGCGGTGCTCGACACTGAGCGACGGGTCTTCCTCGATCAGCTTCTGCAGCGCGGTCGACAGCTTGACCTCGTCCTTGCGTTCCTTCGGACGCAGCGAAATCGAGAAGACCGGGTAGGGCGCTTCGGCCTGGTGGACCGAAGGCGCCGGTTGCTTGCCGGTGGTCAGCATCTCGCCGGTCCTGGCGTGTTCCAGCTTGCCGAGAGCAACCGTGTCGCCGGCAGTCGCGCCGGAGAGCTTGGTCTGATCCTTTCCCATCAACGCATAGATGCCGGAGACGCGGTCGTCCTGGCCGGATGAAGTCTTGATGTCGTCGGCATCGGAAATCTTGCCTGCCAGCACACGCACGATCGACAGTTTGCCGCCGTGGGGCGTGTGCATCGTCTTCATGACATGGGCCAGCGCATCGCCGGTTTCGCCGATGCCGAGGCGGGCGCGGGTGTCCTCGACCCCCGGACCATCGTGGCGGATCGCCTTCAGCAGGCGAAGAATGCCGTTGCCGTTTTCCGCCGAACCGATGAAGACGGGCGTGACGTTGCCCTCGCGCAGGTCCGCGGTCAGGTCGTCGAACACCTCGCCGGTCGGAGGCTCGATCTCCTCGAGTAACTGCTCCATCAGCGTGTCGTCGTGATCGGCGAGCGTTTCGAGCATGGAGAAACGCGCCTCGACCTCGCGCGCCTTCTCGTCGCCGGGAATTTCGGCGACTTCGCTTTCCGCATGCTCGCGCCATATATAGGCGCGCTCGAGGGCGAGGTCGATCGATCCGACCACGATTCCGTTCTGCCGTATCGGGATCTGGCGCAGGAGCAGCGGGACCGACGAGGCCGGCTGCAGCATTTTCAGCGTATCGCGCACGCCGCCGCCGGTCGTATCGATCTTGTTGAGGAAAAGCATGTGCGGCACGGAAAGGTCTTCCAGCCGTTTCATGATCAGTTGCAGGGCGGGTATCTTCTTTTCGTCGGCCTCCGCGACGACGATCGCCGCGTCGCAACCGTCCAGGACGGCTTCGGCCTCGTGCGCGAATTCGATGGATCCCGGACAGTCGACGAAGGTGATCTTGTCGCCCATAAATTCGATGGTGGCAGCCGCGGCCTCCACGCTCATCTGGTGGGAGCGGGCCTCGGCCGAATAATCGGAAACGGTGTTGCCCGACGAAACCGGATTCTGACGCGGAATGGCGCCGGTTCGGGCGAGTATGGCCTCAAGAAGCGTTGTCTTTCCGCTTGCGAAGGGACCGACAATGGCAATGCATTTCGGTCCCGATCGTCTCCCTCCGGCGCGTTCACCCATGGCACAAGCCTCCTCTGTCTCGCGTTGTTGCGAAGAAGCGGCGGCCATATGCGAAGCGCGACGTGTTTGAGACTTTACGGAAACGCGGGTCCCTTCAATCCGGCAAACACTTTCCGGCCGTCGCTTCCGGCGGCGATACGAAAACGCTCCGCCACCGGATTGTCATCGTTCCACCAAAAATAAGGGGGCGCAAGGGGCGCGACAGGCCAAATTGCCACGGGGTAGAGCCGGCACAGCGTCTGCTCAAGCCGTTCTCCGGGTTGCATGTTCTAAAAGCACGTGGATCGCGGCGTCAGGGACTTGCCTGGATGCAAGGCGCGGTGGACAGTTCGCTGCTGCCGCCTTGGCTGCGCCACGGGAGACGAATTTGAGCGGAACGGCATGGCACGTGGTGTTTGACGCCGTCGCCTGGATGGTCTCGCTAGGCTGCGTCCTGATCTTGCGGCGAACCTGGTTTGCCGATCACGCCGTGCCCGAGCCGCTGCGCTTCGGCTATCTCGCCGCCGTGCTGTTTGGCGCGGGAAGCGGGGCCTGGCTGTTCGGCACACTGAATCTATGGGCGTCAGGCGTCCAGGAATACGGCCGTTCGGTCGAAGGCGCGCTGGCCGGTGCGATCATCGCGATCGAGCTCTACAAAAGGGCGAACGGTATCGTGACGCGCACCGGCGCGATCTACGCATTGCCGCTGGCAGCCGGCATCGCGATCGGCAGGATCGGCTGCCTTCTCGCCGGCCTTGACGATCATACCCACGGGATCGCAACGGGCGCGGCATGGGGGTGGGATTTCGGCGACGGACTGTTGCGCCATCCGGTTCAGCTCTACGAAAGCGTCGCCATGGCCGGGTTTGCGCTTGTCTACATCGCCGCGATGGCGCGCGGATCGCCGTTCTTGCGCGAAAACGGCTTCTATCTGGCGGTCGGGTATTACGGGCTGCAGCGGTTCATCTGGGAGTTCCTGAAACCCTATGATCCCGTGGTTGCGGGGCTGACGGTTTTCCAGCTACTTTCGCTTGCATTGATCGCCTATGCGATCGAACGGATAGCAGGTCGAACATGGCGATGACCCCGGGACGGATAGCGCTGGCAGCTCTTGGCGGAGTCCTGCTGTTGCCGGGCGTTTGCGGCGTGGTTTCGCTGGGCGGCGGGGCGATGGAGCACATATCGCGGGGCAGTTGGCGCTTCTCGGACTACGAAGAGATGCTCTGGCTCGTTGCCCAGCCATCGTTGATGCTCGGTTGCCTTGGTCTGTTCGTGCTGGCGCGGGCGACGGGGAAGCCGGGGCTGATGCAAGCCGCCCGTCTTGCCGGCTGGGCGGCCCTGGCAATCACCGTGGCCGTCAGCGCGTTCATCACTTACGCGGTCTATCTGAGGAGCGGCGCCGTCGACATGGAAGCGGGATCGTGGATTCTCTGGTTCGGATTCTGTTTCCTGGTCGGTGGACTGCCGGCACTGATGCTCTCGAAACCGGCTGGAGCTGAAGAAGGGCGATGACTCCGTTCTGGCGCGTCGCGCTGATCATTGCCGGGATAATTCTCCTGCTGCCCGGCATATGCACCCTCTGGTTCATCGGCAGCGAGGCGGTCTGGTTTGTGCGCACCGGCTCGCGGCTCTTTTCCAACGATCCGGCTTTCGTGGCGTTGTGGCTTGCCTGCCTCGCGGTTTCCGCAGGCGGCGTGGTTCTGATCCGCAGGGTTTCGGGCCGCAGATGAGCGCGACCCGACCATTCCCCCGCGAAGCGCCACATCCCGTCGTTTGGCGCTCGCCGGAAATTCCATGCGGCGATGGCCAGCGTGAGCAAAGGCAAGTTGCCCGACCGAAGGCGCGTCGGTTAGTTTCGCCGGGGCCTGCAACGCCGGCGGCAGACAGGATATTTGGAAGACGTGGCCACTCATTGCGCTCGCTGTTTCGGGCAGCGGGCAAATGATCAAGGGGGAATTCCGATGAACAATTTCTGGCGCGCGATCCTGATTCTGGTCGGCATCATCCTGCTGCTGCCGGGCATCTGCAGCGTGTTGTTCGTTGCCAGCGACATCGGCGGGATCCTCTATTCCATCTACCATATGGAAGCCGACATTTTCCTGCTGGTCGTGTTGTGGATCGTCTGTGTCGCCGTCGCTGCCGGAGGCGTTCTGCTGATCCGCAAGGCCGTGCGCGAGTGGGGGGAATAATCCAATGAACGCTCCCCTGCGTAAAGCCAAGCCCTACCTGTTTCATGGCCAGACCACGTCGCTGTGCAGCCATTGCCTCAAGCCGGTACCGGCAAAGATCCTGATTTCGGGAAACGAGGTCTGGTACGAAAAACGCTGCCGCGAACACGGCGTGCAAAAGGTGCTGGTGTCGTCGGATGCCGATTACTACCGGGCCGAACTGTCTTTTCTGAAGCCGGGCGACCGGCCGCTGGCGGTTCAGACGAAAACCGAATTCGGTTGCCCCTTCGATTGTGGCCTTTGTCCGGACCACGAGCAGCACTCGTGCCTGGCGATCATCGAGGTCAACGAGGCCTGCAACCTGACCTGTCCGGTCTGTTTCGCCGGATCCTCGCAAGCGGCGACCGGGCAGCTCGACCTGGCGACGATCGGACGGATGATGGACGCGCTGGTGGAGAGCGAAGGCGAGCCCGACCTGCTGCAGTTGTCGGGCGGCGAACCGACCATCCACCCCGACATCCTCGAAATCGTCGACATGGCCAGGGCGCGGCCGATCCGCCACCTGATGATCAACACCAACGGTTTGAGGATCGCCTCCGACCAGTCCTTCGTGACTGAACTGGAGAAGCGCAAGAAGGGGTTGGAGATCTATCTTCAGTTCGACTCGCTGAAACCGGAAACCCTTAAAGCGTTGCGCGGGGCGGACCTGACCAAGATCAGGCGCAAGGCGCTGGATGCGCTGGAAAAGGCGGGCATCTCCACGACGCTGGTGTGCACCGTGAAGAAAGGCCTCAACGATACCGAGATGGCCGCGATCATCGACCACGCGCTGCAGTTCAGGTGCGTGCGGGGCGTGACGTTCCAACCGATCCAGGACGCAGGCCGCAACGAGGATTTCGATCCGAAGCGCGACCGAGTGCTGCTCAGTGACATTCGCCGGCGGGTAGTCGAGGATTCGGGCATCTTCGGCGAATCCGACATGATCCCGCTGCCCTGCAACCCGACGGCCATCTCGATCGGTTACGGGCTGCGCAACGGCACCCAGGTGGTGCCGGTAACCGCGATGATTCCCAAGGACCAGCTGGTCGCGGAAATGCCGAACGCGGTCAATTTCGAGCGCTATCCAATGTTGCGCGAGCGCATATTCGACCTGTTCTCGCTGTCGACAATCGAGCCCAATGTCGCCGAGCGCATGGGCGATCTTTTGTGCTGCCTGCCGCAGGTCGAGGTGCCCAGTGGCTTGTCCTACGAGAACATCTTCCGCGTGGTCATCGTCAATTTCATGGACCGGCACGATTTCTGTGTCGGAAATATCAAGCGCTCCTGCGTCCACTTCGTGACGCCTGAAGGCCGGATCATTCCGTTCGAGACCTACAACCTCTTCTACCGCGACGGTAGCGTGGAGCAGTTCCGGTCATGAGCATTTCCCGCGCCAGGGCGTAAAACCGGGCGCCGGGCGCCGAAACGAGGCGACCCAAAGCGAAAAGCCCTGCGCAAGTACGCAGGGCCTTCCCGATATTCGCAATCAAGCGGAATTCAGCGTTTCGCGCGGGCCGAGACACGCGGCTGGATCGCCGACGAGGTCGTGCCGGCGGCGCCATAGGTGCCGGATGTCAGCATGTGACGAACGCCCAGGTTGACGCCGGAGGCGATTTCGGAAGCAAGTGCGATCAACTTCATGGAAGTGCCCTCCAAGTGTGCAGTGTCTGCATCCTAGATAGGCAATGCTGCACCGCAACACAATTGCAATTGCGTCAGATCTGGGATGCAAACGCGACAAAACTGCACGGCCGGGACCTGCCCCGAAACCGGGGCAGGGCAAGGGCCTGCCAAAACGCCGAGGGGGGGGCTTACGCGGCAGTCACTCGCAATTGCCGCAGAAACGCTGGATGCGCTTGCAGGCTTCCTCGAGCAGGTCTTCCGACGTTGCATAGGAGATGCGGAAATTGGGGCTCAGCCCGAACGGCTCGCCATGGACCACGGCGACGCCCTCGGTTTCCAGCAACTCGGTGACAAAGTCCTTGTCGTTGTTCATCACGTTGCCGGACGGCGCCTTCCTGCCGATCAGGGCCTCGCACGAGGGGTAGACATAGAACGCGCCTTCGGGCGTCGGGCAGTTGATGCCGTTGGCCTGGTTGAGCATCGACACGACGAGATCGCGGCGGCTCTGGAAGACCACCTTGTTGCGCTCGATGAAATCCTGCGGTCCATTGAGCGCCTCGACCGAGGCCCATTGTGCGATCGAGCAGGCGCCGGAGGTCTGCTGGCTCTGGATCATGTCCATGGCCTTGATCAGTTCCATCGGGCCGGCCGCATAGCCAATGCGCCAGCCGGTCATGGCGTAAGCCTTCGACACGCCGTTCATGGTCAGCGTGCGGTCGTAGAGCGCAGGCTCGACCTGGGCCGGGGTTGCGAATTCGAAGCCCTCATAGACGAGGTGCTCGTACATGTCGTCGGTCAGCACCCAGACATGGGGATGCTCCAATAGCACGTCGGTCAGCGCCTTCAACTCGGCAAAAGTGTAGGCCGCGCCGGACGGGTTGGAGGGCGAGTTAAAGATCAGCCACTTGGTCCTGGGCGTGATCGCTGCTTCGAGCGCTTCGGGCGTCAGCTTGAATCCGTTTTCGATGGTGGTCGGGGCGGGCACGGCCGTGCCGCCGCACAGGGCGACCATCTCCGGGTAGGAGACCCAGAACGGCGCGGGGATGATGACCTCATCGCCGGGATTGAGCGTGGCCATCATGGCGTTGAACAGGATCTGCTTGCCGCCGGTGCCGACGATGGTCTGAGTCCATTCGTAGTCGAGACCGTTCTCGCGCTTGAACTTGGCGGAGATCGCCTTGCGCAATTCCGGAATGCCCGAGACAGGGGTGTACTTGGTCTCGCCGCGGCGGATGGCTTCGATAGCCGCTTCCTTGATGTTGTCGGGCGTGTCGAAATCGGGTTCGCCGGCGCCGAGGCCGATGATGTCGCGCCCCTGGGATTTCAGCTCGCGCGCCTTCTGCGCAACCGCGATGGTTGCCGATGGCTGGACGCGTGAGAGGGCGTTGGCAAGAAAGGCCATGAGAGCTGTCTCCGATATGGTTTCGTAGGGCGCGCGCGCGCTGCCAATAACGCCAAAGGGGGCAATACCGCAAGACACCGCGAATATTCCGCGGTCTTTTTTGTCAATTGGAAGCCGGCCGACCCGTTAACCAATGGTGAAAACAATTCAGGCTAGATTTCGTGCCGCGAACCCAGCGCGGGAAACAGGAAGAACACGGCGTGTCACGCAGTATCGGCCTTGCGCATATCATCCGCAATGACGACGGAACCTCCACCGGCGTGTGGGGGATGTATGGCATTTGCAGCGCATTCCAACCGATCTTCGAGTTCCGCGACGGCAAGCTGTTCATCGCCGCTTTCGAAGGTCTCGTGCGCCCCTTTCGCGACGGCGAACCGGTTACTCCGGGGCAGTTCTTCAAGTCGATCCCGGAGCGCGACAAGCTGGAAGTGGAAACACTGACGCGCACCCTTCACATCCTCAATGCCGGGAAATTCCTCGATCCGGAAACCAGTCTTTTCGTCAATTTCGATCCCTCGATTTTCACCGACCGCGCAATCGCCGAGAAGGCGCTGCGCGAGATGCGGCTAACCCTGCACGAGGCGAATGTCGATCCGGCGCGCATCGTTTGCGAGGTGACGGAGCATAGCGTGGATTCGCATCAGTCGCTGCTCGACTTCGTGGCGGCGCTGCGGGATTTCGGATTCCGTATCGCCGTCGACGATTATGGCGCCGAGGATTCCGACATGATGCGCATCAAGGAGCTCAAGCCGGAGATCGTCAAGTTCGATGCCGTTTGGGTCGTCCAGCTCCTGGAGAGCGCGGCGGGTTTCCAATTGCTGAAATCGATGGTCGAAACCCTCAACAGCTGGGGCATCACGACGTTGTTCGAGGGCATCGAGGAGCATTGGCAACTCGAACTGGCCGAGAAATGCGGTGTGCGCCTGATCCAGGGTTTCGTGCTGGCGCGGCCGGAGATCGCCCCGACGCGGTTCTCGATTTTTTCCCACGATACCCAGCAGGGCGGCGACCCGGATATATCGGCGACGCCGGTGGCCGACGAACCGGACGACCAGGCAGACGACCGGTTCACGGGCGAGCCGACGCCCCACCCGTTTTCCGGTCTTTCCCAAAGGCAGGACGGCAAACCGTGCAGTGCGCATGCCAGAATCAGACCCGCCCCGGGCAAGGCATTCGGGCGCCGCAAGGCGATCGGGTGAACGCGATGGGCAAGCCATACAGTTTTTCCCGCGCGCCAGGCGATGGCGCTACCATCCGTCGCCCGGCGCAATCCGGGAAGGGGCAGTCGCATGCCTTCCCTTGAACCGCAAACCAGCGACCTCGTGTTTGATGAAGTCGGGCGGGCGACCATGCCGTTCGGCGCGCATCTTCTGCAAACGGCCTTCGTTCCGGTCTACCGGGTGGATGCCACCGGGCTTGCACCCTGTGCGTTCAGGGCGATTACCGTGACCACGGACCTGTCGGGCCGCATCCTGCCGGATGCGCCCGAAGCGATCCTCGTACGACCGGCAGCGCGCAGGATGCACCACTTCAACCTTGTCCATCGCGACAACGACGAAATGGCTTACATCGAGCGCTGGGACGGCCTCGGCAACGATGCGGGCACGGGGCTCGACGCGCTGCTGGCCGCAGCCGGAACGGCGGATATGGCCCCGGACCAGTTGATATGGGAAATCGGATGCGATCAGGTGGAGGCGCTGGACCCGCAGATCGAACAGGCTCACAGGCTCGGCGTGGCCTGCTGCGTATGTCTCGACAATGATCACCTGCTGCCGTTCCTGACGCATACCGGCGAGGACCTCCCCGACCTCGTGCATCTGGAATCGAAAGGTTCCTACCTGTTCAACCAGGCGCCCGGAGCATCGGCGGTACTGCGCATGGCAATCGCCCAATTCGAGGCGCGCGGCGTGTCAGTGCTCGTCGGCGACATTACGACACCGGCGCAACTGGAGGCGGCGCTTGCAACGGGCGCAGACCGGCTGGAAGGGGCCCTGTTCGGGCCGCCGGTACTGGCCGGGCGCCGGGCGGGTTGGCAGACGCGGGATGCGCGCGCGGTGGCGAAAGGCGAATCCACCGTCGTGGCGTTTCGCCGCCAGACCGTTTGAGGTGCACTGGACGGATCACGTGGACAGGCGTTAGTCTCGGCGCGTCAACACGGATTGCGGTGCCCCGATCATGATTACGCTGTATTCGATGCCCAGTTCGGGCAACAGCTACAAAGTGCGCCTGCTGCTCGCCAAGCTCGGCCTGCCGTTCCGCCACGTTGCGGCCGAGGCCGGCAGCGGGGTGACCCAGTCGCCGGAGTTCCTCGCCAAGAATCCCAAGGGCAAGGTGCCGGTGCTCGAACTCGAGGACGGGCGGCTGCTGTCGGAGTCGAATGCCATTCTGCTGTATCTCGGCGACGGTACCCGCTACGTGCCGCAAGGTCACTACAGCCGGGCGCTGGTCCATTCATGGATGTTCTGGGAGCAGAATGCGCATGAGCCGACGATTGCCGTTCGGTCGGCGATCCTGACCTACGAGAACCGGGCGCATCTGCGCCGTCCCGACGTGCTCGATCCGTTGCTGGATCAGGGGCATGCCGCGCTGCAGGTCATGGAAACGCAATTGCGCGATACGCTGTTCCTGGCCGGCGAGGCGATCACCGTCGCCGATCTGTGCCTCTACGGCTACACGCACAGCGCGGGCGAAAAGGGAGGGTTCGACATGGCGCGGTTTCCCGCAGTGGGGCAGTGGCTGGAACGTGTCGAGGCTGATTCCGGTCATGTCCCGATTACCTGGACCGGCGATTGGGGCGAGTAAAATCCGGGCAAGAAAAAAGGCGGGGGATGAACCCCGCCTTCCCTCAGGCGCTGCGTGCGCGAACCGCATCCATCGCCTGCCTGCCAGTACATCCGTGACTTGACAGGCGGGTGCGAAGCGCTGTTACGCGGCGCTCAGATTGTCGGCCGAAGACTTGCCGGAACGCTTGTCCTGCACGACTTCGTAGTTGATCTTCTGCCCGTCGGAGAGCGTGTCCATGCCGGCGCGCTGAACGGCCGAGATATGAACGAAGACATCGTTGCCACCAGCATCAGGCTGAATGAAGCCGAAACCTTTGGTGGAGTTGAACCATTTCACGGTACCCGTGGCCATGGCGATATTCCTTTAGTAACTTGTCTTGACGTGTCCCCGGATTGCCAAAGGCTTCCCGAAAACGGTTTGGTCGAAATCAGGGTAGAAGAAACGTCAGCAAGCGTGGAAAACGCGGGCCCGTGTCGTTCGGCCGTAAGATCGATAGCACGGTACATAGTATGAAACCGTGTCCAAAACAAGGTGACACGATCTTTATTAAGTCCGTCTAATATTTTGCACTTTTCTACCAAGCCCGTTCCGGTCTGCCCAATTGAAGCCGCGATCGCGTGATTCATTTGCACGGCGAAGGGATGGATAATCCGGGTGCCGCCAACAAAGTGGCACGGCCGGAACACAAAGGAGTTTAGCCCGTGAAACGAGTTCTGGCTGCCGCCGTCTTGGCAATTTCCGTGGTGCCGGCCCACGCAATCGAACGATACAATATCAACAACTGGAGCTGCGCACGGGCGCAGGACACGATCGCCAGCGCAGGAGCCGCGATCCTGCGCTACACGTCTTCAAGCGGATCCGGCATGACGCTGTACGACCGGTTCGTTGCCAACGGCTCCTATTGCCCGGGCGGGCAATATGCGGCGATCAAGGGCGTGCCGACCGCCGACCGCAAACACTGTCCGCTCTATTACTGCAAGGACCTCGACTACAACGACCGTCCGGTTTTCCCGACACCGAAATAGAACGCCTGGACATATCGCCGGTCCGATCCGTCGGAACGAAAGAGGGCGGCGGGGGTTCATTTGTACCAACCCGGCCGGCAGCGGACGCTCTTCCAGATTTCCGCCTTGAGCGCGACGATGGCTTCGCGGCCGCCGCCGCGCCGGACCTCTTGGCGCAACAGGGTACTTTCCGCAGCCGCGCGGTGCGGCATACACCATTTGTTTCCAGGATTTCCCGCTCGGCGTGAAGCGATTGATATTCATCATTGCGGGCGCAAACAAAACCACCAAGTCTTGTTTTGGTATCACGACACCTAAAGGAGAATTGAGATGAAAAAACTCCTGGTCGCGGGCGCATTTTTACTTGCTACACTCTCGGCGCAGGCCGGCGACCGCACCGTCAATATCGCCGGCATGAGCTGTTCGAAAGTCCAGTCTGTCGTCCAGCAAAGCGGCGCTGCGATCCTTCATTATAAAAATGCGCAAGGCCTTAAGCGGCACGGCCGGTATGTAAAAAGCGACGAGTACTGCAAGGCCGGCGAAACCGCCGTCGGGACAAGCGTTCCGACCAAAGACGCCGCCTTTTGCGACTTGCTGGCGTGCCGCGTAAAGACCGGTATCGAACGGTTTTTCGGCGGCGGAAACCAGCCGGGCGGACAGCAGGGCGTGCCCTGATCGCTGGCGCCGTAGTCGCCGGCCTCAGTTGAAGTAGGACTGCAGCGGACGGACCTCGAGGTTGCCCGCCTTGAGCGCCACAATCGCCTCGGCGACAGCGGTCGCGCCGGCAAGCGTGGTGTAATACGGTACCTTCTGCATCAGCGCGGCGCGGCGCAACGACTTTGAATCCGAGACCGCCTTCTGGGTGTCCGTGGTGTTGAACACGATCTGGACCTGGCGGTTGCGGATGGCGTCCTCGATATGCGGGCGGCCTTCGAGCACCTTGTTGATCTTTTCCGCGGCCACGCCGTTTTCGGCCAGGAAGCGCTGGGTGCCGCCGGTCGCCAGCACCTTGAACCCGGCATTGGCGAGGCGCTTGACCGGCGCAAGCACGGCGGCCTTGTCGCCGTCTCGTACCGAAACGAACAACGTGCCGGAACGCGGCAGGTCGACGCCGGCGCCGAGCTGGCTCTTGGCGAAGGCCAGCGCGTAGTCGGTATCTAGGCCCATGACCTCGCCGGTCGACTTCATTTCCGGTCCGAGCAGCGTGTCGACGCCCGGGAAGCGGGCAAACGGGAACACCGCTTCCTTGACGGCGATATGACCCATCTTGTGGACGTCGGGTCTGGCGCCATACCCTGAAAAAGCCTCGTCGAGCGCCTCGCCGGCCATGATGCGCGCGGCGATCTTGGCGATCGGGCGGCCGATGGTCTTGGCGACAAAGGGCACGGTACGGCTGGCGCGCGGATTGACCTCGAGGATGAAGACCGTGCCGTCCTTGATGGCGTATTGCACGTTCATCAGGCCGCCGACCTTGAGCGCCAGGGCGAGTGCGCGGGTCTGCTTCTCCAGTTCGGCAACCATCTCGTCGGTAAGGGTGTGAACCGGTAGCGAACAGGCGCTGTCGCCGGAATGGATGCCGGCTTCCTCGATGTGCTCCATGATGCCGGAGACAAACGTGTCGCGGCCATCGCACAGGCAGTCGACGTCGATCTCGATAGCGCCCGACAAATAGGTGTCGAACAGCAGCGGGTTGCGGCCGAGCAGGGTGTTGATCTGGCCGGTCTTGTCGTTCGGGTATTTCGCCTTGATGTCCTCGGGCACCAGCTCGGGCACCGTGCCGAGCAGGTAGTTCGACAGCATCGCCTCGTCGTGGATGATTTGCATGGCGCGGCCGCCGAGCACGTAGGACGGGCGCACGACCAGCGGGAAGCCGAGTTCGCCTGCGACCAGGCGCGCCTGCTCGACCGAATAGGCGATGCCGTTTTTCGGCTGGGTCAGGTCGAGCTTCATCAGCAGCTTCTGGAAGCGGTCGCGGTCTTCGGCAAGGTCGATCATGTCAGGCGAGGTGCCGAGGATCGGGATGCCGGCTTTCTCCAGCGCGTCGGCAAGCTTCAGCGGAGTCTGGCCGCCGAACTGCACGATGACGCCGTGCAGCGTGCCGCGCTCCTGTTCGGCGCGCAGGATCTCCAGCACGTCCTCGGCGGTCAGCGGCTCGAAATAGAGCCGGTCGGAGGTATCGTAGTCCGTGGACACGGTCTCCGGGTTGCAGTTGATCATGATCGACTCGTAGCCGGCGTCGGCCAGTGCGAAGGCGGCATGACAGCAGCAATAATCGAATTCGATGCCCTGGCCAATCCGGTTTGGACCGCCGCCCAGAATGACGACCTTCTTGCGGTCGGAAACTTCAGCCTCCGAACGCATTTCGCCGGCGAATGGAAC
>JBNLDE010000175.1:0-23096 GCA_050304175.1 Zhengella sp. | reverse complement strand
CGAGCAGGGCGATCTCCGCCGCGCCGATACGGGTGCCCTTGCGCAGCCGCGTCTTGCCCGCGGTCAGGCTGTGCGCCAGGATGGCGCCCTTGGCCTTGTCGACGGCGATCGTCCCGAAGCTCAAGCGGCTTCTCCCTTGGCCGGCCGGGCATCCGAGACGCCCCGGGTGCGCAGCGCGCGGATGATCTGCGCCAGGACGGCAACTGCGATTTCCGCCGGGCTTGCGGCGCCGATATCGAGCCCGATCGGCGCCTTGATCGTGTCGATCTGCGCGGCGTGGAAGCCGGCTTCCAGCAGGCGTTCGACGCGTTTGGCGTGGGTTTTCCGGCTGCCGAGCGCGCCTATGTAGAAACAGCCGGACCGAAGGGCCGCCGACAGCGCCGGGTCATCGATCTTGGGATCGTGCGTCACCGCGACCAGCGCCGAATAGGCGTCAAGCGGGCGGTTCTCGAACACGTTCTGCGGCCAGTCGGCGTGCAATGCCGTCCCGGGAAACCGCTCGGGCGAGGCAAAGGCGGTGCGCGGATCGATAATCTCGACATCGAAGCCTGCGATGCGGGCCATCGGTGCCAGCGCCTGGCTGATGTGAACCGCGCCGATCACCACGATGCGCGCCGGCGGCAGGTGGACGTTGAGAAACCAGGACTGTCCGTCCGCCTCGACAAGCGCCGACCGGCCCGAACGGAACGCCTTGCCGATCGCTTCGCCCAGCTCGCCGGCAACCTCGTCGCCCTCGTGGACGATGCGGTCGCGCGCGTCGCCCATATTGGTCACGAGCATGGCGGCCCGGCGGGCGCGACGGGCGGCATTAAGTTTCTTCAGGTGAAGCGGATCCATCTTGGCCTGCCCTATCCCAACCGCTCGACATAGACCTTTATTCGGCCGCCGCAGGACAGCCCGACCCGCCAGGCGGTCTCGTCGGCAACGCCGAATTCCAGCATCCGCGGCTTGCCGCTCTCGATGATGTCAACGGCCTCGGCCACCACCGAACCCTCGACGCAACCGCCCGACACAGATCCCTGGAAATCCCCGTCGGCATTGATCACAAGATGGCTGCCGACTGGTCGCGGCGCCGACCCCCAGGTTTCCACGACCGTCGCGATCGCCACGTCCTTGCCTTCGGCCATCCACTTTTCCGCGATCATCAGCGGATCGCGTTCTTCGTCAAAGACGTCTGCCTGCTCCATCGCATTTTCCTTCCGCGTCATCTTCAGGCCGCAATCTGCGCGGTCTTGCCGAGCCAGCGCTTCGGATCCGTCTCGCCCTTCCGTCCGTCGCCAAGCGAGGCGACAAGATCGCCGATCGCCTCGAGATTGTGCACCGCGCGGAATTCGTCAACATGTGGCAGCATGGCGCGCACGCCGCGCGCCCTCGCCTCGAACCCCTCGAACCGCAGCAAGGGATTGAGCCAGATCAGTCGCCGGCACGACTTGTGCAGCCGCTCCATCTCGACCTCGAGATTGCCGACGTCGTCGCGTTCCAGCCCGTCGGTGATCAGCAGCACGATCGCGCCTTGCGACAGGACGCGGCGCGACCACAGCCGGTTGAACTCGTGCAGTGTCTCACCGATCCGCGTCCCGCCCGACCAGTCCTTGACCGTCGCCGTGCAATCGGCAAGCGCCTCGTCGGGATCGCGATGGCGCATCTGCCGCGTCAGGTTGGTCAGCCGCGTACCGAACACGAATGTGTGCACCTTGCGCCGGCTGGCGGTGATCGCATGGAGGAAATGCAGGAAAATGCGGGTGTACTGGCTCATAGAGCCCGAAATGTCGGCCAGCACGACCAGCGGCGGATGAACAAGCCGCGGCGAGCGGAACTTTGGCACGATGAAATCGCCACCCGTGCGCATCGCCGCCCGCATGGTGGCGCGCGCATCGGTGCGGCGCCCGTGCGGATCGGCCCTGAAACGCCGCGTCTTGACCAGGTCGAACGGCAGGCGCAATTCGGACAGAGCCCGCTTGGCCTCCGCGATCTCTTCGATCGTCATCTGCGCGAAATCCTTCTGCTGAAGCACTTCGCGCCCCGAAAAGGTGAAGCGGGCGTCGACCTCGATTTCTTCCTGTTCGCGCTCCGGCATGTTTTCCCGGTGGTTCTCGAACATCGCCTGCGAAACGCGGTTTTCCGCCGCGCGTTTCTTGCGTTCCTCGCGTTCCGCGATCGCTTGCGGCGAAAACATCGCCAGCATCTTCTCGATCAGTTCGCGTGAGCGCCAGTAGAGCCGGAAGGCCTCGTCGAATGTCGCGTGGTCCTCGCGCCGGTTGACCAGGACTGCATGCAGCGTCCAGTAGAAGTCGTCGCGCGAGCCGATACCCGCCGTCTCCACCGCCTCGATCGCCTCGACCACCGAAGCCGGTCCGACGCGCATGCCGGCCTTGCGCAGGGTGCGGGCGAAATAGATGATGTTGTCGGCCAGCCGGCCATCGGCCTTCGCCGCATTCGGCAGCGGTCTGGATGGTCCGTATGTCTTGATCTCTTCGGCCATGGGGTCAGAGCTACTCCGCCGCCGTCGACAGGTCCCGCTTGATCTCGGTGAGAATGCGATTGCCTTCGCCCTGTCCGATGCGCGCAATGTCGTCCTGGTATTTCAGCAGCACGCCGATCGTGTCGGACACGGTTTCCGGATCGAGCGCCACCTTGTCTAGTTCGGTCAGCGCGCCAGCCCAATCGATCGTTTCGGCAACGCCCGGCGCCTTGAACAGGTCCATCTCGCGAAGTTTCTGGATAAAGGCGACGACTTCCGCCGACAGGCGCTGGTTGGCGTCCGGCACCTTGCGCTTCACGATCTCGAGTTCGCGCTTCGCGTCGGGATAGTCGACCCAGTGATACAGGCAGCGCCGTTTCAGCGCGTCGTGAATTTCGCGCGTCCGGTTGGTCGTGATGATCACGATCGGCGGTTGGTCCGCCTTAATCGTGCCGAGTTCGGGGATCGTCACCTGGTAGTCGGACAGGATTTCCAGCAGGAAGGCTTCGAATGCCTCGTCGGTGCGGTCGAGTTCGTCGATCAGGAACACCGGCGCGCCGCCGATGCCGCCTTCCAGCGCTTGCAGCACCGGCCGCCGGATCAGGTGGCGTTCGGAAAAGACGTTCTTTTCCATTTCACCGCGGTCGACCTGGCCGGCCGCCTCGTCCATGCGGATCTCGATCATCTGCGCGGCGTAATTCCACTCGTAGACAGCCGAGGATACGTCGAGGCCCTCATAGCACTGCAGGCGGATCAGGTCGCGGCCGAGCGCGCCCGCGAGAACCCTGGCGATCTCGGTCTTGCCGACGCCGGCCTCGCCTTCCAGGAATAGCGGCCGTTTCATCCGCAGCGCCAGGAACAGCACCGTGGCGAGCGAACGGTCCGCGACGTAGTCGCCGCGTTCGAGCAGCGCCAGCGTCTCGTCGATCGATTGTGGAAGGGTCGTCGATTCCATACCGTCTCCCGCAGGCTGCCGCCTGCCGGTCAGAGCGAACGGTAGGCGCGATTGAAGTAGATCAGAGGTTCAAGCCTATCCCCCAGAGACAGCCCTGTCACCTTGCCAAAAAGCACACGATGCGTCGCGAAATCATGCACCTCCGCAACCTCGCAATCGAATACGGCCAGCGCGTCCTTGAGGACGGGGGCGCCGGTCGTGAGCTTCGCCCAGTCGCCCAATGCGAAACGGCCCTCCTGCGGCAGGCCGGTCAGGCCCGAGAACGCATCGGCCAGCGGTTTGTGCGCGTCGGTCAGCGTGTTCAGCGCGAACACGCCATTTTCGAAAAACACCGCATTCTTCTCGTTGTGCCGGTTGAGGCACACCAGAACCGTCGCCGGATCGTCGGACACCGAACAGGCCGCGATGACCGTCGTGCCACGCCGGCCGGCCACGCCGTCCGTGGTGATGATGTGCACGTGGCCCGCAAAATGCGCCATCGCTTCGCGATAGGCCTGGGGCTCGATCTTGGTCTGTTTGAGCACGTTCCGTATCCGTTTTCCGTCCGGTCTGGCCGCCGAACCCTTTGCGCCGCTATATAGGAACCGGTGGCCGGCAAACAAGCTGATCGTGCCGACGCCCCAACAACCGAAGCGAGCCCATCCAGCAGATCAAACCGCAAAAACGATAAGATTTCGTAAGGCGGAACATATCCCGGATGCAGACCGCCGGGCTGCGGGATGCAATCCGGTGGCAGCACTGGCGCGTTGTTTCGCCGCGCTTGCATTTGGCGCGTTGAAGTGCGCCGCCACAATTCCCACGTGCAGACAGCTGAAGGAATCGATCGACCTGGAAGGCCACGTTATGAACCGCCTCGCCGCAATGCTCGTCTTGTTCGTTCTGGCTTCGTGCAGCGCCAACAAGCCGGAGCCGCCTGAGGCCGCTTCCCAGACAAGGCGCAGCACCGAGCAGGGCGAAGTGGTCGGTTTCGTGACCGAAGCCGGCGCCCACGCATGGCGGGGCATCCCTTTTGCGGCGTCGACGGCCGGCGACAACCGCTGGCGGGCGCCGCGGCCAGCCGCCCACTGGTCCGGTGAAAGGAAGGCGTTGGCCGAGGCGCCGCGCTGTGCCCAGCTCACCAACGAGTTCGATGCCGATGAAGGACTTGACCCGGGTCTGGTTGTCGGTACCGAGGATTGCCTCACGCTCGACGTCTATGCCCCGCCCGACGCTGTGCAAAAGGCGTTGCCGGTCATGGTCTGGATCCATGGCGGCGGCAATGTCTGGGGCCGTTCCGGCGCCTATGACGGTTCCAAATTGGCAATAAACGAGAATGTCATTGTCGTTGCGGTTCAATACCGCGTCGGCCCGCTCGGCTGGTTTGCCAATGCGGCGATCCGGGACAGCGCCCAGGTGCCGGAGGACAGGGCCGCGAGTTTCGCGGTGCTCGATCTCGCCGCTTCGCTCGGATGGGTGCAAAGCAATATCGCCGCCTTCGGCGGAAACCCGGACAATGTCACGATCTTCGGCGAGAGCGCCGGCGGCCACGACGTTGTGGCATTGCTCGCCTCGCCCCTGGCGGAAGGATTGTTTCACCGCGCCATCGTCCAGTCCGGCAGCTTCGACAGCTTGTCACTGGCCGACGCAGAGGGAAACGGAACGGCGAGACCCAACACATCCGACAGGATCCTGGCAAAGCTCGGTGTGTCCTCGGCCGAGGAGCTTCGCGCCCTGCCGCTCGACAAGTTCTTCGCCGTCTTCGAGGACAAGCCGGGCTTCATCGACGTGCCGCGGATGATTTCGGATGGAGTCGCTCTTCCCGAAACCCCGCTGCGCGACGTGTTCACCGACCCGCAGGCCTTTCGGGCGGTTCCGGTGATCCTCGGCTCGAACCGGGACGAGATGAAACTTTTCTATGCCAGTGACAAGCGGCTGGTCAAATACAGACTCGGCCTGCTGCCGGTCGTCCGCGACCAGGAGTTCTATGACGCGCTGACCGGCTACATCTCACGGATTTGGCGCATTCGCGCCGTCGACGAGCCCGCCGCCGCGATGGCCGCGGCAGGCCACGACGACGTCTATTCCTACCGTTTCGACTGGGATGACGGCGGCTCGTTCCTGTTTATCGATTTCCACAGCCTGATGGGCGCCGCCCACGGGTTCGAGGTGCCGTTCGTCTTCGACAATTTCCATCACCTCGGCGACGCCGATTTCATCCTGTTTGAGGACGATACCAAAGTGGACCGCGAGGCACTGGGCCGGACCATGGGCGCCTACTGGGCTTCGTTTGCGGGTAACGGCGTGCCCTCGAGCAACGCCGGTCCGGTCTGGCCCGCCTATGGCAACGGAACCTTCCTGCGCCTCGATACAGCAAGCGGCGGCGGTCTGGAGGTCGCCAAAGGCGCCGACAGCATCGAGGCCCTCATCGCCGACCTCAACGGCGATCCGGGGCTTGATCGGGCCAAGCGATGCATGATCGTCGACGAACTGCCCAAATGGCTGTTCGCCGAGCCGGTCGAACCGGCCATTCGTGCAGCTGCCGGCTGCTGATTATCGGGTCGTCCGCGGACGCGGCACAAGCACCGCGATGCCGTGCGTTTGCGCATCGTAGTCGCCATGGCGCGCGCGCTTGCGGGCCAGCATCATCGGCACCGAGACGAACACGAACAACGCCGTCATCGCCAGCGGTCCCGCGACCGTCCAGACCCGGGACGGATCGGCCGCATATCCGAACAGCCAGATCCCCCACCAGAAGCTGATCTCGCCGAAATAGTTGGGATGCTGCGACCACGCCCACAGCCCGCCGGTCAGGATTTCGCCGGGACGCCGGTCCGATCCGAGAAACCGCCGCAATTGCCAGTCGGCGAGTGTTTCGATCGCGATCGCGCCGATCACCACCACCGCGGCGACGAGATCGACGATCCCAAGCGGACGCGGCGACTGCGACACGAGCCAGAGCGGGATCGACGCGAGGAACACCAGCAGCGTCGGGAACAATTCGATGCCGGTCAGGTTGACCAGCGGAAACCATCGTCCGCTCTTGTCGCGAAGGTCGCGATAGCGGAAATCCTCATGCTCCATGCCGGGCCAGCGCCGCATACAATTCCAGGTCAGCCGCGCCGCCCAGGCGCTGACGAGCGCCAGCACGATCCAGGCGCGTGCATTTGCGGCATCCTCACCCGCCTGCCAGATCCAGAAGGCAACGAACAGCGGCGGCGCGACGCTCCAGTAAGGGTCGTAGACCGAAGCGTTGTCGAACAGGGTCGCGAACAGAAAAATGACAAATGTTGACGCCACTGTTGCCGCAAGGGCTGCGCCGAGCGGCGAACCTTCGGCCCAGGCGCCGACCGTCAGCCACGCTGCTGCAAGTGCGGCACCATAGGCAATGATGCACACCACGGTCGGCGCGAACACCCCGAATTTGCCGTCGAAAAACCGCCGTAACCGTCCGCGCATTCCAGCCCCCCTCATCGCGCCCGCCATTTCCCGATCCCTAACATATCCCGTGGCAAATCCGCCGCGAAAATCCATCGCTGTTGCGCCGTCCGGCGCGAGCCATTATCGAGGAGCCTACGAAGAGCGGAACCTGTTCATGCGTCCAATCTCACCGATCGCGACGATCCTGGCCATTGCCCTGTGCGCCGCTGGGCCGTCGCGCGCGCAGACCGTCGGCCTGGCCGCGCCCCTGACCGGATTCGCCGCCGGTCTTGGCGCGCAAATGCGCGCCGGCGCCGAAACCGCTGTGCAACAGGCGGGCGCCGAGCTTGCGACCGCCGATACGGCATGCAGTGCCGAGGGCGGCCAGGCCGCGGCAAGGCAACTGATCGATGCCGGCGTATCTGTGGTCACGGGATTTTTGTGCACCGAATCCATCAACGCCGCCCTGCCCGCCCTGACCGCGGCGGGGATCGCCGTTATCACGCCCGGCGTCCGCGCCAACGCCCTGACCGACCGCCGTTACAAGACCGGCTATCTCGTGTGGCGCATGGCACCGCGCGATGACGCAGAGGCAAAGGCCGCCGCCGACCTGCTGCTCAAGCGCTGGCGCGCCTACAATTTTGCCATCATCGACGATGGCACGATTTACGGGCGCGACCTGGCCGAAAGCCTTCGTCTTGCCGCGGAGATGGAAGGCCACAAACCGGCCTTCTTCGACACGTTCCGCCCGCAACTCGACAACCAGATCGGCATGGTCGGGCGGCTGCGCAAGGCCGGCGCATCCCATGTTTTCGCCGGCGGTGACCGGCCGGACATCGCCATTTTGGGACGCGACGCCGCGAAGCTCGGTCTTGACCTCACAATCGCCGGCGGCGAGGCCTTGCTGGCCGCCGAGGGCGATGTCGAACTGGCGCCTGGCACGCTGATGGTCGGCTTGTCGGCGCGTGTCGCGGAGCCGAAGCTGGCAGCCGAATTCGCCGCTCGCGGCATCGTTCCCGAGGGATACTTCCTGCCCTCGTATGCCGCCACCGAAATCGCGCTGACCGTCGCCGGCGAAAGCAGGACCGATCTTGCCGGGTGGCGCGCACGCCTGGAAGGCCCCGTATTCGACACCGCGGTCGGCCGCGTCGGTTTCGACCAGACCGGTGAGCGAACCGGCAACCCCTATCGCCTGTTCGTCTGGAATGGCGCGGAATTCGTGAGCGCTGATTGATCATGGCCTTCAAATCCGGTCCCAGGAACCTGATCACCGATATTGGCGGCCTGAAGGTCGGCAATGCCGAGGACACCACAGTCAATACCGGGGTGACCGTTCTGATCCCCGACGACCCCTGCGTTGCGGCGGTTCAGGTGCTGGGCGGAGCGCCCGGCACACGCGAAACCGACCTGCTGGAGCCGCACAACGCGGTCGAGCAGGTTCACGCCCTCGTCCTGTCGGGCGGATCGGCCTTCGGGCTCGATTCGGCGGGCGGGGTCCAGGCTGCCCTGCGCGAACAGGGCCGCGGTTTCACGATCGGACCCCACCTGATCCCGATCGTGCCCGCCGCGATCATTTTCGACCTCGCCAATGGCGGCGACAAGGGCTGGGGCCGATTTTCGCCCTATCGCGACCTCGGCTATGCCGCCTCTGTCGCGGCGTCCGCCGATTTCGCGCTCGGCACCGCCGGCGCCGGGTTTGGCGCTTTGACCGCGACCGCCAAGGGCGGACTGGGCTCGGCCTCGACCGTCCTCGCCAACGGCATCACGGTCGGCGCACTTGCGGTTGCCAACCCGGTCGGCTCGGTCACGGTGGGCGACACGCGCCATTTCTGGGCGGCGCCTTTCGAGCTCGGCGACGAGTTTGGCGGCCTCGGCCTGCCCACCCCGATGCCGGCCGACGCAACCGACCTGCGCATCAAGTTCCGCGACATGCGCAAGAACGCGATCGAAAACACCACCATCGCGATCATCGCCACCGATGCGGTTCTGTCGAAGGCCGAAGCCAAGCGGCTGGCGATTGCCGCCCATGACGGCTTTGCCCGAGCCATCTGGCCGACCCACACCCCACTCGACGGCGACCTCGTTTTCTCGATGGCGACCGGCGCATCCGGCAACGCGCCGAAAGGCGACGAGTTCATCGATCTTTGCGCGGCCGCATCGGCCACCATGGCCCGGGCGATCGCGCGCGGCGTTTTCGCCGCGACGCCGCGCCAGGGCGACCTGTTTCCAGCCTGGTCGACTCAGACGGGTTGAACGAGGTGGCGACCGATCCCCGGCCAGGCATGAAATCCAAGGCAGCTGTCCTGCCGGGTTGGCCGTTGGCACTTTTCGGTTCGGCGGCCTGGGCGCTCATCATGGCTGCCAGCGCGATCGTGTTCATCTGGCACCGCGAATGGCAGCTGGAGCGAGCCTGGGAACGGATCGCCGTCCTGTATTTCGCGGGCGGATTGCTGGCCTTCTGCCCGGCGCTGGTCGCGCTCGGGCTGCTTGACCGCCGCCGGCTCCACGGCCGGACCCAGCGCTTCGCGGCAGCCGTCGTGATTTTCGCCGGCTTCACCATCGCGGCAACGGCGTTCCTGTTCTCGCAGTATTTCCGCCTGTACTTCGTCCAGTGGCACGGCCCGCTTCTGTCCCGCTACGGCCTGGCCGAGTTTCTCTACACCTCCGGGGCCGCGGTCTACTATTTCTGCGTCGGCGGATTGCGCCAATATCTGCCGCTGGGCGTGCCCGCGCTTGCTGCAATCAGCTTGTGGTGGGCGCGAAAGCCGCGTTGAGCCTGCGGCCAACCAGTGCTAACAGGCTCCCGACTCCAATTTTCAGGCAGATATCCGACATGATCCCTCGCTATTCGCGGCCAGAAATGACCGCCATCTGGTCGCCCGAGACCAAGTTCCGCATCTGGTTCGAGATCGAGGCCCATGCCTGTGATGCGCTGGCCGAGCTCGGCGTGATCCCGAAGGACGCCGCGAAGACGATCTGGGAGAAAGGCGGCGCGGCGACCTTCGACATCGACCGGATCGACGAGATCGAACGCGAGACCAGGCACGACGTTATCGCGTTCCTGACCCATCTGGCGGAAATCGTCGGCCCGGATGCGCGTTTCGTTCACCAGGGCATGACCTCGTCCGATGTGCTCGACACCTGCTTCAATGTCCAACTCGTGCGCGCCGCCGACCTGCTGCTGGCGGATATGGACGCCCTGCTGTCGGCGCTCAAAAAGCGCGCCTTCGAGCACAAGGACACCGTCACGATCGGTCGCAGTCACGGCATTCATGCGGAGCCGACGACCTTCGGCGTCAAGCTGGCACAGGCCTATGCCGAGTTCGACCGTTGCCGGGCACGCCTGGTCAACGCCCGCGAGGAAGTCGCGACCGTCGCCATTTCGGGCGCCGTCGGAACCTTTGCCAATATCGATCCGGGCGTCGAGGAACACGTTGCCGCCAAGATGGGCCTGAAGCCGGAACCGGTCTCGACCCAGGTGATCCCGCGCGACCGTCACGCCATGTATTTCGCGACACTGGGCGTCATCGCCTCCTCGATCGAGCGGCTGGCGACCGAAATTCGCCATCTGCAGCGCACCGAGGTCCTGGAGGCGGAGGAATATTTCTCGCCGGGCCAAAAGGGTTCGTCGGCGATGCCGCACAAGCGCAACCCTGTGCTGACCGAAAACCTCACCGGCCTCGCCCGCATGGTTCGCTCCTATGCTATGCCGGCGATGGAGAATGTCGCGCTGTGGCACGAGCGTGATATCTCGCACTCCTCGGTCGAGCGCATGATCGGACCCGACGCCACCGTGACGCTCGACTTCGCGCTGGCCCGCCTCACCGGCGTGGTCGAAAAGCTGCTCGTCTATCCCGAGCGCATGCTGGCCAACATGAACCGTCTCGGCGGGCTGGTTCACTCGCAGCGAATCCTGCTGGCGCTGACTCAAGCCGGCGTGTCCCGCGAGGACGCCTACCGCCTCGTCCAGCGCAACGCGATGAAGGTATGGGAAAGCTACCAGGCCTCGGGCGCTTCGCAGGTCGATTTCCTCGAAGAACTGCTGGCAGACAAGGATGTCCGCGCCGCACTGTCCGAAGAGGAAATTCGCAGCCGGTTCGACCTCGGCTACCACACCAAGCACGCCGACACGATCTTCAAGCGGGTGTTTGGCGAGAGCTGACAGAACGGCTGATGTCACAGCAGGAACAGCGGTTTGCGGCGAGTTCCTGAATCAGCCGCACAGATCGCCATGGCGCGGATTTCGGCCGCGCACCCCGGAGCCGGTACCATGTGACGATTGAGCCAAATCAAGGCTGGACGGCACGCCCGGTTGCAGTGTTCGCGTGTCGTGATGGCAATGTCGTCGTGAGGCTTTTCAAATGCATCAGCATGGCGTCTCCAAACCGGCGCTTCCCGGGACCGCGCTTGTCACCCTCTACATTGCCCTGACCGCCGGGCCGGTTCTCGCCGCCGCGTGGATCGGCGGGGTTCATGCACCA
The DNA here is from genome assembly GCA_050304175.1 of Zhengella sp. Lineage (GTDB taxonomy): Bacteria > Pseudomonadota > Alphaproteobacteria > Rhizobiales > Rhizobiaceae > JAIOIW01. Next base: position 11,803 of record JBNLDE010000175.1, on the reverse strand, counting down.
ACCGTCCTGCCCGTCCTGGCCCGCGCGGCCGGGATCGCGGCGCTCGCCATGTTCCTGATGCAGTTCTGGACCTCCGGTCGGTTCGAGGCGATTTCGGGGCGTATCGGCCTCGACCGCACCATGGGGTTCCATCGCCTCGCCGCCGTCGCGGCGCTGATCATGACGGCGGCGCATGTCGTACTGTTCCTGTTTCGCGGCCACCACTTCGACCTCGATCACGTTACGGGCCGCTTCGTTTCCTACTTCACCGATCCTGCCCTCGTCACAGGTGTCGTCTCGGCGGGTCTGGCCCTCCTTGTCGTTATCCACGCCCGCTATTTCAGGGGCCGCGGCCTGCCCTACCCGGCTTGGCGCCTCAGTCATGGCGTCGCGGCCGTCGCCGTAGCGGCGCTTGCCCTGCACCATGGCCTCGCCAATGCCCGTTTCATGGCCGACCCGTTGGGCGGCGGTGCGATCGCGCTTGTCGCCGCCCTGGCGCTCGGTTCGCTGGCCTTCGTCTATGTTATTCGCCCGGTCCAGGCTTTCCGCCACGGATTCGTGGTCGACGGGGCGCGGCGCCTCACGCCAACGGTCAGCGAACTGGTCCTGACTGCGCCGGCGGGCCAGACGTTCGATTTCGAAGCCGGGCAGTTCGCCTGGTTGACCGTCGGCCGGCGTCACACCGTCACCGACAACCCGTTCTCCATTGCCTCTGCGCCCACCGACCTGCCGCGCCTGCGTTTCCTGGTCCGGGATGCAGGCGACATGAGCGGAGGTGTTTCGAAGCTGTCTGCCGGCACGCCCGTCGGTGTAGATGGCCCGCACGGCAGCTTCACGCTCCGCGAAGCGGGCCCGGGGCCGATCCTGCTCATCGCCGGAGGAATTGGTGTAGCGCCGATTCTTTCGATCATTCGGGAACTGTCACAACAGGCGGACACCCGTCCCGTTCGGTTGATTGCCGGCGCCCGCACCCCGGCCGGTCATGTCGTGCGCGACGAAATCGCCGCTGCCGCGGCAGATCTCGATTTCGCCGCACTCTACCTGGCCGACGAAGAAGGCGACGGTCCGTCCTGCGAAAGAGGCACCTGCGATGCCGGACATGTGGCGCGATTGATGGAGAACCACGATATCGCCGCGACCACAGCCTTCGTCTGCGGCCCGCCGGCGATGATGGAACATGCTGTGCGCGCCCTGCTCGGCGCCGGCGTTGCCCTCGACCGGATCGTCATGGAGCGTTTTGACTTCGACGCCGGTCACGACGCGGTCTGCAAAGCCGTTCGCCGCCGCTTCACCGGCGTTCTCGCCACCGTGTTCGTGGTGGTTGCCGCGACGGCCCTTGCCGCGTGGTGGTGACCGCGCGGCCGCTCTGTTGCAGCCATCCTGCCGCTCAGGGCCGCACGATAATTCGCGTCCTGCTCGCTGCCGGTCAGCTGGCAACGCCACTCCGGTACAGATGCCAGGTTGCATGGCCGAGAATCGGCATCACCACCGCCGGGTCCGCGAAGAATGGAAACGCGCCGCTGACCAGCAAAACGGCGACGATCACGCCCCAGGCGGCTGTCACTGTCGGGTTGGCCGGCGTCAGCCTAACCGAGGTATCGATCGCCGCGATGGCACCGATGTCGCGGTCGAGCAGGAGCGGAAACGCCACCACCGTCATCGCCGGCACGACGGCGGCGAACAGGAAGCCGACGCCGTTGCCCCAGAGGATCAGCGACCGGCAAGTATCGGTTGATCGTACGTTGTTGAAGAATTCGGGGATCGATCCGGACGGCAATGTGCCGAACAGCTCGACATAGAGCCCCTGCGCCACAAGCAGCAAGGCGATAAACAGTATGAACAGCATCGCCGCCAGCCGGAGGATCGAGGGGATCGCGGGCGAGTGCCGGGCTTGAGTTCGCCGGTCGCCGCAATTATGTCGGCGCGTATGAAAGCCGCCGAAGCAGAAATCCTCATCGTCCCGGGCTACACCAATTCCGGACCCGACCATTGGCAGTCGCGCTGGGAAGCCAGGTTGTCGACCGCGCGCCGCGTCGAACAGGCCGAATGGACCAAGCCCGTTCGCGACGACTGGGTCGGCCGTCTGGTCGAGGAAGTCGAGAAAGCGCAAAAGCCGGTCATTCTCGTTGGCCATTCGCTCGGCGCCGCCATCTGCGTGCTCGCCGCGTCGCAAATAGGGCCCAAGGTCGCCGGCGCCTTCTTCGTAGCCCCGCCCGACACCTCGAATCCGGCCGTCCGGCCGCGCCACCTGATGACCTTTGGCCCCTATCCGCGCGATCCCCTGCCGTTTCCGTCCATCGTCGTGGCCAGCCGCAATGACGAGTTCTGCGACTTCGCCGTCGCCGAGGATCTGGCCGGCGCCTGGGGTTCGCTGTTCATCGACGCGGGCAATACCGGACACCTCAATGCCGAGTCAGGGCACGGTCCCTGGCCCGAAGGATCGCTGACCTTCGCCCGCTTCGTCTCGCGCCTGTCGCCATAGCGCCCGAACCGGTGATCAAAGAATGGCCACATCGCTGTTCGCAAGTGCGGCAACTGCCTTTGAAATAAACTGAAATTCATGTTGCGCTGTGTCATTTCGGCAACTGTTACGCCGATTTGATTGGCCGGCAAACATTTTCGTTGATTTCTTTCGCGTTCGGCCCGCCATCTTGGCTCCTAAACAGCTTTCTGAGGGGCCTTCTATGAATATCCGCACACTGCTTTTGTCCTGCACCGCCGTCGCGATGCTTGGCGCTTCACCGGTATGGGCGGCAGACGACACTGCCGCCGAAACGCCGACCTGGGCATTCGATATCGCGTTCGGCGCCGCGTTTACCACAGACTACGTTTCGCGCGGCACTTCGCAATCTGCCGGCCCGGCGGTTCAGGGCTATGTCGAAGCCTCCTACGGCATGGTCTATGCCGGCGTGTGGGCGTCGAGTGTCAGCCCGGCGATCACCGGCGGCAATGCCGAAATCGACGTCTACGGCGGTATCCGCCCCGAATTCGGCGACCTCTCGCTCGATCTCGGCTATGTCCACTATTTCTACGCCCCGGGCGGCTCCTGCTGCGGCGAGCTCTACGCCAAGGGCAATTATGCCTTTACCGACAAGTTCTCGGGCGGTCTGGAGTTCTACCACGACGTCGTGCTCAACACGAACTGGGGCGCCGCGGGAGTGGAAGTCAGCGGCCTGCCGCTCGAACTGACCGTCTCCGGCAAGGTCGGGTCGGACTTCGGGTCGCTTGGGCTCGGCGTCACCAAGGTCGCCTGGGACGCCGGCGTCTCGCGCACGTTCGCCGACACCGTCACGCTGGACCTGCGGTACCACGATTCCAACGTCGATCCGGCGCGGTTCGTGGCCACGCTTTCGGTCGACTCTTCGCTTTCGGCGTTGAAAAAGCTGTTCAGCGACTGAACGGCCAGGACAAGTTCACGACAGAAAGGCGGCCTTCGGCCGCCTTTTTCGTTTCTAGCGTCCGGTCTCGTCCATCGACCGGCGCGCGGTCTCGATCAACGCCCGGGCGCCGACGGCCATGTAGGACATTTCGTTCGTGATCGCGATCAGCGAGTAGCCGAGCTGGACGAACCGCCCGCATTGCGCCGGATCGACCGCGAAGGTCGCCGCCGCCTTGCCGGCCGCCCGCGCCCGCTCCGCGATATGGGCAATACCGTCCTCGAGCATTCCTTCATGCTTCGGGTTGATCTCGCGACCGCCCGTCCACGCAATCGAGAAATCCGACGGGCCGACGAACACGCCGTCGATTCCGTCGACGGCGAGGATGTCGTCGACGATCGCGTAGGCTTCGCGCGTTTCGATCATCGCCAGCGCGACGGTCTCGCCATTCGCGCGCTCCAGATACGCCTGGCCGGTCTCGCCGCCGCGCCTGGGATTTGCGAAGGTCGGGCCCCAGGACCGGCCTCCGGTCGGCGGATATTTCATCGCATCGGCAAAGGCGCGCGCGTCCCCGATCGCGTTAATCATCGGCGCAATCACCGCATCGGCGCCGAAATCGAGCGCCCGGCTGGCCATGTCGAAACGGCCGACCGGAATGCGAACGATCGCCGGCTTGCCGGTGCCCAGGATGGCAGGGATCGACCGCAGCACGCTGTCCTCGTTGTGCCCGCCATGCTGCATGTCGAGCGTTACGGCGTCGAAATCCGTGCGCGCCACCGCTTCCACGGTCACGGCATCGGGAATGGCCGACCACGCCGTAAACAGCGTTTCGCCGGCGGCTAGACGTTCGGCAAGGCTTGTCGATGCGGTCATCGGCATCTCCGATCGGTCGCTTGCCCCATCCCGGCAGGGTGAGCGCGCTTAAATGTCAGATCGCGGGGAAAACGGGATTGGCCGGTGGCGGCACGCCCCCGGCCGCATGGCCTCTCGCGCCGGCTACTCCTTGGTGACCTGCTCGGCGGCAACGGCGAGCAGTTCTTCCATCGTCCTGCGAATCTGGTGATCGGACTGGCTGACCTCGGCGGCATCGAAATCGGCGCGGATCTTGCGGAATACGTCCTCGCTGCCCGCCTCCTGGAGATCGGCGGCAACAACTTCCAGGGCGTAGGCATCCGCCTCGTCGCCCGCCTTGCCGAGCTTCTCCGCCGCCCACAGGCCGAGAAGCTTGTTGCGGCGCGCCATGGCCTTGAACTTCAGCTCCTCGTCATGGGCATATTTATTCTCGAAAGCCTTTTCGCGGTCGTTCATGCTCATCGAATAGTTTCTCCCGTATGAAGCGGTGTGGAATCCGTTTGAACCAATTATCGCCCTTACCGCCCGAAAGCAAAGGACTTGGCGGAATAAATCGCCGCATTCCGCCAATCTTCCGGTTGAAGGACGGGAATCGTCATTGAGCATTGGCCGGCTTTGGTTTAGAGACGCGGCAGACAAGCATGGCCGGCCGTGCCCTACATCGATTCCCGGTGTTTCGGCGCCCTTAGGCCCAACGATCCGAGTGCTCCCATGACCCGACGCCGCCGTATCTATGAAGGCAAGGCAAAGATCCTCTATGAAGGCCCCGAGCCTGGAACGCTGATCCAGTTCTTCAAGGATGACGCGACGGCATTCAACAAGAAGAAGCACGAGATCATCGACGGCAAGGGCGTGCTCAACAACCGGATTTCCGAGCACATCTTCACCAACCTCAACAAGATGGGCATCCCCACCCACTTCATCCGCCGGATCAATATGCGCGAGCAGTTGATCAAGGAAGTGGAGATGATCCCGCTTGAGATCGTGGTGCGCAACGTGGCCGCCGGCTCGCTGTCCAAGCGGCTCGGCATCGAGGAAGGCACGGTCCTGCCGCGCTCGATCATCGAGTTCTACTACAAGGCCGACGCCCTCGACGACCCGATGGTCTCCGAGGAGCACATCACCGCGTTCGGCTGGGCTAGCCCCCAGGAGATAGACGACATCATGGCGCTCGCCATCCGCGTCAACGACTTCCTGTGCGGCATGTTCCTCGGCGTCGGCATCCAGCTCGTCGATTTCAAGATCGAGTGCGGCCGCCTGTTCGAGGGCGACATGATGCGCATCGTGCTGGCCGACGAAATCTCGCCCGACAGCTGCCGCCTGTGGGACATGGCGACCCAGGACAAGCTCGACAAGGACCGCTTCCGCCGCGACATGGGCGGCCTCGTCGAAGCCTATCAGGAGGTCGCGCGCCGTCTGGGCATCATGAACGAGAACGAACCGCCGCGCCCGAAGGGCCCTGTGCTGGTGTCCTCCAACAAGGACGGCAGCAAGGACAAGCTTCACTGAGGCCCGGCCACGAAGCCGAAGACGACAGGAAACCGGAAGTGATCAAGGCACGCGTCACCGTTACACTCAAGAACGGCGTTCTCGACCCGCAGGGGAAGGCCATCGAGGGCGCGCTCTCCACGCTGGGATTCGAAGGCGTCGGCCATGTCCGCCAGGGCAAGGTGTTCGACGTCGAGCTAGAGAGCGGCGACCGCAAGAAGGCCGAGGCGGACCTGACCGCCATGTGCGAGAAGCTACTGGCCAACACCGTGATCGAGGACTACCAGGTGGAGATCGGCTAGAGCGATGAAAGCCGCCGTCATCCTGCTTCCCGGCCTTAACCGCGACCGCGACATGATCGCGGCGTTGACGAAAATCTCCGGCCAACCTCCGGTCACCGTCTGGCAGACCGACACCGAAATTCCCGACGTCGACCTGGTCGTCATCCCCGGCGGCTTCTCCTATGGCGACTATCTGCGCTGCGGCGCGATTGCCGCGCGCATGCCTGTGCTCGACGCGGTGCGCGAAAAGGCCGCCAAGGGCGTCCGTATCATGGGCGTATGCAACGGCTTCCAGATTCTGGTCGAGGCCGGCTTGCTGCCCGGTGCGCTGATGCGCAATGCCTCGCTGCATTTCGTTTGCCGCGAGGTCAAGCTCGAGGTCGTCAACGCCTCGACGGCCTTCACCAATGGCTATACGCAGGGCGAGATCATCCGTTGTCCGGTGGCCCATCACGACGGCAACTACTTCGCCGACGCCGACACGCTCAAGCGCATCGAGGACAAAGGCCAGGTCGTGTTTCGCTACGCCGAGGACACTAATCCGAACGGCTCGGTCAACGACATCGCTGGCATCGTCAACGAGGCAGGCAATGTGCTCGGCATGATGCCGCATCCGGAAAACCTGATCGAGCCGGCCCATGGCGGCAACGATGGCCGTCGGCTGTTCGAGAGTGCGCTCGATCTGGCAACGGCCTGAACGGACCGCCCGGACTGACGCCGGTCGCACCCTTCGCAGAGGCGATTGAATCCGCCGCGCAGCTTTAATATCGTCGCCGAAAACCTGCCCGGCAGGCCGAAAAGATTCGGGGCGAGAAAGGTTGTTGCGTTGGGGACTCGAAATGCAGTTCCGTTCGCCGGGGCGGCGCGCTCCCGGATCCGCGCCGCGACAGTCGCGGTTCTGGCCGCTGTGGCAATTGCCGCGGTCTCGCTGGCACCGGTCCGCGCGTCGGCGGCTGACAAGATCTCGCAGGTCTATCTGATCCGCGGCTTTCTCGGCGTTTTCTCAACGGGCCTTGACGAGCTTGCCCGTGAGCTGAACGGCCGCGACATCAGGTCGGAAGTCTTCAGCTACGTCACAGCCGGTAGCCATACTGCCAACATCCGCAAGGCGTACGCCAGCAATCCGCGGAGCCTTCGCCACATTGTGATCGTCGGCCATTCGTTCGGCGCGGATGCGGCCTTGCACATGGCTGCGGAGCTCGGCCGGCATGGCATCAAGGTCGATCTCGTCGTTACCATCGATCCGACCGTTAGCGGCCCGCTTTCGCCGAGCGTGCGCAATTATCTGAACTACTATTTGTCAAAGAATGTCCTCGGCAAGCGCCTGTCGGGAAGCGGTGCCTCGTCGCGGTCGGTCACCAATATCGATATCCGCACGCGCCCGAACATCGTCGAGGACGGGACCGGGCACTGGACCATGACCACCAACAAGATCATCCTCCGCGAAGTCCGGCAAAAGGTCTTGCGCGCCGTGCGCTAGGGCTTCCCGGACCGATCGTCGCCATCCGCGACGTCCAATCAGGCGGCGCGCGCCAGTTCGGCTTCCAGTTTGCGCTTGTAGTCGTGGAAATCGACCTGGACCGCATGGCGCGCGCTGCGCTCGAACTGCCGCGCGTCCATCGCCATCTGCCTCTTGATCCGCTCACCCACATTGTTCGGCGGCGTCCACGTGCCCGCAATGAGCCGCGCCGCCAGCTCGGCCTGGTAGTCCGCCAGCGCCCAGATGCAGCCGATCGGCTGGATCAGACCGATGAAGAACAGGTCGTCCCGTCCGGCCGGCATCATCTTCAGGTAAAGCGGGATCTCCAGTGCGTTCTGCCATGCCGGAAATCCGGCCTCGAAAAACGGAAAGGCCATCCGGAAGCCGGTCGCCCAAATGATGACGTCGAACTCGGCGTTGTCGCCGTTCTCGAACTCTACCATGGATCCATCGGCCGATTTTATCCCCTCCCGCGGCGTGACCTTGCCGTGGCGGATACGGTCGAGAATGTCCGAATTCAGGGTCGGATGCATGGAAAGCAACGCCCCTTCCGGTTCCTTCAGGCCGTATTTCCGGTAGGGTCCAACCGCCAGGCCGACCGCCAGTTTCGCGGCCATTTCGCGCAGAGGGCGCGGCAGGATTTGCAGCTTGGCGAACTGGACGTCGACGGGACGGCCGAAAACCAGCTTGGGAATGATCGCCTGCGCGTGGCGCATGCTCAGGCTGACATGGCCGGCGACTCGCGAAAGTACCGCGGCGATGTCGCAAGCCGAGTTTCCGGCCCCGACAACCAGGACCCGTTTCCCCCGGAACGGCTCCGCGCACCGGTAGGCGACGGAATGGATCTGCTCGCCGGTGAAATTACCGGGCAGCTCGGGCACGAACGGTTCGGAATGATGACCGTTGGCGACGACCAGTACGTCGGCCGCCTCGGTCTTATCGCCCTCCGGTCCTTTCGACACGATCGTCCAGCCGCCCTGCTCGCGCTGGCGCGCGCTCACCACTCGCGATCCGAAGCGGATATGGTCGGTAAGGCGGTTCGCCTGCGCATAGGAGGAGAAATAGGCAAGGATCTGCTCATGAGAGGGATAGTCGGGATAAGCCTCGGGCATCGGAAAGCCGCGAAACGCCGACAGCCGCCGCGATGAAATGATATGCGCCGAATCATATACGCTGGCCCGGCTCGCATCCTTCGTATGGTTCCAGATGCCGCCGACCGTCTCGCGCGGTTCGTGGCAAACGATGTCGGTGAAGCCCTGGTCCTTCATGTTCTTGATTGTGGCGAGCCCGCATGGCCCCGCGCCGATGATGCAGATGGACTTGCCTGCGGACATGCTCGATTCGGTCTCCGGCCAGCTTGAGAATGGGAACGACAGCAAAGCACGATCGACTCGCCAGGTCCACGCGGCATGCCGTTGCGGTTTCGCATGGAATTCTGGAGATTTCGCGCCACCCCGCCAGACGGTTTGCGCCTGCGCGCCGAAAAGTTTGGTGGCCGGCGATTTACCCTCGCCGCAACCGGTGCTAGCCATGTCGGAACGAGAAAGCCAATGACGGCGGAACATCATGAATCACCGCGGCAAGGCGGAGCTCACCCGCCCCTTCACGCAGGCCTTGGGGATCGCCGTCCTGGCGATGGCCGTGTTCCTGTCGTCCTGTGCCAGCGAGCGCGCGGGCGGGCCTCTTGTCGCCACCGTCGACAACTCGGCCGCTGTTGCCGTGCTCCAGCGCGTCAACGCCCATGCGCAAAAATGCTGGAAGGGCGAGCGCGACTTCGCCGCCTACCGCTTCATTCCCGAACTCGACACCCGCACCGGCAAGCCGCGCATTCTCATCGTCAGCGCGAAGGCGACGCAAGGCCTGCCGCAACTGGTTATCGAGGGTTCGGGCAATCCGGTCAAACTCGCAACCTACGGCCCGCTGACCGCAAAACCGCTGTCGTCACGGATCAATGCCGACGTCACCCGCTGGGCGACTGGCGGAACCGGCTGTCAGGCGTAATCCGCTTTACCGATGGGCGATACGTCCAGACGTCCGCCCGCATTCAGCGCCAGAATGTCTTGGTGCCTTCGCGATGCGCATCGGCGCGCGAGATGCCGATATCCTTGAGTTCGGTATCGTTGAGCGCAAGAAGCGCGCGCCGCGTGCGCCGCTTTTCGCTCCACCGCACCAGGCGCCGTGCCAGGGCAGCAAGGGCTTCGCGGGCGGTCGCCGCACTGACGGAATAAGTTCTCGTGGATTCGGCTCCGCTGCCGATTGTATCTATTGTACCCATTTTCTTGCCTTTGCATCCTATATCCCGCCGCGATGTACCCATGCATTGACTCCAATTTCGAAGCAATATAGAAAATTGTCATGATGACAAATTGGATTCCCGATTTATCAACCGGCCCGGGTCCGCTTTATGTCCGCCTTGCCGATCGCATCGAGAAGGACATCGAGAGCGGCGTGCTGCCCGCGGGCGCCAAATTACCGCCTCAGCGCAATCTTGCTTTCGATATCGGGGTAACAATAGGTACAATCGGTCGGGCCTACGCTCTGGTGCGCGAACGAGGGCTGGTCAGCGGCGAGGTTGGGCGCGGCACCTATGTGCTCGACCGCAGCCGGGAAGCGATCCGCAGCGCCGAATCGCCCGAACAGGTGAGTTTCGGCGGCACCCGCCATCTCGACCCGCCGACCGGAAAGATCCGTTTCGACAGTACCGCGGCCCCTGATACCGGACAGGGTGAAAGCATCGCCGCGCTGACCGCGCAGATCATGCGTGATCATCCGCTCGACGTTGCCAGCTACACCAGGCGCTTTCCCGACCACTGGTTCGAGGCCGGCAGCCGGTGGCTGTCCACGCGCTCCTTCAAGCCCGCCACGGAATGCATCGTCCCGACGCTCGGCGCCCACGCGGCTGTCATTGCCGCGATCGCCGCGGTCACGGCGCCCGGCGACAGCATAGCTTTCGAACACCTGACCTATTCCCAGGTCGCCCACAGCGCCGAACTGATCGGCCGCCGCGTCACCCTGGTCCGGTCCGACGATCACGGTATCCTGCCCGACGACTTCGAACGGGTTTGCGCCCAGCGGCACCCCAAAATGTTGTTCGTGATGACCAGCGCGCAAAACCCAACGGTCGCCTCGCTGCCATTGCAGCGCCGCGAGGCGATCGCCGAGATCGCTCGCGAGTACAATGTCTGGCTGATCGAGGACAATCTGTACGGCGCGCTGGCTGGGGAAGATTGTCCGCTGCTGGCCGAACTCGCGCCGGAGCGCACCTTCCATGTCGGCGGCCTGTCGAAATCGGTCGCCGCGGGCGTACGCGGCGGCTGGGTCCACTGCCCGCCGCATTTCCAGCGCCGTCTTCGTATCGCCCACCGCATGGTGACCGGCGGCATGCCATTCCTGCTGGCCGAGTTGTGCGCGCGCCTGGTGCTGTCGGGCGAGGCCATGAAGACGCTGGAGAAGACCACGGCCGAAAACAACGAGCGTCTCGCCATGGCCCGCGAAATGCTGGCCGGCTACGACTTCCGGTGGCAGCAGAACATCCCGTTTTTCTGGCTCGACCTGCCCGAACCGTGGATGCCCTCGACCTTCAAGCACGCGGCTTCCGAGCGTGGCGTGCTAATCGACGATGCCGACGAGTTCAGGCCGGGCCGCTCCGACCAGGTGTCGCACCATGTCCGTGTCGGCATTTCGGCGCCTAAGAACCGCCAGGAAGTGCGCGAGGGTCTCGCCACGATCCGTCGCCTGCTCGATGACGGACGCGCCGGCTACATCAGCTTCGATTGATCGGCTTGCCCCCGGTTTTTTCGGCATCAGACGGTGTATTGCCGGCCAAGGTGCGCTATTGGAGCGGTAACTCTCCCACTGGACCGACCGGACGCCATGACCATCCCCAACGAAATCCGCATTACAGACGAACTCGTTGCCGCCCACGGCCTCAAGCCTGACGAATACCAGCGCATTCTCGACCTGATCGGCCGCGAGCCGAGCTTCACCGAGCTCGGCATCTTCTCGGCGATGTGGAACGAGCACTGCTCCTACAAGTCGTCCAAGAAATGGCTGCGCACCTTGCCGACCACCGGGCCGCGGGTGATCCAGGGGCCGGGCGAAAACGCCGGTGTGGTCGATATCGGCGACGGCGACTGCGTCGTCTTCAAGATGGAGAGCCACAACCACCCGTCCTACATCGAGCCCTATCAGGGCGCGGCGACCGGGGTCGGAGGCATCCTGCGTGACGTCTTCACGATGGGCGCGCGCCCGATCGCGGCGATGAATGCGCTGTCCTTCGGCGAGCCGGAGCATCCGAGGACCAAACTTCTGGTCTCGGGCGTTGTCGAGGGGATCGGCGGTTATGG